>VGOC01000079.1 GCA_016865865.1 Chloroflexota bacterium
TCAAATCGGCCACAGATGAACACAGATAAAAGGGATTTCGGCGATAAAAGACGGCTGTTCATCAAGAAAATCGGTGTTCATCTGTGTTTATCTGTGGTTTCTGGCGACTTTTAAAACAGTCTCTAAGTCGAGCGGCGGCAGGTTTGTGCCCCACTCATTACACATACGAGGAGTAAAAGAATGCGCAAGAAAGCGATCTTGATTACTGGAGCGGCAGGGGAGATCGGTCACGCGTTGATCGAAGCTTTATCCAAGAATGGCAAGACCCCCTTGCTGACCCTGGACCTGGAACCCCTCCCTGAGGATGTCAGGGGCTTGACTACTCATTGGGAAGCCGACATCCTCGATCAAAAGCTCCTGGATCGGCTGGTCAGCGAGTATGAGTTCGATGCCATCTATCATCTGGCAGCCCTGCTCTCGACGAGGGGTGAATTTTCGCCAGGGATCACCCATCAGGTCAATGTCAACGGCACCATGGGGCTGCTGCGCCTCGCCGCCGAACAATCCGAGTGGCGTCAGAAACCGGTGCAGTTCATTTTTCCCAGTTCGATTGCCGTCTACGGCCTGCCCGATCTGGAGACTAAGACCCAGTACGCCCGCGTGAGAGAATGGGAGTGGAATTACCCCCGCACCATGTATGGGGCTAACAAGTTATATTGCGAGTTGTTGGGGATTTATTTCAGCGAGTATTATCGTCAATTGGCGGCGGAACAGCCGGTGATGGTTGATTTCCGCGCGGTTCGTTTTCCCGGCCTGATCAGCGCCTTTACTATTCCCAGCGGCGGCACCAGCGACTATGGCCCCGAGATGTTGCACGCCGCCGCCAAAGGCGAACCCTACGCCTGCTTCGTGCGCCCCGATGTGCGTATCCCCTTCATGGCCATGCCAGATGCGATCAAAGCACTTTTGAATCTGGCCGCCGCCCCGGCGGAGGCGATCTGCCAGCGAGTGTACAATGTGACCAGTTTCAGCCTATCGGCGGAGGAGTTCAAGGGCTGGGTGTTGAAGTTCTTCCCGGATGCTGAGATCACCCATGCTCCTGATCTCAAACGTCAGGCCATCGTGGATAGTTGGGCTGCCGACATGGATGACAGCGCAGCCCGCCGCGATTGGGGTTGGCAGCCGGATTATGACGCGCAGCGCGCTTTCGAGGAATATCTGGTGCCGAACATTACGAAACGGTATCAGTAGTTTACCCGAAAAAAGGGTGTGCGCAGGGGGCGTAGCCCCCTGCGCACACCCTTTTTTCGGGAATTTCTCCGTTTGGTTGAGTAGTTACCTTTATTCATCACTAAAGGAGCACACATGTCATCGAAACCAACCGTTGGCTATATCGGCCTGGGCATCATGGGCAAATCTATCGCCAGGAATATCCTCGGGGCGGGATTCCCTCTGATCGTCCACAACCGCAGCCGCAGGGCGGTAGATGAATTGGTCGCTGAAGGGGCCAAAGCAGCCTCTTCGTCCGCCGAAGTCGCTTCGCAGGTGGATGTGGTCTTCACCAGCCTGCCTGATTCCCCCGATGTGGAGCTGGTCGCTCTCGGCTCTGGTGGGATCATCGAAGGCGCCCACCCAGGCCTGATCTTCGTGGACAACTCCACCATCAAACCCGCCACCGCCCGGTGGATCGCCGAAAAGCTGGCCGAAAAGGGCGTGCTCTCGCTGGATTGTCCGGTCAGCGGTGGGGACATCGGGGCCCAGAAGGGCACCCTGGCGATTATGGTCGGTGGCCCGGCAGAAGCCCTGGAAAAGATCATGCCCATTTTCAATGTGATTGGCAAAACAATCACCCACGTCGGTGATGCAGGGGCGGGGCAGATCGCCAAAGCTGCCAACCAGGTTATGGTGGCTGCCCAGATGGTGGCGATGGGCGAGTTGATGATCCTGGCTAAGAAGGCCGGCGCCGATCCCCAAAAGGTGGTCGCTGCCATTCAAGGCGGCGCGGCCCAGTGCTGGACTCTGGATGTCAAACCCGAGCGCCTCTTCGCAGGCAACCGCCAGCCTGGCTTCAAAGCCTATATGCAAGCCAAAGACCTGGGCATCGTCATGGACACCGCGCGCCAGTATGGCGTCCCCATGCCGTCTGCCGCGGTGCATACGCAACTCTTCGCAGCCATGTTACAGATGGGCATGGCGAAACTCGATAATTCGGCGGTCATCGGGGTGATCGAATCGCTGGCGGATGTTTCGTTGTTGGATGAATGAAGAGAGAATCGTAAAACGTAAAACGTAAAGCGTGAAACGTGCTACTTGCAAATTCGCAACTTTTACCCCCCCCCTGCGTAATTTGGAATAGATAAACGAGACCGCAGGAGCGCAATTTTGAACGACAACGAAGCGATATGGCTTGCCCAGGCGCGAGAAGGTGAGAAAGATGCTTTTTCACATATCGTAGAAGCTTATCAAAGACCTGTCTTTAGTCTGTGTTACCGCATGCTGGGGGATGCTGGCGATGCTGAAGACGCCGCGCAGGAGACGTTTCTGCGGGCTTATCGGCACTTGAATCGCTATGACCCCGGGCGCTCCTTTGCCACCTGGCTGCTCTCGATTGCCTCGCATTACTGCATAGACCGCTTGAGAAAACGTCGTTTGCCGTCTTTCTCGATAGATGATGAAGAGTATGATTGGTGGCAGCCGCCCGACCCAGGCCCCTCCCCCGAGATGGCCCTGGTGATGGATGAGAAGCAAACCCGCATTCGCCAGTTGCTCGACGGGCTGGCCCCTAGAGACCGCGCTGTGGTGGTCCTACATTACTGGTACGAATATTCTTATGAAGAGATCGCAGACACGCTGGCGCTCAGCGAGAGCGCTGTCAAGAGCCGCCTCTACCGGGCTCGCCGGGCGCTTGCCGAGAGCTGGCAATTACAGGAAGCGCAAATGGAAATCCTCGAACCAGACCACGTGGAAAGGATACCCTATGAGACACCAGCCTTTTGAAACCTGGCTCCTTTTCGATGACCCGCTGACGCCTGACCAGGCCCGGGCTTTGGACGAGCACCTTCGGGCCTGTGAGACTTGTCGGGCGTTGGGACACTCCTGGCGGAGCGTTGCCAGCCTGTTCCAGGCGAGTCCTGATCTCGAGCCGGCCCCAGGTTTTGCCAATCGCTGGAAGGCGCGCCTGGTGCAAGAAGACCAGGGCGTATTGACTGCGCGTTATCGTTGGCAATCCTGGATCACGCTGATTTTGATCGCGAACGGTGTGTCGCTGTTAGGCATGCTGCTTGGGATGACGTTCTTCGATACCTTCGATTCCCTGACAGAAATATTACTGGTATTGGTGTATCGCCTCACGTCGCTCCTGACAGTCATCAATATATTCCAAAATCTCCTCGCCATTCTGATCCGCACCATCCCGGGGCTGCTATCCCCCAGCGGATGGGCAATCCTGGCACTAATCGTCAGTTCAGGCAGCCTGCTGTGGGTCTTATCCATGGCGCGTTTGGCGAGGATGCCTGGGAGGGCATAAATCATGAAAAATCTAAAACTCCTCATCTATCTATTCGTCATTGCAGCGCTGCTCTGGCCAGGCGCTGCTTACGCCAGAGATCTCATGGATGATAAAGTTGTCTTTGGCGGCACATACACCCTGGCTGAAGGAGAAACTCTGGATGGCAGCCTGATAGTGATTGGGGGCGCAGCGACCCTGGAAGCGGGCAGCACCGTCAATGGCGATGTCGTCCTGGTGGGAGGCACGGTGGATAGTAGAGGGACCGTCAATGGCGATATGGTGGGCATCGGCGGGGCGCTCCAGCTCGGGGGGGCTGCGGTGGTGAATGGCGATCTAGTCACGATGGGGGCTTCGCTCCAAAGGGAAGCCGGCGCCCAAATCAGCGGCGATGTGATCCAGGGGTTGAGCCTGCCGTTTCAATTCAATTTCCCCTCGGAGATGCAGTTCGATGATGTGAAGCCTCCTATGATGGACGTCAGTCCGAACCCTGTTTTGAAAATCGTCTGGTTCACCTTCCGCATGTTCATCTGGGCAGCGTTGGCGGTCTTGCTGGTGATCTTCTTCCCCTCACAAGCAGATCGGGTGGCGCGCGCGGCCCTGGATCAACCGCTCATCACCGGCGGCGCGGGCCTGCTGACCGCCTTGTTGGCGCCCCTGGCGTTTATCGCTCTGTCCGTCACCATCATCTTGATCCCGGTGGCGTTCGTGGAGGTGGTGCTGCTGGGGATCGCCTGGCTGCTGGGTTGGGTGGCCCTGGGATTAGAAGTTGGTCGTCGCATCGCCAGGATGCTGAATCAGGAGTGGGCGCCCGCTATCGCTGCCGGCGTCGGCACCCTGATCCTCTACTTCGTGCTGGTGGGTTTCGACGAGCTGGTCCCCTGCGTGGGTTGGCTGCCGCGCGTCCTGGTTGGATTGTGGGGTTTGGGTGCGGTGTTGTTGACCTATTTCGGAACGCGGGAGTATATCGCCTCCCCCGCGGCGGTCGAAGCCGTCCAGGCGGCAGAAGTGTTGATGAAGGGGGAGCCGGACTCGTAGTTGGAGCTGACCCCTTCCCCAAAGATGGCCCTGCCTCCGAGGACCTAATCGAAACCCGTTTTCTGTCAGAGAACGGGTTTCTTCGTAACAGCGCCTCGTTGGAGATGACAGTCACCTGTTGTTATGGCGAAACCAAAAACCCCAAACACAAACAAATCTGCGCCAGGTGATAGCTGACCATCACGCGCAGGTCACGAAACTTCAGCGGTTCTACGAAGCGATCCCAGGCCAACCAGGTGTCGGAGAGGAAGAAGAGCAGCGCGCCGACGCTGAGCAGCAGGGCGCGGTAGTTTTCCCAGCCGCTGCTCACCAGGGTCAACAAGGCACAGATGACCATCACCGAGATCACGATGGTATAGATCAGCACCGGGATTTTCATCTTCTGCTCCCCGGCGATTTCCAACCCGGCGGCGATGCGGCGGTATATCTGCGCGCCGGTAATCACCACCATCAGCGCGACGATCAGGCTGGCAGAGTCGAGGGGAGGGGATACGATATTGAAGGCGAAGATGTAGGCAAGATGAGCCAGCAGGAAGGAGATCAACCCTGGCAGAAAGAGATTTCCCGGCAGCATCAAAAACACATCTCCGGCCAGGGAGAAGAGCAGGGCAAAGATCAACCAGTTGACATCCCCGTGGGCGATCAGGCCGGGTCGTAACCGCCATACAAAGGCCAGGAGCGCCAGCATCGTGGCAGGCTTGGTGACATATTCCAGCCATTTCGATTTTATGGCGACTGAGACCCAGTTGAGGGCGGCGATACCGAGTGCGATTTGGATATACAAATACTTCATCATTGTACTGTCCACTGCCTACTGCCCACTGACTATTCCCAGCGCTTGAACCCGAACTGTTTCAACGCCTGTTCGTTGTCCCGCCAGTTTTTACGCACCTTGACGCGTAGCTGCAAATAAACCTTGCGCCCACTCATGGCTTCGATTTGCCCCCGGGCATGGGCGCCGATGCGTTTGATCATTTCCCCCCCCTGGCCAACCACGATGCCTTTTTGCGTGTCGCGTTCCACGAAGAGCGTGGCGTGAAGATAAGCACCCTGGTCGCCGCGTTCGGTGTATTCGTCCATGCGCACGGCGATGGCGTGGGGGACTTCGTCGCGCAGGTGGATCAGGCAGGCGGCGCGGATCAGGTCGGCGGCGATTTCTTTTTCGTATAAGTTGGTGATCTGATCCACCGGGTAGTAGGGCGGCCCTGGGGGAAGGTTGGCGATCAGCGTTTGCAATAGCTCGCCCAGTTGGTCGGCGCGCACGGCGGATATTCTGATGGGGATCGCCTCGGGCAGCAGTTCTTCATAAATCGCCGCTCTTCGGGCCACATCCCCCGCCTCCACACGGTCGAGCTTGTTCAGGGCCAGGATCACCTTCGGGCGCGGGTCGAGATCGTCAAGCAATTCGACCAGGAGGTGGTCTTCTTCATGAGGGGGTGTCTCGGTCAAATCCACCAGAAAGAGGATCAGGTCGGTTTCTTCGAGCGCGTGCGCGGCCTCGTCATTCATGAACTCGCCTAATTTGTGGCGCGGGTTGTGCAACCCCGGCGTATCAATGAAGACGATTTGAGCTTCGTCCAGGGTGAGGATGCCGAGTTGCTGCTGGCGGGTGGTTTGGGGTTTGGGGGAGACGGCGGCGATCTTCTGTCCGATGAGGCTGTTGATGAGCGTTGATTTGCCCACATTGGGCCGGCCCATAACCGCCACGAAGCCGGAGCGAAAATCCTGATCTGGGTTTATTGTCATGAGATGATCCTGACCCGGACGAGCTGGAACCAATAAGATATGGACTAATTATACCCTCCGAGTGGAAAAGGCGAATTGCGCGCGCAAGACATATCAGGAGATAACCCCCCTTTTTTCGGGAATCCTTCTGACAACATTTTCGCGCGCGCAAGGCAAATTTCTGCTTGACCATATAAGTGGATATCAGTATAATAATGCCTCTTGGCCTAGATATTCATGAAGTGTTCCCTGGCCGTTGTGAAATCAATTTGGGGACTACGTTGCCCTGGCTAGAGAGTTGCAGTCAGGGCATTCTTCCGCGTAGTCTGGATTTGTTTAAGATGTTGTTTCGCCAAAGGTTGACGCAGGAGTAATTGTTTTATGGCACAGCTTCCACCATCCAAATCTTACGCTCGAATCGACGTTCGTTTCGGTTTGCCGGATTTGATCGAAGTGCAGTTGCAATCTTTCGAACGTTTGAAGAGCGACAGACTGGCTGACCTTTTTCACGAGATTTCCCCTATCGAGTCTTATAGCGGCGATATGCGCTTGTATTTCCCAAGCCAGACGCCCGAGGCTGAGGAGTTCGGATTAACGTATTGGTTCGAGGAGCCGAAATTCAACGTGGATGAGTGCGTCGAGCGCGACTTGACATACGCCTGCCCGCTGTATGTGTCGGTTTTATTAGCCGGGCCTGCCATTCCTGAGCCGATCAAGCAGGATATCTTCCTGGGCGATTTCCCGGAGATGACCGAAAAAGGCACGTTCATTATCAATGGCACGGAGCGCGTCGTGGTCACTCAGTTGATTCGCTCTCCAGGCGTCTACTTCGAGGCAGAAGTGGATCGTGCGACTGGCCGCAGGCTGGCAAACTCGAAAATGATCCCCGATCGCGGCGCCTGGATGGAGTTCGGCACTCGGAAGAGCGATTATCTGACGCTCAAATTCAACCGCCGCCGAACCATCCCCATCACGATTTTCTTGCGGGCTTTGGCCGCTGTGGATGATGGCTTGAAGGACAATGCCATTGTCCATGGCACCGATGAAGAAATCCTCAACCTCTTCGCGGATATTGATAATAACCCGGATCGCATGTATATTCCTGCCACCCTGGCCCAGGAGCCGGAATGGGATACGCGTGATGGCATAACGGTTGCCGAGGCTGCCCTTCTGGAATTCTTTCGCCGTATGCGCCCAGGCGACCCGGCCACCCTGGAGAATGCCCGTGAATTTCTGGAGGAGCAGCTCTTTCAGCAACGCCGCTACGACTTGAAGCGGGTTGGCCGGTACAAGCTCAATCAAAAACTCGATCTGCACGACATCGTGCCGATTGATCACTGTACGATCACCAAGTGGGATATCGTCCGTTTGGTGCGTTATATGATTGCCATCAATAACGAGACGGAACACCCGGATGATATAGATCACCTGGGCAACCGCCGCACCAAGACGGTGGGTGAGTTGATTCAGAATAAACTGCGCATAGGCCTGCGCCGTATGGAGCGCGTGGTCAAGGAGCGCATGTCCATCCGCGATACGGATAATCTCTCCCCGATCAGCCTGGTCAACGTTCGCCCGGTGGTGGCCGCGTTACGCGAATTCTTCGGCTCCAGCCAGTTATCACAATTCATGGATCAAACCAACCCGCTGGCCGAGTTGCGCCATAAGCGCACGTTGTCGGCGTTAGGCCCGGGCGGTCTGCGGCGCGAGCGCGCCGGTTTCGATGTGCGTGACGTGCACCAATCTCACTATGGGCGCATCTGCCCCATCGAGACACCCGAAGGCCCCAATATCGGTTTGATCGGGCGGTTTGCCTCCTTCGCCAAAGTCAACGAATATGGTTTCATCGAGACTCCCTATCGGCATGTGTTGAAGGCGCTTCCGCCGGATAGCCCCCTGATGGTGAATCGCTCGTTGCGAGAAGATGTGACTGATCCAAAATCCGGCAAAGTGATTGCAGCCAAAGGAACCCGCATTGATGAAAAGCTGGCGAAACAAATAGCCAAATTGAATGTGAGCGAAATCCCGGTGGTGCCTTTCGTTACCGAGGATTACGTTTACCTCTCTGCCGATACAGAAGACAAATTCGTGATCGCCCAGGCTAACTCGCCGCTCAACGAGTACGGAGAATTCATCCGTGGACGAGCTTCCTCCCGGCACCGGACGACTTTCATCTTTTCGCCAGCCGAGAATATAGACTATATGGACGTGGCGCCGCAACAGATTGTCGGCATCAGCGCCGCCTTGATTCCCTTCCTGGAGCATGATGACGCCAACCGCGCCTTGATGGGTTCCAATATGCAAGCCCAGGCAGTGCCTCTGCTGCGCCCTGAAGTTCCCCTCGTCTCTACAGGCATGGAATACGCTGCCGCGGTAGACTCTGGTCAGGTGGTTATCGCTCAGGATGACGGCGAGGTCGTTTCAGTGACGGGTGGACGCATTGTCATCCGCCATAAAGATGGCGAGCGAGTATATCCGCTGCGTAAATACCAGCGGTCGAATCAGAGCACCTGTGTTGACCAACGTCCTTCGGTGACGAAAGGGCAGGTTGTCAGGAAAGGCGATGTGATCGCCGATTCTTCCTCCACGGTAGATGGAAACCTGGCTTTGGGCCAGAACGCTCTGATCGCCTTCCTTTCCTGGGAAGGGGCCAACTATGAGGATGCCATCGTCATCTCGGAGCGGCTCGTTCAGGAAGACCGCTTTACATCTGTGCATGTCGAAAAATACGAAATCGAGGCTCGCGATACCCGGCTGGGACCCGAAGAGATCACACGCGATATCCCAAACGTTGGCGAGACGGCTATCAAAGATCTCGATGAAGATGGCATTATCCGCATCGGCGCCGAGGTTGGTCCGAACGATATCCTGGTGGGCAAGATTTCTCCGAAGGGTGAAAAAGAACTCACCCCTGAAGAGCGATTGCTACGGGCTATTTTCGGCGAAAAATCTCGCGATGTGAAAGACACCTCGCTGCGAATGCCTCACGGCGCGCGCGGCAAGGTCGTTGATGTAAAGATCTTCTCCCGGGATGATGGGGTAGAGCTTTCCTCTGGCGTCGAGACGATGGTGCGCGTCTCGGTGGCGCAGCGCCGTAAACTCTCGTCGGGGGATAAGCTGGCCGGCAGGCATGGGAACAAAGGCGTCGTCTCTGTGATCGTTCCCGAGGAGGATATGCCATTCCTCGAGGATGGTACACCCGTGGACATCATCCTGAATCCCACCGGGGTCCCTGGTCGTATGAATGTGGGTCAGGTGTTGGAAGTCCATTTGGGTTGGGCGACGCGTGGCTTAGGCTTCCGCGCCATCACGCCAGTATTCGATGGCGCTCGAGAAACCGAAATCGAGGCCGAGTTAGCTCGTGTGTGGATGATAGATCGGGCCTGGAAAGAAGTTGCTGATCGGGCCTGGAAATGGCTGGAAGAAGGATATGATCCCGCAGGGATCGAGGATGAACACTATATCCGCCGCATCTACATGGAGGCCTGGCTTGGAGACCTGGGATACGACGTCTATCAGCTGATCGCAGATGTAGATTATGCCCGCCGGGCTGTACTGCGAGAATGGTTGAAGGAGAATGGATTCGATCCTGATCTCGTCCTGGCCTTCGAAGATATGAAAATCCCCGTGGAAGAACGCGATGCTCAGGACGAGCGCGCTGTGAATGCCTGCTTGCGTTTGTGGCTGAAGGATCAAGAGGTGGATGACGAAAGGGTGGCGGATGAAGATCTGCGCGCCAAAGCCGAAGAGATCATGCTCCAGAAAAACATTCCGTCGCCTATCCTGGGCAAGCAAATCTTACGAGATGGGAAGACCGGTGAACCCTTCGACCGGCCTGTCACGGTAGGCGTGATGTCGATTCTCAAGTTACATCACCTGGTCGAAGACAAGGTGCACGCTCGCTCGACCGGCCCCTACAGCCTGGTTTCCCAGCAGCCGTTGGGCGGCAAGGCGCAGTTCGGCGGTCAGCGTTTCGGCGAGATGGAAGTATGGGCGCTGGAGGCTTATGGCGCAGCCTACACCCTTCAAGAAATGCTCACCATCAAATCCGATGATGTGGTCGGGCGTGTGAAAGCCTATGAAGCCATCGTCAAAGGCGAATCCATGGAGGATCCCAGCATCCCGGCCTCCTTCCAGGTGTTGGTCAAGGAGCTTCAGAGCCTTGGCCTGGAAGTCGAAGCTGTCACCGAAGGGGGCAAGGTGGTTCGTTTCGGCAAAGAGGACACCCGTAAGAAGCGTCCCAAGATGACCACAGGCTTACTAGAATTGGGGCAAGACTATTGACGTTGATATTTCAGCGTGGTAAAATCACTGGTTGTTGTCCCAAAAGGGAAGGGTAGGCAAATACCCCCTATCCGTTTAACAGGACGAAACGTGAATGAACGCGAGGCCATCAATGCACGAGCGATGGCCTCCGTTGTTGAAAAGAAGTAATGTAGTTATAGTAACAACCCGATTTTTTTTGGAGGCGAACGTGCCCACGATTAATCAACTGGTTCGAAATGGTCGCAAAGATAAATCTACCAAGAGCAAAGCTCCTGCGTTGCAATACGCGTTTAACTCGGATAAACAGCGCCGCATCCGACAGCCGAAGGGCGCCCCTCAAAAACGAGGCGTATGCACAATCGTTCGCACAATGACGCCCAAGAAGCCGAATTCCGCGCTGCGTAAGATCGCGCGTGTGCGCCTCACCAACATGATCGAGGTGACGGCCTATATCCCTGGCGAGGGTCATAACCTGCAGGAGCACTCGATCGTTTTGGTTCGTGGTGGTCGTGTGAAAGACCTGCCCGGTGTGCGCTATCATGTCGTCCGAGGCAGCCTCGACTCCACAGGCGTTGATGATCGAAAGCAGGGCCGTTCTAAGTACGGAACGAAGAAACGATAGCATCCAACAAAAGGAATCGCCGGAATAGATATTCCCCGGCGATTCTCGATGAGGATCGATTGCAAAACGGAGAAGTTGAATGCGACGAAATAAACCGCCAAAAAGCGCGATTGAACCGGATGTGCGCTACCAAAGTGTGAACGTGCAAGCCTTCATCAATTGCGTTATGAAGAATGGCAAGAAGAGCGTGGCTACTCGGTTGGTCTACGATGCATTGGGTCTTGTACAAGAGCGTAGCGGCCAGAATGCGTTGGAGATGTTCGATAAAGCGATCGAGAATGCTTCGCCGATTATGGAAGTCAAGCCGCGCCGTATTGGCGGCGCCACGTACCAGGTGCCGATGGAGGTGCCTCCGGATCGTCAATTTGCGCTGGCAACGCGCTGGATTCTGACCGGCGCGCGCACCCGCGCAGGGAAGGCTTTCCCCGAGCTTCTGGCCGAGGAGTTACTGGACGCGGCCAACAATACAGGCTCGGCGGTCCGAAAACGTGAAGAGTCACACCGAATGGCAAAAGCCAACCGGGCTTTCTCGCATTACCGGGTATAAGTTTTATTGTTTGTAGGTACGAATGTCACGACAGTATCCTCTGGAGCGGTATCGAAATATCGGCGTCATTGCCCATATCGATGCCGGAAAAACTACCACGACCGAGCGAATCCTGTACTACACAGGCAAAACGCACCGTCTTGGTTCCGTTGATGACGGCACCACCGTCACCGACTGGATGGACCAGGAACGCGAGCGTGGTATCACGATTGTTTCCGCGGCGGTGTCGGCTGACTGGAAAGATCATCTGATCAACCTCATTGACACCCCAGGCCACATTGATTTCACCGCGGAAGTGCAGCGCTCCTTGAGGGTGCTGGATGGTGGGGTAGTGGTTTTCGATGCTGTTCAAGGCGTCGAACCGCAGAGTGAAACTGTCTGGCGTCAGGCCGACCTTTATGGCGTCCCGCGGGTTTGTTTCGTCAACAAGATGGATCGAGTGGGAGCGTCTTTCGAGCGCACTGTCAAGATGATTCGGGAACGTCTAGGCGCCAACCCGGTTGCTGTGCAACTGCCCATTGGCGTGGAATCGGAGTTCAAGGGCGTTGTTGACCTGCTCACAGAAGAATCCATCATCTGGAAAGATAATCTGGGAATGGGGCCGGTTGTCGGCGATATACCTGTAGATCTCCTGGCCCAGGCCGAAGCAATGCGCGAACACATGATCGAGCAAATTGCCGAAACCGATGATGAACTTACCCTCAAATATCTCGAAGGGGAGACGATCAACGTCGAAGAGTTGAAAGCAGCCTTGCGGCGGGCGGTTATTGCTGGCGAACTTACGCCGGTTTTCTGTGGAACATCGCTGCGCAATAAAGGCGTCCAACCTGTCCTGGATGCAGTGGTAGATTACTTGCCCTCGCCGCTCGATATCCCGCCGGTGCGAGGATACCGTCCGAATAGCGATGAGGAACTCGTGCGACCGGCTGAGGATACTGCCCCTTTGAGCGCCCTGGTCTTTAAAATCGTCACCGATCCCTATGTCGGGCGTTTGGCTTATTTGCGCATATATTCTGGCCGCCTGACCAAAGGCGCTACGACGTATAACTCGGTAAAGCAGAAGAAAGAGCGTATTGGCCGGCTTATCCGGATGTACGCCGATCGTCGCGAAGATATTGATGACGCCTCGGCTGGCGACATTGTCGCCGTTCTAGGGCCTAAATTTTCCTTCACTGGGGATACGCTGTGCGATGCGGCCAGCCAGATTATTTTGGAAAACATCACCTTCCCGGAACCGGTGATTTCGGTGGCGATCGAACCCAAAACCATGGCCGACCAGGACAAGATGTCCGAGGCTTTGCACAAACTATCCGAGGAGGACCCGACTTTCCAGGTTCGAGTTGATTCTGAAACCGGGCAGACCCTCATCTCGGGGATGGGCGAACTCCATCTGGAAGTTTTGGTGGATCGCCTGCTCCGAGAGTTCGGCGTGCATGCCCGGGTGGGCAACCCTCGAGTTGCTTACCGCGAGTCCATCACCAGGGCTGTCGAGGATATCGAATATCGCCACTCGAAGCAGACTGGCGGCCGTGGGCAATTTGCTCATGTGGTATTAGCTATCGAGCCGAATGAGCCTGGCGTCGGTGTGACCTTCGAAAATGAAATCGTTGGCGGCGCGATCCCCAAGGAATTCATCCCCGCGGTCGAAAAAGGTGTGCGTGAGACGGCAGAAGCAGGGGTTCTTGCAGGATATCCGGTGACGGATGTGCATGTCCGCCTGTATGATGGTTCATTCCATGAAGTTGATTCGAATGAGATTTCCTTCAAACTGGCAGGATCGATGGCATTCCGAGAGGGCGTTCAACGAGCCAAGCCCATTTTGCAAGAGCCGATGATGAAAGTAGAAGTTGTTACCCCGGATGAATTTCTGGGTGAGATCATCGGACAGATGAATTCACGGCGCGGTGAAGTGCTGGGCATGGAAGCGCGGCCGGGAAGCACGCAAGCTGTCCGAGCGATGATACCTTTGGCTGAGATGTTCGGCTACGCAACCCGATTGCGTTCGGCAACCCAGGGCCGGGGTGTGTTCACGATGGAATTCGATCATTACGCTAAAATTTCCGATGGTTTAGCCGAAAAGATCATCCGAGGTGAAATCTAGTTATCATTCGAATTCATTGTTCGTATCAATCAGTACACAGGAGAGCACGTATGGCAAAGGAAACATTTGTACGCGACAAACCGCACTTGAACGTAGGCACCATGGGGCACATAGACCATGGGAAGACGACGTTGACGGCGGCGATCACGAAATATTGCTCCTTTTTAGGGAAAGCCG
>VGOC01000080.1 GCA_016865865.1 Chloroflexota bacterium
GGCTTCAGGTGAGAACAGGCCAGCCCGCAAGACCAGGTAGAACAGCAACCCGAGGGTCGCGCCGCTGAATGGCAGCAAGACATACTGCGCCACCCAACTCCTGACCAATTTGCGTTGGCCGACATACCAAAAGAAGGATCGCAGGGCATGCACCATGCTACCCAGCGCGCCGGAGATCAGCACGACCAAGATCAAACGCGCCTCCTCCGACAGTTCGACCGCGCCCTCCGAAGGCCAAACAGTCAGAAGGCCCCAAAACAGCGTCAGGGTAAAAACGATCAAATAAATCGCCAGCACGGTGATCCCAAAGCCGCCCACATATTTTGGCTCGGGGGGTGGATTGAGCGGGGTTTCTGGTGATCGAGCTTGTTCTTCAGATTCATCTTTCTTTGCCATCACTGTTCCTCCATTTGTTGGACAACACCGAACCTCCCGAAGGTGGCCTGCGAGGAACCAACGACTGGTCGAAATGGATCCTCGGGAGGGTTGCATGACTCTTTCGAAACACACCCGAATTATATCATCCAGATATTCCCAGACATTGATCCAATCGTTTCAAGTCCACGTACTCCGCCAGTAAGGCCTGGAATTGCTCCAGCTTGGCTGTCTGGCCCAGGCGGGTTTTGCCAAAGACGCGGTCTATCGATTCGATGGTTTCCATGGTGTTCTCGGGGACCAATAATATCGGGACGCCCAACTGATCGGCCTGCTTGATGATCAGCGGGCTGGGATGCAGGTTGCCGGTCAGCACCAGGCAGGTGGTGGAGGTTTCTAGAGCGGCCAACTGGATATCGGTGCGGTCGCCGCCGGTGATGACGGCCTTGTTGCGCTGTTTGCGCATGCGGCTCAAGGCGGCCTCAGCGGTCATTGCGCCAATCGTCAGGTTTTCGATCAGCGCATCGGTTGTCTTGGTCTCGGTGAGGATTTGGGCATCTAACACATCGAGCAATTCTTCGACGGTCAGGGCAGCCAGGCCGCGCACTTCGGGCAACACGCCAAAGATGGCGATGCCCTGCTTCTCGAAGTAAGGGCGAGCGTACTTTTCGGCGAAGTCCATGGCGCCGGCAGGGACGCGGTTGATGATCACGCCGCACAGCGAATCGCCAAGGCGGAACTGCGCCGCGATCACATCGTCCATCAACAGCACATTGTCGCGGTATTTGACTATGACCAGAACCTGGCTGCCCAATTCGGCGGCAACCTGGGGAGTCGGCAGGCCCATCACATACCCCTCGCGCAGACTGCCGCCGCCTTCCAGCAACAGGATGTCCTGGCCGGCGCCAGCAGCCTCGGAGGCAGCGCGCACTTTGGGCATCAGATCACCAGCCCCGGTCCCCGTCAGACGCTCCCGCAAAAGTTCGGAGGTCACCACAACGGGAGATAAATCCCCCGCGGCCATTGTCAATCCCAAAACTTGTTTTACAAAGACCGCATCCTCATCAGCCACCTCGTCATTGACACGTCCAGGCTGCAAGCTCAGCGGCTTCAGGTAGCCCACTTTGTAACCATTCTCGATCAACCGCTTGCCCAAGGCCAGACACAAGGCAGTCTTGCCGGAATAACGATCCACGGAAGTGACATATAAAGATTTCATGAAATTCTCCTACTTGCTCAATACCAAACGCATGTCAATCGCCATCGCGCCCTGACCTCGAGGGTACACGATCAAGGGGTTGATATCTATCTCGGTGATCTCGGGAAAATCGCACACCAACTGGCCAACGCGCAGCAGAGCAGCGACGATGGCTTCTTTGTCCACCGGGGGTTGACCGCGCACGCCGTCGAGTAGCGCATGGGCGCGAATTTCGGCCAACATATTCTCGGCGTCAAGTATGGTAAACGGCGCCACCCGGAAAGTGACGTCTTTCAGGGTCTCGACGTAGATGCCGCCCAACCCAAAAGTGACCAATGGGCCAAACTGAGGATCGCGGTTCATGCCGACGAGCACCTCCAGGCCGCCCGGAGGGGCCATCTCCTGCACCTGGCAGCCCCACAAACGGGCCTCGGGCAGGTAACGCTCGGCCCGGTAGGTCATCAGCTCGAAGGCATCGCGCACCTCTTCGGCGTTGCGCAACCCCACCTTGACCCCGCCGACATCGGTCTTGTGCAAGATATCCGGAGAGGCGATTTTGAGCACCACCGGGAAGCCGATCTCCGCAGCGATCTTGACCGCCTCATCCGGCGTGGCGGCCAGGCGAGAGTCAGGGGGTTTTAGCCCATAGGCTTGCAGGATGGCGCGGGCTTCGGCGTCGCCCATCGTCAAACGGCCCTCGGAACGAACCTGATCGAGCAAAGACCGAGTGGCTTTCTTATCCACATCGAAGCTGGCGTATTCAGAGAGGGGCCGGGTTTGGATCTGGCGATAGCGGGACATGGCGTTATAAGCCCGCGCCGCCCGTTCAGGGAAGGGGTAGTTGGGAACGCCGTATTCGGCGAGGATATCAATGCCCTTCGAGATCACCGCTTCGCCCATGAAGCAAGTGATCACGGGTTTATCTAATCCCCTGGTCAACTCGCCAATATCGCGGGCTGTTCGAACGATCTCGGTCATCGCCTGGGGAGTCAACACCACCAGCAGGCCATCTACGTTTGGATCCTCGGCGACCTTTTTCAGCGCGAACCGATAACGGTCGGCGCGCGCATCGCCGAGCACATCCACCGGGTTGGCCGCGCTGGCCGCATCAGGAAGGAACTCCTCCAGGGCTTGCAAGGTTTCCAACTCGAAGCGCGCCAGGGTCATGCCTGCTCTTTCCAGGGCGTCGGTAGCCAAAATTCCAGGCCCGCCGGCGTTGGTGATGATCGCGATCCTGTCGCCTTTCAACAGCGGCTGGTAGCCCAGAGCCAGAGCGATATCGAACAGCTCTTCCATCGACTCAGCCCGCAGCACACCCGCTTGATGGAAGGCCGCCTGATAAGCCTGCTCCGACCCGGCCAGCGAACCTGTGTGAGAAGACACCGCCCGCGAGCCAGATTGAGTCACCCCGGATTTGATTGCTACAACGGGTTTCTTCCTGGTGACCTCCCGAGCCACCCGGATGAACTCCTCTCCGTTGGGCAGTCCCTCGGTATAGATCAGAATGGCGTTGGTGTTCGGATCGTCCGCCCAGGCCTGCAACAGGTCTATCTCGCTGACATCGGCCTTATTGCCCAGGCTGACGAATTTCGCCAATCCCAACCGGCCAGCCTGCGCCCAATCCAGAATAGCAGTCCCCAAGGCGCCAGATTGTGACATGAAGGCCATCGGGCCGCTGGGCGGCGTTCCGGCGGAAAAGGAGGCGTTGAGAGGGGTGAACGTATCAATGACACCCAGGCAGTTGGGGCCGATCAGGCGAATGCTGTATTCATTGGCGATGGTCAGCAGCTCACGCTCGCGCTCCAGCCCCTCCATCCCGGCCTCACGAAAACCAGCGCTGATGACGATCGCCGCCGGGATGCCCTTCTGACCGCAGATGCGCAGCGCATCGGGCACATACGGATAGGGGATGACGATCACCGCTAAATCTATCGTTTCCGGCACATCCAGGACCGAGGCGTATGCTTTCAACCCAAGAATTTCATCAGCCTTCGGGTTGATCGGATACACCGCGCCCTTCTGCACATACCCTCCCTCGACCAGGTTATGCAACACGGCATAGCCCAGCTTGGCCGGGTCCCGCGAGGCGCCAATCACCGCCACAGAAGACGGTTCGAAGAACGAATTCAACATGAATATTTCCTCAGTTGCGTAGTTTCTTCGTAACTCCTCAGCCAAACGGAGAAATTCCCGAAAAAAGGGTGTGCGCAGGGGGCTACGCCCCCTGCGCACACCCTTTTTTCGGGTAAATCCGTTCGATGGCTGAGCAGTTATGTTTCTTCAATTATAGTCTATAGCAGATTCACGATTGAGAGTGATTCCTCTCCATCAACACCTGCTCGATAAACCCTTCCATCCGCTCGAAATGAGATCCCTTCCAGTAAACCTGTTCACATGCTTCACATTGGCGAAATTCCTCGAAATAAAGCTTCGTCTTTGGCTCCAATCGGTCAACCACCTCGTCCTTGGACACAGGTTTCAACAACCCGTTACAGCGCGCACATCGAGAGAAGGGATGCGCCAGGCCAACCAGGTCGAACCGCTGCAAGACTTCTCTCACCTGTTGCTGGGGATTCTTTGCCCTGACGCAATACCCCCGGGTCACCTGCCCCCGTTTCAACAAGCCGCGGTCTCGGGTCAACAAGATGCGCCGGTCGCTGCTGGAAATTTCCGCCAGTTCGAGATCGTCGAAATCGTTGCGGTAGGCGACGTCGAAGCCCAACAGTCGCAAATAGGTCGCCAGCTTGCCCAGGTGGTTATCGAGTACGAAGCGCGGCTCGCGCAGCGGTTCCGGCCTGACCTGCGAGACCGCCTGGATATCCATGCTCTCGAAGACGGGATACACGCTGACTTGGTCCCCATCTCGCACCTGATAATCGAAGCCCACCGAATTTCCGTTGACCAGGATCAGGTCCACCTCAGTGTGCGGGACGCCCATCGACTCGATCAGATGCTTGACCGTCTCATGCCCCTCGATAGAGTACGTGAAATCGACGCGCTGGCGTGTTCGGGGCAGAAAATCATTCAGTTCGGCGTAGAATCGAAAAGTGGCTCTCACACAACCTCATCAAACCACCACGCCAACATCAACCAAGACCTTTCCAGGCTCCCCATGTTGCCCCTCGATGATGATCTCCGTTGGCAGGAACGACTGGATGATTTCGGCGTTGGTCAATAGATGCTTGGTTATCTTCGATGTACGAAATGCCGAAGGGCCATCCGCGAAGGCCAGGGGCAGCAGGAGCTGATCGGCCAGGTATTGGTCAATGGCGCCATCGCCGGCCATGAACGCCTCGATCGCGTCGGCAACTTCATCGGCGACCGTTTCAGCGCGTTTGCCGGGCGCGCCCAGGGCGAAGTAACAACACTGGCTGCGCTCGAATTCGGCCAATAGAAGCATCACTGTCCCCTTGAAAGGCGCGGGGAGTTGGACGATGCGGATATCATTGAGTGGATATTTGTCCCCCAACCGGCTGACGACGCGCTGGCGCTGGCGCCTGGCGATATCCTCGGGCAAATTGGCGACCGCCGAGACGCCGCGAATCTGGCGCAGCCTGCCGCGCTCGGGGAGTGTCAGGGGTTGAATGGATCGAGCAGGCTGGATCTTCGCCCGGATGCGCCCGCCCCCCTGGGGGTAGAAGCCAGCCTGCTCCATGGTCAATTCGGCATCCAAACCCAATTGCCGCAAGTATGGCAGCCAGAGCCAATCCAGATAGTGAAAACAAGGGCTCCAGGGCACATGCGTCCCGCCAGTGATGGTCACCGTGGAGGCCCCGTTGGCCCGAGTCAGTGGCAGAAAGATAGTCTGCAGCACCAGGGAAGTAGAGCCAGCAGTACCGATATCGAAGTGGAATTTCCCTGAGGTCAACTCGCCTGGCCGAAAGATCAATTCGGTCGCGCCCATCTCCGCTCCTTCCACCGAAGCGCTACAGATCGCCGCGGCTGCCTGGACAGCTTTGAGATGCTGGGCTTGCAGACCGGGCTTTTTGCGCAGGGCGCGGATTTCGAAGATGCGCAGCGGCTGACCCGTCATCACCGACAGAGTCAACGAACTGCGCAACACCTGACCCCCACCCTCGCCAGTAGAACCATCGATTTGGATCATTTCTATCTCTGTGTTCACTGTAAAAACTCATGAAAGCGGTGGCGGAGCGGCATATATGTATATGCCGCCCCGAATCCACTACTCGTAGTTTTTGCAGTGGACTCACGAATACAAGTCGGGGCGACGATCTTCGAAAACCGGGATAAATCGCCGGGCTTTGTCGGCTTCTCTGAAATCAATTTCGACGGTCAAGAGCGCTTCCTGATCGTCCGCTTCGACCAGGGGGACTCCCCACGGATCAATCACTGCACTGCGACCGCCCAATTCGACCCCCAGGCTCACACCAACCTTGTTGACAGCAGCGAAAAAGCACTGATTTTCGATGGCACGCGCCATCAGCAGTTTCGTCCAGTGAGCGATACGGCGTTCTGGCCACTCAGATACGATCAATACCAGCTTTGCGCCGCCCATGGCATAGGGTCTGAACATTTCGGGGAAACGCAAATCGTAGCAAATGGCCAGGCCAACCAGCCCCCAGGGAGTATCTATCAAGCCCAAACGGTCCCCCTCGCCGAGCCACTTCTCCTCTTCCAACAGACGAAAACGGTGGATTTTGCGGTATTCGCCCCAACGCGCCCCATCTGGCCCGTATAAGACGAAGGTGTTGTAAGCTCTTCGTTCGCGCTCTTCAAGAAGGGAACAGCCCACGGCGATTTTATGCTGGCGCGCCAGGTCAGCCATGCGGGGGAACAAGCCCTCGTCCAGGGGCGTGGCATAGCGTGGCCAGTTGGGTAAGTCATAGCCGCTGGCCCACAACTCGGGAAGCAAAACCAGGTCGGAGCCGAAGTTTGCAGCTTCGGCAATCCACCCGGCAGCGCGGGCGAAGTTGGTTTCCACTGCGCCGAATTCGAAGGCCATTTGGGCGAGAGAGAGGGTAATCTTCATAACTAAATCATGATGAACCGCCAAGACGCCAAGGGCGCGAAGATATTCATTCGCCCGTCGTTATGGGCCGCTCGGGGTCGGTGATCCAGTGGCTCCAGGAGCCGGCGTACAGGCGCGGCATGCCCAGGCCGGCGTGGACAACGGCAAGGATGTTCTGCGCGGCCGTGACGCCCGATCCGCAATAAAAGGTCACTCTCTCAGCCGGTATATCTTCCAGGAGCACATGAAACCTGCCTCTGAGAAATTCTTTCGAGACGAAGTTCCCCTCACGATCCAGGTTGCGTTCATAGGGGTAATTGACCGCTCCCGGAATATGCCCGGCCACAGGGTCTATGGGTTCTACTTCGCCCCGATAACGTTCGGGGGCGCGCGAGTCGATCAGTCTATAGGCTGGATCGCCGAAGCGGGTCAGAATATCCTCAGCCGAAACCACGAGCTCGCGGCGCGGCTCTGGCTCGAAGATGCGGGCGGTTGGCGCAGGCGCATCGGCAGTGACCGGACAGCCCTCGCGCTGCCAGCGCACCCAGCCGCCATCCAACACGGCAGCAGCGTCGTGGCCGAGCCACTTCAGCAGCCACCACAAACGCGCGGCCATGGCGCCGCCCTGATCGTCATAGGCCACTACCTGAACTCCCGAGGCAATGCCCCAACCTCCGAGTTCAGCGGCCAGGTCATCCACCGGAGGAAGAGGATGGCGTCCGGTCACGCCGGGCGCCACAACCCCAGAAAGGTCATCATTCACATGGGCGTAGACCGCGCCTGGGATGTGGGCATCTCGATAATCGCGGCGTCCCTTTTCGGCATCGTCCAGCCAGAAGCGGCAATCGGCGATCACCCAGTCTGGGTCATCCAAATGTTGTAGAAGTTCGGCGGGGGGGATCAGAGTTTCGTAATGCATATCGAGATTCTATCACGAGAAATGACACAGCGCGCTTTCCAGCCGCAACTGAATCAAGCCTGTTATTGCGAGGAGCGTTTTTACGACGAAGCAATCTCCTTTCTAACCAGGAGACTGCTTCGGCAAAGGATGCCTCGCAGTGACACCCGTAGAAGATCGGCGTGGATCGCGCAAATATTGTGCAACCAGGGAGAAAGCCTAGCGTATAATAATTCGAACATATCTATCTTATCACCAAGGAGTTAACGATCATGAAGAAACTAACCTTAGTTATCTACTGGCTGATGCCATTCGCACTGGCGCTTACATTCAGCCTGGGGCTTGTAGGTTCAGCGCAAGCCTTCGAGTTCATCGAGGATGGTGATTTGCCTGCCAGCGAGGTCGTGGACGATGACCTATTCATCGCTGGAGATAACGTCGTCATTGACGGCACAGTCAACGGCGATTTATTCGCCTTTGGCCAGAATGTCGTCTTCAACGGCGTGGTGAACGGCAGCCTGGTCGCCGCCGGACAATTCATCGAAATCAACGGAGAAGTCGCCGGCAGCGTCTACACGGGCTGCAACGCCGCCACCGTCGGACCATCGGCCTCGATTGGGCGCAACCTGTACTTTGGCGGCTTTTCCCTGACGGTAGAGGATGGCGCGACGATCAGCCGTGACACAGCCATCGGGGGCTACCAGGCGATCCTGGATGGCGAAATCGGGCGTGATGTGTATGCCGGGGCAGGCGCGCTGGCGATCAATGGAGTTGTCGGCGGCGATGTCAACGCTGAAGTCGGCGATCCGGGCGAAAGCATGGGGCCGATGCCCTTCACCTCATTCATGCCTCCGGGAACCCCGGCAATGATCGCTCCGGGACTGCGTATTTCCGAGAGCGCCGAGATCGGCGGCAAGGTGGCCTATACCAGCTTCACAGATCAATCCGAGAGCATCGAGACGACTCCTGGGGGCGGGATCGTCTACAGCACTCCTGAGCCCGAGGCGCAGCCAACTCCCGGTCAGGTCCTCCCTCCTCCGCAGATCAATGCCGCGGTCAAAGTGGGGCAGTGGTTCCTGCAACGGGCGCGCGAGCTGGTCACGCTTCTGGCGTTGGGTGCGCTGGTCTTGTGGCTGCTTCCCAGTCTGTTCGATAAAGTGATCGCCAAAGCCGTCGGCAAACCGCTGCCCTCCTCAGGTTGGGGCCTGGTAACCGTGATCGCCGGATATGCAGGCGCGGTGATCCTGGCAGGCCTGGTGCTGGCCCTGGGCATCTTCTTCGGCGTGTTGACCCTGGGCGGCCTGGGGCGCACGATCTTTGGGGTGGGCTTCTCCTCTCTGGGGCTGGCGATGGCGGTCTTCGTGCTGCTGGTCACGTATGGCTCGAAACTGGTGATCGCCTTCTGGGGCGGCAAGTGGGTCTTAGGCAAGCTGACCCCTCAGTACGCCGGTTCCAAAGTCTGGCCCCTGGTGGTGGGCGTGCTGATCTACGTGCTGTTGCGGGCGATCCCCATCCTGGGTTGGGTCATCGGCGTGGTGGTCACCCTGATCGGCATGGGCGCCATGTGGCTGGTCTTCCAGGATTGGCGCAGGCCTGCTATTCTTCCCGCGGCTGCTTAGAGATGGGACATGGATGAACACGGATTCTATGGATCCTAGAAATTTTTTCCGTGTTCATCCGTGCAATCCGTGTACTGACTGGAGGCCATGATGACAGCTAGAAGAAACGCTTTACGCCGCTCCCGTCGAGATCGCGTTGTGGCGGGTGTATGCGGCGGTCTGGCAGAATTCTTCGGGATCAGCGCCTTTTGGTTCCGCCTGGCCTTCCTGATCGCGCTGATCCCTGGAGGTATTCCAGGTTTGGTTCCTTACATTGTCCTATGGATTGTGGTCCCGAATTGGAGTAAGGCGGATTGATAATCTTCATTGTGATAAAACGAAAGCCGACGCCGGGATGCGTCGGCTTTCGTTTTAATAACATCTTCCTTGTGACACTCTCGAAGACGCGGTATAGTTAGCAATCTAATCCTCAAGGACAATACATGACCTCAACAACAAGTTTCACCACCCCAAACGTAGAAAGCAAGGCCGCCTTCGAACTCAACCAGGTGATCACCATCGCCAGCGGGCATTTCATCCACGATACCTATACCGCTTTCGTAGCTCCCCTTTTACCCGAAATCATCAGTAAGTTATCCCTCACCCTGACCCAGGTGGGGGGGTTGACCGCGATCCAGCAACTGCCGGCCATCCTGAATCCCTTCATCGGTTACCTGGCAGATAAGATCAGCTTGCGCTATTTCGTTATCTTCGCGCCGGCCCTGACTGCTACCTTCATGAGTCTGTTAGGTGTCGCGCCCGGTTATCCTGCCCTGGTGGTGTTGTTATTCTTGACAGGGGTCAGCACAGCCGCCTTTCATGCGCCATCGCCCGCCATGATCGCCCGCATTTCCGGCCGGCGCGTGGGCGTGGGGATGAGCCTGTTCATGGCTGGAGGAGAATTAGGCCGCACCGTAGGCCCGTTGATCGCCGTCTGGGCGGTCTCGCTTTGGGGGTTGGCAGGCATCTTCCGGTTGATCGTCGTCGGTTGGCTTTCTTCTTTGATCCTCTTAGTTCGCTTCCGCCGGGTTTCAGGAAAAGAATTCCGCCACAAACCGACTGGCCTCGAGAAGATCAGGCCCCAACTCAAAACTTTTTTCCTACCCCTTCTCTTCGTACTCCTGCCGCGCGCCTTCCTCGTAGCCGGCATCACAACCTATATGCCCACCTTCCTCACTTCGGAAGGCGCCACGCTGGTCCTCGCGGGGGCCTCGCTCTCTATCCTCGAAATCGCGGGCGTGGCAGGGGCGCTGGTCAGCGGAACAGTCAGCGACCGGATCGGGCGCAAACCCACCTTGTTGATCGCCATCATCGCCTCGGCCCTGTTGACCTTCACCTTTCTGCAAGTAAAAGGATGGTTGGTCATCCTAGTGTTGTTATTGCTGGGCTTCGTGAGCATCTCCACCCAACCCGTTTTCCTGGCCCTGGTGCAAGACAACTCGCCAGAGAATCGCGCTGTCGCCAATGGTCTATTCATGGCGATGGCCTTCCTGGCGCAATCTCTTGCCCTGGTTTTCCTGGGGATCGCAGGGGATTTGTGGGGGCTGCGGGCGACTTTCTATGCCAGCGCGTTCATCTCCCTGGGTGCCATACCGGCTATCCTTGCCTTGCCCAAAGGCCCTGCACCGGGCAATGCCGAGTTGCAATAAATGTAAGCTTCCCCCCATAGCGGAGGGACCGAGGGGGGCAAGACCTGCGCTATTCCTCGCGCGGAGAGCGCAAAGACATGCTAAAATGTCCGTCATGGACTTTTTATGGACGAGTTGATATGGAGCTATCATGGAATATCGCAACTTAGGAAACACAGGCTTGAAAGTCTCTGCGCTGTGCTTAGGCACGATGCAATTCGGTTGGACAGCCGATGAGGCGTTATCCTTCGAGATCCTCAACGCTGCCTACGCAGCCGAGATCAACTTCTTAGACACCGCCGATATCTACTCGAACTGGGTGGACGGCAATCCCGGGGGGGTGGCCGAAACCATCATCGGCAAGTGGTCGAAAAAGTTCGATATCCCACGCGATCAAGTCGTCATCGCAACCAAAGTGCGCGGCCCCATGGGGGAAGGCCCCAACGATGAGGGGCTATCGCGCTACCATATCATGCAAGCGGTAGAGACCTCCCTGCGCCGCCTGGACATCGAATACATAGACCTCTATCAAACCCATTGGCACGATGAAAATACCCCCGTCGAGGAGACGCTGCGAGCGCTGGACGACCTGATCCGGCAGGGCAAAGTCCGCTATATCGGGGCCTCGAACTACCCGGCCTGGCGGTTGATGCAGGCGTTATGGGCTTCCGACAAACATCACCTCGACCACTTCGTGTCCCTGCAGCCCCACTACAACCTGGCGCACCGAAAAGAGTTCGAACAAGAATTAGCCGCTGTCTGTGAGACGTATGGCATTGGCGTGATTCCGTACAGCCCGCTGGCGGGAGGCTTTTTGACGGGCAAATACAAGCCAGATGAGGCCGCTCCCCCCAGCGTGCGCGCCGACAGCGTCAAACGACGCTACTTCAACGAGCGCGGCTGGGCTATTTTGGATGCCGCCCAAAAGATCGCAGGGGGATACGGCGTGTCGGTATCCCGCGTGGCTTTGGCCTGGCTGTTGGCCAATCCCCTGGTTGCCAGCCCGATCATTGGCCCGCGCAGCTTGACGCAACTGGAAGACAACCTGGGCGGGGTCGGTTTGCGCTTGAGCGACGAAGAGAAAACGCTGCTCGACGAAGTCAGCATGTGGGAAAAATAGATCAGGTGAACCCTCATGAGCGAGCAATTCGAGTATGGTGGTGATTTCATCTGGCGGCCAACAACAAATCACATTGAGCGCGCCAACCTGACCCGCTTCATGCGCCAACACGGCATCGCCGACTTCGACGAATTGATGCGCCGCTCCACCCACGATGTGGCCTGGTACACTGACGCCCTGCTGAAATTCCTGAAGATCGAATTCTACGAACCCTACTCGCAAGTCCTCGATCTCTCCCGGGGCATCCAATGGCCCGACTGGTGCATCGGGGGGAAAATGAATATCATTCATAACTGCCTGGACAAATACATCGGCACGCCTACAGAATCAAAAACCGCCTACATCTGGGAGGGCGAGGGCGGCGAAACCCGGGCGATCAGCTACGGCGAACTCTACCGCCAGACCAACCAGGCTGCCAACGCCCTGCGCTCTCTCGGCCTGGGCAAAGGGGACACCATCGGCGTTTTCATGCCCATGACGCCTGAGATCATCATCGCCGTGCTGGCTATCGCCAAGATCGGCGCGGTCATCACGCCGCTCTTCTCGGGGTATGGCGCCGGCGCGGTGGTCACGCGCCTGAACGATACCGGAGCCAGAGCTTTGTTCTGCGCCGATGGCTTCTTCCGTCGCGGCAAGCTGATGCTGACCAAGCCAGTCGCCGACGAGGCCGCCAGGCAGTTGCCCAGCCTGGAACACCTCATCGTGCTTAATCGCGCCGGTCAGGATGTGAAGATGATCGAAGGGCGCGATCACTGGTGGCATGATCTCATCCCCAAACAAGCCATGGAGGCTCGGACTGACGTTACGCGTGCTGAGGACACCCTGATGGTGATCTACACCTCGGGGACGACCGGCCGTCCCAAGGGCGCCGTGCACACCCATTGCGGCTTCCCGGTCAAGGCCACCCAGGATGTCGCCTTCGGCATGGATTTTCATCCCGATGAGATCATCTACTGGGTCACCGACATGGGCTGGATGTTAGGCCCCTGGATGGTCTTCGGGCCGCTGATTATGGGCGGTACGGGCTTCCTTTACGATGGCGCTCTCGATTACCCCGGCCCGGATCGTCTTTGGGCGATGATCGAACGTCACAAGATCAACAAGCTGGGCCTCTCCCCCACCCTGATCCGTGCCCTGATGGCGCATGGGGAAGAGCCCGTTCGTTCCCATGACCTGTCCTCCCTGCGCATGGTCGGCTCGACCGGCGAACCCTGGAATCACAAACCCTGGATGTGGCTGTTCGAGGTGGTCGGCGACAGCCAGATGCCCATCATCAACTACACCGGCGGCACCGAACTCTCCGGCGGCATCCTGATGGGCAATCCGCTGCTACCCATCAAGCCCACCAGCTTCCCCGGCCCCTGCCCGGGCGTGGCCGCCGACGTGCTCGACGAGGAGGGGAAATCGGTCGTCGATCAGGTGGGCGAACTGGTCATCAGGACCCCCTGGATCGGCATGACGCGCGGCTTCTGGAAGGACCCGGAGCGCTACCTGCAAACCTACTGGTCGCGCTGGCCGGATATCTGGGTGCATGGCGATTGGGCTGCGCGGGACTCGGACGATCAATGGTACGTTCTCGGGCGCTCAGACGACACCATCAAAGTTGCTGGCAAACGCCTGGGACCTGCCGAAGTGGAGACGATCCTGGTCGGCCATCCCCAGGTTGTCGAGGCGGCTGCCATCGGTGTTCCCCACGAGATCAAGGGCAATGAGGTGGTAGTCTTCTGCGTCCTGCGCCCCGAGGCCGAATCCGGCGACGCGCTGCGCCAGGAGTTGACCGATTTAGTCGCCAACTCGCTGGGCAAACCCCTGGCCCCCGGCGCGGTGCTCTTCGTCAACGCCCTGCCGATGACCCGCAACGCCAAAGTCATGCGCCGC
>VGOC01000081.1 GCA_016865865.1 Chloroflexota bacterium
TCGAGCGCGGCCACATACGTGCCAGCGAGGTGATTCTACTCACCAGCAACAGTACGGTCTACCAACTTCCTATTTTGGAAGATATGGCCCCTAATGTGTATATTTCTGTGACTGTCATCCAAGGGGCTGGCGAAGATGGGATGCCCGACTTTCGGATGGGTATGTCTGAGATCAAGGTTGACGCCTCCGCTCAGACCTTGAATGTCGAGATCACCCCGGACAAAGAAAAGGCCGGGCCTGGCGATCAGGTTACGTATACTGTGCGCACCACCGACATGGCCGGGCAACCCGTCAGCGCCGAAATCTCACTAGCCCTGACCGACCTGGCAACCCTAACCCTGAGCGGGCCTAATTCAATTCCCATCCTGGATTATTTCTACTCGCCGCGTTCGCTCAGCGTGCGCACCGCCATGCCCATTGTCTATAACATCGAGCAGTACAACGCCGAACTGGAAGAACTGCGCGCTGAGGGTCAGGGCGGGGGCAGCGGCGGCGGAAAAGGGGAAGATGTATTCGGCGTGGCCGAGATCCGCGAGGATTTTCCGGATACTGCCTATTGGAATGCCCACGTGATCACCGATGAAAATGGAGAAGCGACTGTCACCATCACCCTGCCCGATAATCTGACTACCTGGCGCATGGATGGGCGCGCCGTCACCCTGGATACGCGCGTGGGAGATACCTTTGGCGATTTGGTTAGCACCAAGCCCCTGTTGGTGCGCCCGCAAACGCCGCGCTTCTTCGTCGTCGGGGATGAGGCCCGCCTGGGGGCTGCTGTGCACAACAACACCGAGAAAGACCTGGTGGTGGATGTCAGCCTGGTTGCCGAGGGAATAAACCTGATGACGGATGAAACCCAACAGGTCGAAATCGCGGCAGGGAAGCAGGTTTATCTCTTCTGGATGGTTGCGGTTCAGCCTGGGGTCGAACGCGTCGATCTGGTGATCAGCGCCGAGGGCGGGGGCTATTCCGATGCCAGCAGGCCTACGCTGACTACCTTGGAAGGCGGCGGCATCCCCGTTTATCGTTACGTGGCCCCGGAGACGGTTGGCGCGGCGGGAATGCTCGAGGAAGAAGGAGCCATCACCGAAGCGATCATTCTGCCTGCAGAAGATCAACCTCCCAGCGGCGAGTTGGTCGTCCAAGTCGAACCATCGCTCGTCGCAGGCATGGCCACCGGGTTGGATTATCTGGAACATTATCCTTATGAATGCGTCGAGCAGACCATCTCGCGCTTTTTGCCCAATATGTTGACCGTTCGAGCGTTGCAGGCCTCCGGCCGCGCCGATGCGGATTTGCAGGCCAACCTGGATGAGGAGGTCAACACGGCTTTGCAGCGTCTCTATAGCTGGCAGAATCCCGACGGCGGTTGGGGCTGGTGGACAGGTCAGGAGAGCGATGACCTCACCACCGCCTATGTCGTTTTGGGCTTGGCGGAGGCCAAGAACGCTGGATACCCTGTCAGCAGCTATGTGATAGATCAGGCTACCTGGTATCTGCGTGGACATCTGGTTAGGCTGCGCAGTTTAGACGCTCAGCATATCCTCAATCGTCAGGCTTTCATGTTATTCGTGCTGGCGCGCGCCGGGTTGCCCCAGGTCAGCCGCACGGTGCAGTTGTACGACCTGCGCCAGTCATTGAGTCTGTATGGGCGCGCCTACCTGGCCCAGACTCTCTATATGATCGATTCCCTCGACGCTGATCAGGATAGGCCCGATGATCCCCGTCTGGATACCCTGATCTCCGATTTCGCCAACGCGGCGATCCTTTCGGCCAGCGGCGCTCATTGGGAAGAGGGTTGGACGGACTACTGGAATTGGAACACCGATACAAGAACCACGGCGATCGTCCTAGGCGCGCTGATCGAGGTTGATCCAGAAAATGCGTTGAATGCCAATGCGGTGCGCTGGCTGATGACTCATCGCTCCGAAGGGTATTGGAGCACCACCCAGGAGACGGCCTGGGCTTTGATGGGTCTGACAGGCTGGATGCTTGCCAGCGGCGAGTTAGAAGCGGATTTCCAATATGCCGTGGCGTTGAATGGGCAGCAAGAGGGGGGCAGTGTGGCTAACAGTGAAAACCTGCAGGAGACCTACGAGCTGCGCTTCGACATCGCCGAGCTGCTCAGCGGCCAGGCAAACCGCTTAACGATCGCCCGCGATGATGGGCCGGGGAATCTGTATTACACCGCTCATCTGACGGTTGATTTGCCTGTGGAGGATATCCAGGCCCTCGACCGCGGCATGATCATCTCGCGCAGCTACTTCGAGTCCAGTGAAAGCAATATACCCCTTGCGCAGATCGAACAAGGCGAGATCTTGCTGGCGCGGATCACGATCGTTGCGCCCAATGCCCTGCATTATGTGGTGATCGAAGACCCGCTTCCCGCGGGGTTGGAAGCCCTCGACCAGGCGTTAGAGACCAACCCGCAAGAGCTTGCTCCAGATCGCTACGATTGGGATGATCTGCAAGAGCGCGGCTGGGGTTGGTGGTATTTCGACCATGTCGAGCTGCGCGACGAAAAAGTGGTTATCTCGGCTGACTATCTCCCCCCGGGGACTTATATCTACACTTACCTGGTGCGGGCGAGTACGCCCGGAGAATTCCGCGTCATCCCGCCCACTGCCCAGGAATTCTACTTCCACGAGGTTTATGGGCGCGGAGAGGGCAGCCTGTTCGTGGTGAAGCCGTAGAGCATTTTTGTACACGGATTGAACGGATTCACACAGATTCTTTTTTTAGTTTTGTCCTTGATATCCATGTCAATCCGTGTACGATGATTCTCCTACTCTTCGCTGGTTTTCACTTCAAAGCGGACTGTGGCGCTGATTAGCTTCTCTCCGTTTGCGTCGAGGGCTTCGGCCCAGGCCTGGTGCTCGCCGGGCTGTAAAACCCACCAGGCCTCGAATGGCGGGTGGTCGAGGGTGACAATTAAAGCCCCATCGATCCACAAGCTGACTTGGCCAATCCCCGCGGGGACGACAACCTCGATGTGCAGGCTCTGCGCCTGCGCGGGCAGGCCTGACGAGAGAATGTAGACCGCATTGGGGGCGGGCGAGATCATCTGTAAAGAGAAATCGGGGGTTTCGGAAATTTGGGGTACGCTCAGGTCGGCGAGCAGGGTCAGGCCCTGGCTCCTGGCCCAGCGGTGAGCTTCGGGCAGCAGGTCGAGGGCGGTGATGATTGTCTGGCGTTCGGCTGGAGTATTTTCATCGGCCAGGAAGCCGGTCATGGCGTCAATGATGACCTGCTGATAGAAGGGATCGCCCGTGGTGGGTTGGGTGCCCTCGATGAACCACTCCAGACGGCGATAGGGGCAGGCCTCGCCGGGCAGCAACCCAGACAGCGCACAGACTTCTATCTGCACTAACCCTTGTGGACGATCGAAGGATAACTCAGGCTGCCCGGAAAGCACTGTGCGCATGAACTGATGCCAGATCGGCGCCGCGCCGCTCAGGCCGGTGACGCCCATCATCGGCTCGTGGCTGGTATTGCCCACCCAGATTCCCGAGACCAGGTCGGGGGTATAGCCAATGGTCCAATTGTCGTGAAAATTCGAGGTGGTGCCTGTTTTGACGGCTGCCGGACGGCCGATATTCAGCGAACTATGGACGCCGAACCCCAGGAGGCGGGCGTCGTTATCGCTCAAGATGTCGCTGATCAACCAGGCCACGCGCGCATCCAGAACCCGAATGGGAGGTTGCCTCTCTACAGCGTAAACCAGATTCCCTTCGGCGTCGGTGATATCCAGAATACTGATTGGCTCCACACGGTAGCCGCTGTTGGCAAAGGCCCCATAGGCGCTGCTCAGTTCCAGGAGTGATACTGCGCCGCCCCCAAGCGCAATCGAAAGATCGTAGCTTGCAGGGTCCTCCAGCGTGGTGATGCCCAGGTTGGCTGCCAGGGCTGTCAGAGCCTCGATCCCGATTTCGTCCAGGGCAGCTACCGCGGGGATGTTCAACGAGGAAGCCAGCGCCTGCCGCGCCAGCACCGGGCCGTGCTCGCGATTGTCGTAATTCTCCGGCGTGTAGGGTTCATCGTCTCCGGTCAGGAATGTCCGGCGCACGTCAAGGATCATCGTGGCGGGGGTCCAGGGGACCAGTCGGGTTGGGTCGAAGGCCGCCGCATAGACCAGGGGTTTGATGGCCGAGCCGGGTTGCCGCGGGGCGAGCGCCATGTTGATCGCGCCGCCATACCGGGCGTCGAAATAATCGGGGCTGCCCACCATAGCTTTGATCTCGCCGGTGCGGGGGTCTAAGGCTACCAGGGCGGCGTTGTTGACATTGTGTCCCAGGCCGCCCTGCTCGTGTTGGAGTTTGTCTAACTGCTGGGCGATGGCGCGCTCGGCGTGGGATTGCCAGTCCAGGTCGAGGCTGGTGCGCACGGTCAGGGGACGAGTCAGCTCCTCGGGGGGAAGCAAATCATCCAGTCCGGCGCGCACCCACAAAACGAAGTGCGAAGCTTCCAGCGGGTAAGAGGCAGTCTCATAAATCAACGGCTCACGCTCGGCCAGGCTGCGCTCCTCGGGGGTGATATATCCTTCCTTCTCCATCAAACCCAAGACGACCCGTTGTCGCTCTTTGGCAGCTTCGGGATCGGTTAGTGGCTGGTAGAGCGCCGGGGCTTGAGGCAGCCCAGCCAGCAGAGCGCACTCTGCCAGATCGAGGTCGGCGACAGTTTTACCGAAGTAGGTCTGCGCGGCGGCTTCGACGCCATAAGCCAGGCCGCCATAATACATCTGGTTGAGGTAGAGGGAGAGGATCTCGTCTTTGGAGTAACGGTGGGCTAACTGCCAGGCCAGCCAGCTCTCGCGCAATTTCCGGCGGAGGCTGCGCTGATAGCGCTCATCCGGGTCGAGCAGCAGGTTGCGGGCCACCTGTTGGGTGATGGTGCTGCCACCCGCAAGCGTCTCGCCGCCGCGCAGGTTGATCCAGAAAGCGCGCAGGATGCCTGTAATATCCACACCGGGGTGATGGTAGAAATTGCTATCTTCTGTGGCGATGGTGGCTTGTTGCAGAGGGAGGGGGATTTCTTCCAGGGATAATGCCCTGTGGCGTCCGCCCTCCGGGGGTAGAGCTTCATACAGCAGATTTCCATCGCGGTCGGTGAAGCGGATGCTGGGGGTGTTGAGGCGTCCAGGCAGGCTGTCGAGGCCTGGCATGTCGTCGAAGAGCCAATACCAGCCTCCAAAAAGGGAAGCAAAAAGGGCGGCAACCAGAAGCAGGAAACGCCCGAGAGAAGATGTGCATGAAAAACGCGAGAATCCCTCTTGCATTCTTTTCGAACCTATGTTATAAAATAGCTGCCTGCTTCAGGGTGCCCCCCTCACTCTGCGGCAGGTACTTTTTTAATTCGGTATGGGGGCCAGTCGAAGGGGATCATGGTTCTTTGCCTTGCTGCGCTGACGATGGGCAACAGCGCCAAAGCACTAGACTTTCACCCCCTATATGTATGGGGCGATCAACCCCATCTGGCGCGCTTTGGCCACCGCAGCCATGCGGTTGGGGCACCCCAGCCGAATGTAGGCTTCGGAGAGCAAATTGCGCACGGTGGAGTTGGCGACGTTCATCAGGCTGGCGATTTCAGCGGTGGTCTTTTCGGGGTAAGCAGCGCATAAGGAGATGGCTTCTAACTGGCGTGGGCTTAATTTATTTCCCAGGGTTATTGTTTTGAAATACTGATCGTGCGCCTTACGGCTCATGTGGACCCCGCCCCTGGCGACGCAGCGCGTCACTGCAGCCAACTCCTGGATGGTCTTGCGGTCTTCTTTCAGGATATAGCCGCTTGCGCCGGCTTCCATGACGTTCTTAACCAGGGAGGGCTGGTTGTACATGGAGATCACCACGATGTTCATGTCGGGATATTTTTGTAGAAGCGTGGGGATCAGATGAAGGATGGGGAAGGGGTTGGTGTTATCTACTGAGGTGGGCACGTTGACATCGAGGAAGAGTACATCCACAGCATGTTTTTCCAATAGAGGTTCCAATTCTTCCCCATAAGCGTGCGTAGACACAACCTGGATATCTGTGTCATTTTCGAACCGGTGGCAGTAGCCATCAATGATTGCTTGATGATCGTCCAGGATCGCCACCCTGATTTTTGCACCCATAATTCACCTCCTCGAAGATTCATGGACAGCATAGCAGAGAATCGTGTAGGATGCAAGCCCAGTTTGATGGCAGTACAAACGTCTATCGTATCTTGCAGTCTGCCCATTCATATCTCTTGTGAAATTTTATATATTCGAAATGTAACTACTCAGCCAAACGGGGAAGTTCCCGAAAAAAGGGTGTGCGAAGGGGGCGCAGCCCCCTTCGTACACCCTTTTTTCGGGCTAATCCGTTCGATGGCTGAGCAATTACTTCGAAATGCCATTATCGGGGATATTTTAAACAGGATCGTGGGCGCGAGGGGGAAGCGCCCACGGTCGTTTAATGCCTGTCTCAGCATTCTCCACGCACGTTGTGGTTAATCATTATCCACCGCGCCTGTGGGATGAACATCGTATTTTATTTTCGGGCGAAGTTACATTTTCGACTTCATTGAGATAAAATACTTTATCAATCGTAACTGCTCAGCCAAACGGAGAAATTCCCGAAAAAAGGGTGTGTGCAGGGGGCGTAGCCCCCTGCGCACACCCTTTTTTCGGGTAAATCCGTTCGATGGCTGAGCAGTTAAAGTCAATTTGGCTTTGCAAAAGGAGGATCATTCCATGAACACTTTATTTCTCATCGGGCTTGCTGTCCTGGGAGGGGTGGCTGTTACCTTGCAAGGCCAATTCATGGGAATCATGGAGCAGAATCTAGGGACCAAAGGCAGTGTTTTCATTACGTATGCCAGCGGCGGGTTGATCGCTGTCTTGTTTGCCCTCCTCAGGGGGGCGAATCTGGAAAACTGGCGGAAAGTTCCCTGGTATGCTTTCAGCGCCGGGATCTTAGGGTTGATCATCGTCGGAACCATCGGATATGTGGTTCCCAGGCTTGGAGTTGCCGGCGGCTTCATCTTGATCGTGGCCTCGCAATTCCTGCTGGCTGCCTTGATTGATCATTTTGGATGGTTTCAAGCCTCTCTTCGACCATTGGATTTGCCGCGTCTTATGGGTTTTGGTCTGATGATGCTCGGCGTGTGGTTGGTCGTCAAATAGAATCTGCGACTTTGTAGCAGTTATCAGGCGGGAGTCTGGAAGCCACTGATCAGCGCCACAACCGCATAGCCGACCAGGATGACTCCCGCCAGACGGTTGATCCAGACAAGCGACCTGGCGTTGAATCGGTGCCGGAAGAAATTGACCACGCCGCTGAGGGTCAGCCACCAGACTCCTGAGCCGAGGAAAACTCCCGCGACCAGGGAGAGCGCAGCGGCGTAGTTGCTGCCATCACCGGTGACCAGCCCCAAACCAGCGAAGATGGCTACGAAGGACAGGATTGTCACCGGATTGGTAAGCGTCAAGAAGAGCGTAGAAAGATAGGCGCTCCAAAGGTTTATGTTCTCGATATCGCCCCTCATCTCAGCGGGTTTCGACCGCAATGTCTTCACCCCTAGATAGCACAGGTACGCGCCTCCGCTGAGCGCAAGCCAATTTCGTTGCTCGATCAATAAACTGGAGATCGCAGTCAGGCCGAATCCAGCCACCAGGCCGTAGAATCCATCTGCGGTCGCTGCACCCAGCCCAGACGCCAGACCGGACATCCGCCCCTCGCTGAGAGTCCGCCGGATGCAGAGTATGCCTATCGGGCCGACCGGCGCGGCAATCGAAAATCCAAGCAATAATCCTTCGAAGAAGAGTTTCGAATCCATGTTGGAATAGTAGTCGAATTTTCAGAATTTAGCCAGAGTTGAGGTGAGCTATGGTAACTGTAACTGTAGATGAAGTTCTCGAGATGTTGAAGGCAAAGGCAAAATCTGACCAATTGGCAGGCATGGCCCAATTTGGCCTGGTCACCGAGCAGCGCCTGGGTGTTTCCGTGCCGGAGTTGCGGGCGATTGCCAAGCAGGTAGGCAAAGATCACGATCTGGCGTTGGCGCTGTGGAAGACAGGAATCCTGGAAGCGCGCATCGTCGCTGGGATGGTCGGGGAGCCGGAGAAGCTCACCGAGGAACAGATGGAAGCCTGGGTAGCCGAGATCAACTCCTGGGACGTCTGCGACCAGCTCTGTATGAACCTGTTCGAGAAATCGCCCTTTGCGCCGCGGAAAATCTTCGAGTGGTCGCAGCGGGAGGAAGAATTCGTCAAGCGCACAGCTTTTGCTCTGATCGCCTGCCTGGCCTGGCATGATAAAAAGGCTGACGACGAGGTGTTCATTCGATTCTTTCCTTTGATCCAGCGCGAGGCCACCGATGCGCGCAACTTCGTCAAGAAAGCCGTCAACTGGGCGCTGCGCAATATCGGCAAACGCAACCTGAACCTCAATCAGGCGGCGCTGGCCTGCGCCAGGGAGATCCAGCAGATGGATGATAAGACTGCGCGCTGGATTGCCGCTGACGCTATCCGCGAATTGTCGAATAAACAAGCCGCGCTGCGATCCGTGCAGCGCGGCTGTTGATCCTGGTGGAGATGGCGGGAATCGAACCCGCGTCCGAAAGAATAGATCCGCGAACAACTACGAGCGTAGTCACTTGTTGATGATCGTCGAGCGGCCTACAGGTGACCAAAGTTCCAACTCGACCAGCCGCTGGGACCCGAAAGCCCCTCTTAGGCGCACTTAGCAGCATCGCGCGCTGCGCTCTGGCTTTGTGGCGTCCATCCTATCTCCGGCCAGAGAGCGGAAAAAGGTGGACGTGACCCACGGTGGGGTCAGGATGCGCTCTCGCGGCTCACTGCTTTAGGCAGCGAGGGGAAGAGCAGCATATGCAGTGCGGTTGGCACTTTAGGGTGTGCGCTGAGTTTACGAGGTCGGCGCCTCTCGGCTCGCAATCCGGGACCAGCCTCTTCCGTCGAAGCCTGTCATCCCCGAACGCCCTGATTATACCATGAGTGGCATTCCAGCGCAAATCCCCCCATTTTCGCCATCAACCGCCTGAATGACTGGCAATCCAGCGGCGAAAATGGGGGGGGGCAGAGGGGGGTCGGAAATTGGATAAAAACGCCCATATTTCGGGGCGGCATGATATACTTCCCCACGATGAAGAGCAACCAAATCTATCGGATGGGGTTATGTTAAGTAAAAGCGCCAACCAGAAAGCGCAAGGCATCGAGTCGCTTTATGGCCAGCTTGGCGATGATGAAGTGGTCGCGCTTGCTTCACGTGGCGACCACGATGCGTTCGGCGAGCTTTACGACCGATACGTGAAGCGCATTTACAACTATGTCTATTTCCGCACGGGAAATACTTTCGACGCTGAAGACCTGACCGAGAGGGTTTTCTTCCGGGCTATCCGGCATATCGAAAAATACGAGAACCGCGGCCTGCCCATCTCGGCATGGTTCTACCGCATTGCTCATAACCTGGTTGCCAACTGGTATCGCGACAACAGCCGCCGCCAGGATATCCCCCTGGATACTTTCGACTACATCTTGCCATATCCGGGCGAGCAACCAGAGGCAGCGGCCGTCAAAACGGAAGAGAACGAGGACCTTCTACGCGTGATCCGACGATTGCCCGAAGATCGTCAACAACTGCTGATCTTGAAATTCGCGGAGAGTATGACAAACGCCGAGATCGGCCAGATCATGGGCCGTACCGAAGGCGCGATAAAAAGTCTATATCATCGTACGCTGGCATCACTGCGTGAGGAGTATAACCTGGAATAACAAACCTTGTTCGAACGATAGCTGAACTACCTACCGATGAGGTGCAGAAATGTTGAGAATAGTGATTGATACTGCTGGAGATATTCCTGCTGATTGGGTTGATGAATACGATATTCAGAGGATCCCGATCAATATACATTTTGGCGAACAAACCTTCCTGCAAGGCGTGGATCTGGACAATGAGGGTTTTTACAAGCTCGTTGATGATACCGGAATGATTCCCAAGACCAGTCAACCCACCCCGCAGCAGTTCGTGGATTTCTACCGCCAGATCGCTGACCCAGGCGATACAATTCTCTCTGTCCATGTCACCGGCAAGCTTTCAGGGACTTTTGCCTCGGCGGAGATGGCTGCTCGCGAACTGGAAGGCGAATATCATGTGATCCCCTTCGACTCCGCCTCTGGGTCGGCAGCCCAGGGCTATATGGTTCGGGAGGCCCGTCAACTTGAGCGATCTGGCGCATCTGTTCGGGCGATACTGGATCGGCTCGAATTCATCCGCTCTAAAATCCAGGTGGTCCTCACACTGGATACCCTGGAGTATGCCCGCATGAGCGGCCGGGTTGGCACGATGCAGGCAGCCCTGGCCTCGCTCTTGAATGTGAAGCCGATCGTCATCCTGGAGAATGGCGTCCTGGATATGAGCGACAAAGTCCGCACCCGCAGACGAGCCCTGGATCAGATTCTTGACATTATCAAAGAGCGGATCGGCGATCAGCGCGCCAATGTTGCAGTTGTTCACGCGCGCGACCCTGAAGGTGGTGAGTTGCTCATGGAGAGAGTTCGCCAGACGTTGAATTGCGAATCCCTGATCATGACTGAGTTGTCCATTGGAGTCGCCGCCAATCTTGGACCCGGAACTGTTGGAATTATTGCTTACCCTATTGTATAAGAATAGGGAGGTGTGCGATGAGGCTTTTCGAACGAAAACAGAAAAAGATAGACTTAAGTCGGCTGGAGAGCAGGTTGACAGAGACATTTCGCCCTGTGGCGCCCCGGCAAGAATTTACGGCTGACTTGCGAAGCCGATTGATGGCCTACCGGCCGCGTTCCACTCAGGAAATTGTTGTCCGGAGCAGACAAGCAGCGCCGCGTGGCTGGCTCCTGGCTGGCGGCGTTGTGGGCGGCCTGCTGATGTTGATTGTGGGTATTCGAGGTTTGCTCTCCATTGTTGGATTGATCGGTTTGTTTGTGCAACAAAGAAGGCAGCTCGCTTCGCAACCTGCTCATTAAGGGGTATCCCTGAAAAAGTAAAGGCGTGTGGATGCACAGCATCCACACGCCTTTATTTTTCGCTGCGTTTTCCTGGGGTGATATAGCGTATTTGTTTATGGGGTTTGATTTGGTCAGCGATATAGTCCACTAACAGATGTCCCGACTCGTGCATCAAGGTGTCGTGGTTGAAATCGTTGAGCTTGACCATGCTTGCCAGGCAGGGGTAGTGATGGTGCAGCAGCCCGGCTTTTTCCTCTACTTCGTCCACTGAGAGGCCGATGATGTTTTCGGCCACGTGGCGCGCGCAGCCGCAGACGGCGTCGCGCTGCACCTCGGAGGCGGAAATGGTTCGGGTATCAGGATCAACCTGAACGACGATTTCGGGCTTCCCAAAGCGGCGGGCGAATTCAGCGATCAGGGGATCATCGTAGCTGATGCGGTCCCGGCGGGTGATCCCGTAATCCGACTCGGTCAGCGAACACAGGGGTTTGGGAGTCACACAGGTTACGTTGATCCTTGCTAACCACCCCCTCAATTGCCGCGCCAAGCCGCGCGGCAGCCATGTCTCGTCGTCTACCGCGACCAGCACCGCGGCTGCGCCGGTCATTTGGGCGATTTCAGGGAGCAGCTCGGCCACGCCCTTGTGTTCGGCAAAAGAAAGGATCAGGTCAGATTGGGGGAGCGATTCGGGGAGGTAATCTTCGGGGTAATCTATGACCGGCGGCAACAATTTGGGAGCCTGCCAGGTTTCGATACGCCAGATCGAGGGGCCGTGCTTGCGCAAATTTCTTACGTGTCGTTCTCCATATTCACCAGTAATGATTGCCAGGATGCGCATGATTTCGTCTCGCTTTCTTTGGGATACCGATAAACTTGAGAGAAATTACTTAACAGAGCTTCGCCTTGCTTTGCACACCTGCGGCAAAACCAATAAGAAATTCACCGCAGAGAACCCTTCGGTAAACTCAGGGCAGGCGCTGAGTCCGCTGAGATTTTTATAAAAAATCTGCGCTCACTGCGTCTCTGCGGTGAAATCTTTGGTTCATGTCTGTGTCGTTACGATTGGGGGATAATTTTACCCCATACGCGCTACTTTGATAATGCTACGGACTCCAGTCAGGCAATCCATCGAAGAATGCGTCATCGGTGAGTTGGACGAGATCTGTGCCATCAACATTCATCATCCACAAATCCCAATTCCCGCTGCGATTGGAGGAGAAGACGATCTTCTGTCCATCGGATGACCAGGAAGGGTTCATATCAACGAATTCATCCTCTGTGAGCCGGATCAATGATCCTTCTGGATCATCTACCTCGATAATATATAGATCGCCAGTATCGCCCGCGCCGAATACGATTTTGCTGCTATCAGGAGACCAGACGCCATTTTCGACAGCTTCGGCCATGTTGGTGAGTTGAGCGACTTCCGAACCATCCGGATTCATCAGAAATAGCTGGATCATTCCGGTTCTATCTGAACAAAAGAGGATTTTATTCCCATCGGGCGACCAGCGCGCGCCATAATCAGCCGCCTCTGGGACATCCAGGATTTCCACCAGGTTCTCGCCGCTTGCTTCGATGATATATATATCTGGGACATCTTCTGGTTCGTTTTGGTGATCGGATTGGAATACCAATCGGCTGCCATCAGGAGACCAATCAGGATTGTTGCTGCTGAAGTCTGTCACCTGGGTCAGGTTGGTGCCATCGGGGTATATAGTATAGAGATTCCACGCCTCGGCAACAGCGAAGGCAATCATCCTTCCATCCGGCGACCAACTCGGTAGAATTGCCAAATCGAAGCCTGTGTTCAATGCAGTGATCTCTGAAGCCTCAGGATCGAGAATGTAGAGATCGAACCTATTTGGGTCGTCCCCGCGATTCGATACGAAGGCGATGAGAGGCGGGCCTTCGTAGGCGGCTATCGTGGGGGAAGGAGTTTCTGTGGGGAGGGGCGTCTCAGTTGGGGGTAGGGGTGTTTCTGTTGGTGGAGGGGTCTCTGTCGGCGGGGGCGTTTCTGTGGGCGGTGGGAGTATGTCGGTGGGTTCTGCTGGCGGGGGTTGGGCGGCGCCTCCACAGGCCGATAGCGCCAAACTCAAGATAATGATCATGGTCAAAATGGGCTGCTTCATGTTTCTCTCCTTTGCGAAATGGTTTTTTAATAAAATAGGGGAACAGCGAATATCCGGTTAGCGACCTGGCCTGCATCCATGATCGTCGCCAGAATGGTTTGCGTTAAATCTTACTTTCAAGTATAAAGAACTCTGAGTAAA
>VGOC01000082.1 GCA_016865865.1 Chloroflexota bacterium
CAAGATAGATAACTCGCGCCGCTATGAACCCCTTCCCGAAGGCTTGCAGAACATGGCCGCTTTGCTCATCCTGAGGGAAAAGGTTCTCAAGCCCGTCCTGGCAGAAGTTGCAAATCCCAGACGCGGGTGCAAACCGAAACATCAAAGTCAGGTTGATATCCATTATGCAAATATTCAAACTGAGTTGCTCAATTTGTTCCAAATCATTGGCATTGCCGTATAGTCTGATCCACAATCTTTTGTCGTTATTGGCGCTCTAAGTGCCTACGCATCGTCTGGGGCTGCGCCCAGAAGATGTGGCCCCTGCGGGGCAGCCAGTACGAAATGTGCTCCTCAAGGCGGCACAAAGATCGAAAAAATTTTTTCGATGTTGAAGCAGTAAGTGCCTAAATAGGGTTGAAAATCCAGATATTGTCGCACAACCAGAGAATACATTGAGCCTCGGTCGAAGTCATCTGTGTGATAGATCAATTGGTTGTGTCGGATGGCTTCGTATTTGAGAATGATATCGTCAGTGTCCAGTATGACGAGGTCTACATTATCATATCCCTGGCGCGCCAAATCTGCCAGGATGTCGAGCTTTCGAAGGCGGGCTTGATCAGTGTCAGGGATTATAGCCAGATCCAAATCGCTTTCTGGGTGTGTCTTTTCAGTTACTCTCGAACCGAAGAGATACACAGCCCGAACATCGGGATATTGGCGAAAGATCACCGTGAGGTTTTGCAGATCGGTTATATTCATTGTAAGACTAGTTTACCATATGCAGCGTGTAGGAATCATAATAACCGAATCTGCGGCTCCGCATATGTCAGGGGGTCGAGGCCCAGTTGCTCATCGAAATTATCCAGGGTCAACATGGGGTTGTCATTCAGGTAGCGCAGGCGGCGGTATTTGATGAAAATCCAGTTCTTTTCGATTTCCTCGCGCAGCAGGGGGTTATTACGCAGCTTGCAAGCCACCAGGTTGGCGCGTCCGCCGGGGAGCACGATCAGGGCTTTGCCTTTGGGCCGGGACTCTGGCTGAATGATCTTGCCCAGAACCGCCGAGGCGGTCAGATAGAGGCTGAATTGGGGCGTTTTCTGCTCATCGAGCCAATGGTAGATGAGGGGGTCGTCTCCAGCTTTACGGGTTACGAATCCCAATTTTCTTCCCAATGCCTGGATAAGCTCTCCCATCCTGATCAGGTCTTCGAGCCTGTTCGCGGGTCTATCCCCCTCGCGCAGGCGCCAGAAGCCGCTCCCGGGTACCCCTTCCTCGCCATAAGAATCCAGGCAAACCCCGATCAGTTCGACTTCTGGTGTGAATAGCCCGGGGAAGGCGGCGCACATGGCTGCATCGAGCGCATCCAGGGTACAGCCAGGATGTTCGAGAAGATAGTTGACCACCTCGATTTCCACCCGGTCAGCGAGCGGCGTGGTTTTGCCTGCGTATTTCTCCAGCCACCAATACCCCGATTCAGGAGACTGCCCTGCGGCTTCTAAACGCAAGAATCCGCCCCGGTAGGAGATCGCCTCTTCAATGGTTTTCTGGAAATCATAGAAGCTTTCCGCTGGGGAGCCTGAAGGGCTAATCTCGTGGGCATAGGCGCCAAGCCCGGCGGCCAGCACGGGCAAATAAACAGCAGGCTCGCCGCGTTGCTCCAGGTAGGAGTTCGCCCCAGCTTTGATGATCTCCTTGATATTCCGAGCGCCGCCAACTTTCTTCCTGGCATCCCCAGATACGAGGGAGATTTGTGTCTGTCCCTGTTTTGCCTGCATGGCGACTCCTTGCAGCTCCAGACCGGCGAAATGCGCTGCGGTCACCACGGCGGTGAGATAGCCGGGTTCGGTTTCTCCAATCAGGCCGAAGATGGGGGTCTTGGGGCGTAGGGCGGCGTTCAGGTGTTCCAGGGCGATATGAAGGGCAACGTTGTGCCAGCGCCAGCTATACCGCTGTCGGCGCAGGACGGATTTGAATTCCTCGATCGCTTCCGATCTCCATAGCCAGCCCGCCCACAACGCCGAGAGAGTCCAGAAGGCCTGGTTCGGGCGCGGCAAGGCGGTCAAGACTGCGCCGATGGGCATCTCCCCCAGGTGCTTGACCAGATCCTTGATGCGCCCCTCGAACAGGCAGATCCCCCCCTCGTCTGGCGGATGCTTGGGCCAGATGGTCAGGGGCAGCGACGGGGCATCGCTGGCCCACAGGGCGACGGCTTCTTCCAGGGCCAGCCAGATATTGTTCTCGCGATATTTTGGGGGGATGGTCAACTGCCTGGGTCGCTCACGGGCGGTGGGATGTGGCCAGAGGGTGTTCGCGCGGTCGAAAGCGGTCAGCAGCAGCGCGCTCCAGTGATCCCTCTGCTCGACCGATAAGGCCAGTCCATCCAGCTTGTTGATCAGGGCGCTCAAGACATATACAGCCCGGTCGGGGTAGACATCCAGGGCTTCTTTGGCGTAGAGGCGGTCGGGGTCGTCGAGCGGGGCGACGCGTTCCAGGGCGCGGGCGCGCGGCAGACCGCCATCCCCGAATTGCGCCGCCATGGATTTATCGGCTTCGGTGGTGGGATACTCTCCGGAGTCATTGCAGTGGGGGCAGGTGTAAATGCGTCCATAGGGAACCAGTTCTTCATGATCCCACAAGAAGGCTTCGGCCTGGATATCTGCCTGGCAGCTCTGGCATCTGGTCTGGTAGAGGGAGCGGAGATAAGGCTCGAGGCGCGCATCCCGTAGTTTGGCCGATCCGATCGAGGCCAGGGCGGATTTCAGGTCTGCCGGGCGCGGTGGGGAGGCGGTCATCTTGAGGAGGAAAGCGATCACCGGGTTGTTGGCAGCGACTAGAACCCGGTATCCGCCCCGGGCGATTTCCTCTATGAGGCGCGGCGCAGCCCCAAAGGGGTCCAGCACCCAGCCCCCTCGTGGAATCCGATTCTCCAGCCAGGTAGCAGCCACCCCCTCCGGCAGTGGAGGGAGGTATCGTCCCATGGGTTGTTCTGTTCGTGGCGCGCGTCCGGGGATGTAGGGGAGGTGAGTGTTCATCTTGCTCGTATAGTATACAACAAGAATCGATGTGGGTATAATCAGTAGATCACGAAAAAGATCAAAAGCCCGTCCCCGGGCGACCCGAGGACGGGTCTTCGATCCAGTTTTCGTGAAGTACTGATAATGGACGGAGTTATCCCAGGTTCCGATAGGAGATCGAAAGCTGTCCAGGAAATCGAAGATTATGATGGCCGCCTCGGAATGTGCGCCTTATGCGAAAACGGGCGGATTGGCCGATGTGGTCGGCGCGCTGTCGGCGGCTTTGCAGGTATTGGGCCACCAGGTCATCGTGGTGATGCCCAAGTATCGCTCCATCGCCGTGGACGAATTCGACATCCAGCCCTTTCTCGGCCTCATGAGTGTGTGGATGGGCGATACCGAAGAGTGGTGCGCAGTCCATCGAACCGAGACGCCAGCCGGGGTGGGGATTTATTTCGTCGAATCGGGCAAATATTTCAACCGTGATGGCCTCTACCACGATGCTCAGTTGAATGACTTTTGGGATAATCCCCGCCGGTTTGCGTTCCTGTCGCGGGCAGCCTTGCAGCTATGCAAAGAATTGGGCTATAAAGCAGATATCGTCCACGCTCATGATTGGCAGACTGCCCTGGCCGCGGCTTATCTGAAGGTCTGGCATTGGGATGATCCCATTTTGGGCGGCGCGGCGAGTCTGTTGACGATCCACAATGTCGGTTATCAGGGCGTCTATGACGCCAGGCATTATGATTATATCGGCCTGCAGTGGAATAATTTCACCTCCGACAAATTCGAGGATCACGGCAAAATCAATTTCCTCAAGGGCGGCATCCACTACGCCGATATGGTCAACACCGTCAGTCCGAAATACGCCGACGAGACCCGAACACCGGAGATGGCGCACGGCATGGCGCCCTATCTGAATGACAAGGGCGAAAATTACATCGGCATTCTCAATGGCGCGGATTACACTCAATGGAACCCGGAAGTTGACCCGTTGATCCCGGCTAATTACTCTCGGGAGGATCTGACAGGGAAGAAAACATGCAAACTCGAACTTCAAAAACAGCTTTCCCTGATCGAAGATGAACATATCCCTCTCCTCGGCGTTGTCAGTCGCCTGGCGCATCAAAAAGGGCTGGACATCTTATCTGGGGCTATTGAAAGCATCTTGAACAATATGAATGTCCAATTTGTTCTGTTAGGATCGGGTGAGAAGAATTTGGAGAGATATTTTGCCCATCTGCCGGTGCGATACCCCGGCCGCGTGGGGAGTTTTATCGGCTATGATAATGAACTCGCCCACTGGATCGAGGCCGGCGCGGATATGTTCCTGATGCCCTCGCGCTACGAGCCTTGCGGCCTGAATCAGATCTATTCGTTGAAATACGGCGCTCTCCCCGTGGTGCGAGCAACCGGGGGGCTGGATGATACCGTCGAACAGTATGACGAGAGCACAGGCGGTGGTACAGGATTCAAATTCTACGAAGCCAGCGCCCATGCGATCTACTATACGGTTGGTTGGGCGGTGAGCACCTATTACGACCGCCGTGAGCATTGGGATGGGATGGTGAAGCGCGCCATGGAAAAGAATTTCTCCTGGGAGAATAGCGCACGAGAATACGAGAAGGCTTATCATCGGGCTATCCAAAATAAGGAATCCGATAAAAAATGAGAAGAAATAGTGAACGCCCAAATGGCGCAACTGGTGTTATCGGTATGTTCTGGGTCTCTCTTGTTGGCCAGGGCGGGTTTACTGGATGGCTTGAAAGCCACGACACACCATCAAGTCATCGAATTATGGAATATCACTATGAATAAAGGTATCTTATACGGCATCGGCGCCTACACCCTATGGGGATTCTTCCCCATCTATTGGAAATTGATCAAAAGCGTGCCGCCCACGGAGATCATCGGCCATCGCATGTTATGGTCGTTCGTCTTCGTCGGTCTGATCATCGCCGCTAGAAAAGATTGGGGCGGTTTTCGACCCATCCGTGAGAACAGGCGCAATGCACTCGACTATCTGGCGACGGCAGCTCTGTTGAGCGTCAACTGGCTGGTGTACGTCTGGGCGATCAACAGCGGCCATATCGTCGAATCCAGCCTGGGCTATTTCATCAATCCGCTCGTCAATGTGGTTTTGGGAGTGGTCTTCTTGCGAGAGAGATTGCGGTTGTGGCAGTGGATTCCTGTCGGCGTGGCGACCATCGGGGTGGGCTATCTCACGATCAGCTTTGGCGCCTTGCCCTGGATTGCTCTCGCTCTGGCATTTTCCTTCGGCCTGTATGGTTTGATCAAGAAGACCGCTGCGCTAGGCTCGGTTCATGGTTTTAGCATGGAGACCGGTTTTCTGTTTTTTCCCGCCCTGGGGTATCTGCTCTACCTGGAATTTGTGGGGAGAGGCGCTTTTGGGCATGAGTCTATCCTGGTGACATCTCTCCTGGTCCTGGCGGGTGTGGCGACAGGATTGCCATTGCTCTGGTTTGGCGCGGCGGCCCGTCGGATTCATCTTTCGACCATGGGATTTCTTCAATACATCGCCCCGACTTTCCAGTTCCTGATCGGAGTCGTCATCTATGGTGAAGATTTCTCGCGCCACCGTTTGGTCGGCTTCAGCATCATTTGGGTGGCGTTGTTGATCTATTCTATAGAAGGCGTCTTGCATTACAGGAAGTCTTACTAGCTTCCACGTCTGTGTAACTGATAGTCGAAATCAGACCCTCTCGATGACTGTCGCCGTCGCCATGCCATGCCCGATGCACATCGTCTGCAGGCCGTATTTCGCTTTGCGCCGCTGCAACTCGTAGACCAGTTTGGTCATCAGGATCGCGCCGGTCGCGCCGAGGGGATGTCCGTGCGCGATGGCGCCGCCGTTGGGGTTAACCCTGGCCATCTGGGGGTGCAACTCCTTCGCCCAGGCCAGCGGGACACAGGCAAAGGCCTCGTTGATCTCGATCACATCCATCTCATCCAGCGAAAGCCCGGCTTTCTCCAACACCTTGCGCGTGGCGGGGATGGGACCATCGAGCATCAGGGTTGGGTCGGAGCCGAGGGCCACACGGGCGACGATGCGCGCCAGCGGGGTCAGGTTACAGCCTCTGACTGCAGCGGGCGAGGCCAGAACCAGCGCGGCCGCCCCGTCGCTCACCTGGCTGGCGTTGCCCGCAGTGATGACGCCATCCTCCTCGAAGACCGGCTTGAGGGCGGCCATCTTCTGCCGGTTCGGCGGGTAGCGCACACCCTGGTCAACGGCGAACACGCTGCCGTCGGGGAGAGTCATGGGTAAAATTTGAGATTCGAAATTGCCCTTCTGGATGGCCTCTCCGGCGCGGGTGTGCGATCCGGCGGCGTAATCATCCAGTTCTTCCCGCGTCAGTTTCCATTTTTCGGCCATCAATTCGGCGCTGACGCCCTGATGCACCAGTCTATGTCCTACCTCCGGCCACCCGGCGGGATAGTCCGCGCCGAGCATCTGGCGCGACATCATCTCCGCGCCGCCGGCGAGGACGATGTCCATGTCGCCGGAGAGGATTTCCTGGGCGGCGAAATGGATGGCCTGCTGCGACGAGCCGCACATGCGGTTGAGCGTCACCGCGGGGACCTGGATCGGGAATCCGGCCTTGAGGACAGATAGCCGCCCCAGGTTCGCGCCCTGATCGCCGACTGGCGTGACCACGCCCCAGACGGCGTCCTCCAGCCGCGCCGCCTCCACCCCTGCGCGGCGGACGGCCTCCTTCATGACCCACGCGGACAGTTCGACCGGCTGGAACGGGTGCAGCGCGCCGGTTTCTTTGCCAACCCCGATCGCAGTGCGCACAGCAGAGACGATGAAGACTTCTCTTTCAGACATGGTTCCCTCCCGAGGAAGCGAAAAGTAGAGCGTTATGAACGATGCCTGAGTCTACTGCAAAAACTACGAGTAGAGGATTCTGGGCAGCATATATGCCGCCCCCTCGTTCAGGAGTTTGTTCAGTGAACTCATGCCTCTATTCTACATCGAATTTGGAGAAGCAACACCAGTGATCGAGTATAATCATCGAACTGGATTGAAACTTTACCCCGCTTCTGTCGTATAGTGTTCCTGCTCACCATTTGCTTCGTTCGCGCAAATCTTCTAGCGCGACACATCGTGTTGCCTTTTGGCGCAGCATGAACCCCTCACGTAGACGATATGCCGCGCTACGGAATTGTATTACAGCGCTTGCAGAGAGAAACGCGCCCATGACAAACTCAGAATGGGTCATTGACCTGAAGAATGTTGACAAAACCTTCGTTGGCCCGGCAGGCCCCATCCATGCCTTGAGATCGGTGAATCTACAGGTTGCGCCGGGGGAATTCGTCGGTGTGATGGGGCCGTCTGGCAGTGGAAAATCTACCCTATTGAATATGATCACCGGCATAGACCGCCCCACCAACGGCGATGTCCGCGTGATTGGGGCGCAGTTGAACGACTTGAGCGAGAACACGCTGGCGCGCTGGCGTGGGAAGAATGTGGGGGTGATCTTCCAATTCTTCCAGTTGCTGCCCACCCTCACGATCATCGAAAATGTGATGCTGCCGATGGATTTTTGCCGCGTCTGGAAGCCTCGTGAGCGCCCCGAACGCGCCATTCATTTACTGGATCAGGTCGGGCTTGCAGATCAGGCCCACAAACTGCCGAACACCCTCTCGGGTGGTCAACAGCAGCGCGCTGCTATCGCCCGCGCCTTGGCGAACGATCCTCCCCTGGTGATGGGCGATGAGCCAACCGGCAACCTGGATAGTAAAGCGGCGGATAAGGTCTTCAATCTCTTCGAAGCGCTGGTGAACCAGGGAAAAACCTTCATGATGGTGACTCATAACGTTGACCTGGCCAGCCGCGTCCCGCGGGTGGTGGATGTGTTGGATGGCGAGTTGTTCGATAATGGAACGAGTAAAACGTAAAACGTGAAGGGTCTTTTCGTTTTCCGTTTCACGCATTACGGATCGCATAGCTTTGGAGAAATCCTACTCGATGAATACTGCCTTCAAAAAAGTCTGGCGTGATTTATGGCGCAACAAGGGCCGCGCAGCGATGGTCATCTTGAGCATCACCGTGGGGGTGATGGCGGTTGGCATGGTGGTTTCGGGCAATCAACTGGTCATCGGCCAGATGGCCCGGTCGCATGTCCAAAGCAATCCTGCGCATGGCATGTTGTGGCTGTCTGGGGTGATAGGCGAAGATACTATTCAAAGCCTGAAGAACGTGCCGGGTGTCGCCGATCTCGAAGGCTACGCCGAGGCCTCCGTGCATTGGAAAACTTCCCTGGAAGGCGAGTGGCAGGACGGGCATATCATCTCGTATCCGGATTTCGCTAAGATCCAATTCGACCAACTCATCTTGAAAGAGGGGAGCTGGCCTCAGGCGGATTCGATAGCTGTCGAACAGGCGCATATCGCTTCGTTCGGCGCGCCAGGCCTTGGTGATACGGTGTATTTCGAGATCAATGACCGGGCGCGCCCATTGACCGTCGGCGGCGCCATCCGCAACCCCTTCGAGTGGCCGCGCCCCTTTGGCCAGAACGCTGCCTTCTATGTCACCCCCGATGCTTTTCAACATATTGCCGGATACCACGGCTATGACAGGCTGCGATTTACGTTGACCGAATACAATGAAGATGAAGTCTTCCATGTGGCCGACCGCATCAACGAAAAATTGAAGAAAATTGGCATCAGCGTTGGATACAAGGAGGCCATGCACCCCGATGAACACTACCTGCAAGAGATGATCAACGGGGTGGGGATGGTGCTTTCGGTGATGGCGGTCGGCTCCCTGGGGTTGAGCACCATGCTGGTGATCAATACCATCAACGCGCTGATCGCTCAGCAGGTCCCTCAGATCGGAATCATGAAAGCCATCGGCGGCACGCGACGGCAGATCGCCAGCCTGTACCTGTCGGCGATCTTCATCTACGGATTTCTGAGTCTGGTCATCGCTGTCCCATTGGGGGCTTATGCTGGGAATGCAATGGCTCGCTGGATGCTTTACCTGCTCAATGTGCCGGCGACGCCCTTCGAGATTCTACCTGGCGTTTTCGCCCTGCAAATGTTGGTGGGGTTGCTGACCCCCTTGCTGGTGGGCCTGTATCCTGTTTTGCAGGGGGTCGCTATCCCAGCAGCATCGGCTATCAGCCAGACGGGTTTAGGACGCGGCCATTATGGGCGGAGCCTGCTCGACCGTTTGATGGCTGGGATACGGGGTATGCCGAGGATGGCTGCCCTTTCTCTGCGCAACACTTTCCGCCGTCCGGGCCGGGTGGTGCTCACCTTGCTGACTCTAACCATCTCCGGCGCATTCTTCATGATGGTCTTCAGCACCCAATATTCCTTTGAGCAAACCGTTGACAAGATATTTGCCGGTTTCGGTTATGAAATTCAGCTCAACTTCAGCCAATACCAGCGCATTGACGAAGTTGTCCCACTGATTGAATCGCGACCCAATATCAAGAACGCCGAGATGTGGAATTTCAGCACCGCCAATGCGCATGTGCCCGGGGCGATGGGGCCTGGAAGCGAATACGAAGTCTTCATGCGCGGCGTCCCCTCCAATTCACCTTTCTTCGAGCCGGAATTGACCGCCGGGCGGATGCTTTCGCCCGACGACGATCAGGCCCTTCTGCTCAACCAAAAGCTGGCAGGAAAAATAGGCGTTCAAGTGGGCGAAGACATTATCATAGATATACCGGGCGTCGGCGATACTCGCTGGACGGTGGTTGGTCTGGTCTTCGACTTGGCAGGGCGCGATCAGAATACTGCTTTTGCCAATAACGAGGTGTTCGACCGCGTGGTTCACCGTGTAGGGCGCGCCGCCGTGGCTATGATCGAAACGACCACCACTGACCTGGAATCGCAGCGGGCCGTCGAAGCTGACCTGAGGACATTCTTCGAGGCCGAAGGGATAGAGATCTCATATTCGGCGGTCGCCAGCGAAGACCGCGCCCAGATCAGCGCTCAATTCAGTGTGCTTACTCAAATGTTGATGCTGATGACGGTGTTGATGGCTGTTGTGGGTAGCATGGGACTCTCTGGCACGCTCTCGATCAACGTCATCGAGCGCCGCCGTGAGATCGGCGTGATGCGCGCTGTAGGAGCATCCTCTCGGGATGTCGGATTCATCTTCACCGGAGAAGGCCTGATGCTGGGGTTGACCAGTTGGATTTTTGCCGTGCCAATCGGGCTTTCTGCCGGCCCGGTGTTCGTCGTGAAGCTTGGCGAGGTCATCAGTTTCCCTGGAATATATTTCCCTGCCATGCACGGCATCTCGCTCTGGTTGGGGATCGTGGTTGTATTATCTATCCTGGCGAGTTGGGTGCCTGCCCGCCGTGCTACCCGAATCAGCGTCAATGAAAGTCTGGCATATGAATAACTAATGAGGGCGAATCCTCTACTCGTAGTTTTTTCAGTGGACACATTACAAAAATTATGAGGAATACCCATGAATCTTAAACACACGTACATCATTATTATCTTCGTCGCGCTGCTTAGTTTCTTGCTGGCTGCTTGTGAATTGACTTCCACACAGGCGCCTGAAGACCCCACGGCTATCCCTCTTGTCCAGGGTTTCGCGGTGGTCGCCGAGGGACGTCTGGTGCCTGATGAATCTGCGCAGCTCTCCTTCATGACCGGCGGTCAGGTTGCTGAGATCTTCGTGGCTGAGGGCGACCAGGTCGAAGCGGGCCAGGTGTTGGCTCGTTTGGGAGATCGCGAGCAGATCGAGAGCCGGCTTGCCGGCGCGCAGTTGGAGTTGAGCGCCGCCGAGTTAGAGCTACTCTCTGCCCACCAAGACCTTCAGGCCCTCTATGACAACTGGCCCGCGGCGGCTACTGCCGCTCAGGAGGCGCTGACCAATGCCCGCCAGCAAGTCCATGACACCGGGCGCATTTACAATTATCGCACCACTCCCGCCGATCAAACCGACATAGATGTGGCCTGGTCCCAGGTGGTGCTGGCGGAAGATGATTTGGACAGAGCCAAGGAAGATTTCGAACCTTACGAAGACAAGCCTGAGAATGATCTGGCGCGGGCGGCTTTTCAAAGTCGTCTGGCTGAAGCCCAGGGCGCTTACGATGACGCTGTGCGTAAATACAACTCCCTGGTGGATCCGTCGAGCGAATTCGAGATCTCCCAGGCCGAAGCTGATTACAGGATTGCTCAAGCGCGCCTCGAACAGGCCCAAGAAGATTTCGATGAGCTTCTCGAAGGCCCCGACCCTGACGATGTCGCCCTGGCGGAGGCCCGAATAGCCTCAGCCGAAGCCCGCATCGTCGCTGCCCAGGCCAACATCGCCGCCGCCGAGGCTGCGCTGGACGATCTGGATCTGGCGGCCACGTTTGCTGGAACCATCGTCGAGCTGGATTTGATCCTCGGCGAGCAGGTCGCGCCGGGTCAAAGTGTGATTACGCTGGCGGATTTTTCTCGGTGGTATGTCGAAACCGATAACCTGACCGAGATCGAAGTTGTGGATGTGTCCGTTGGACAGGCAGTGACCATTGTCCCTGACGCCTTGCCTGATGTGGAACTGACTGGCAGTGTGGACTCTATCGCTGATTTCTTCGAGGAAAAGCGAGGCGACATCACCTACACAGCCCGAATCCTTGTTGATGAAATTGATCCGCTCCTGCGTTGGGGGATGACGGTGGTGGTTACGTTCGACCGCGAAGGGCGCTGAGTCTGCCGGGTGCGTTTCTCAAACCAGCAATTTCCACCAATAATTCGCTGCCGCAATTGCCATCACCGCCCCCAAAGCTCGCTGAAGGTGAAGACTGCTAAAACGTTGCGCGCCCAGCCAGCTACCAGCCAGCGCGCCAAGAAATCCAAACGGGATCAGGGCGAATCCAAACGCATCGAAGATGAAATTGCCGCCCGAGAGTCGCCCCATCAAGCCGCTGACCGAGTTGAGCACGATGAAAGCAGCAGCCACCGTGGATGACTGTTTGGGTGTGCCCCACCTCGACAGGATGATGACCGGCGAGAGGAAGATACCCCCGCCGATGCCCACCATGCCGGAGAGCAAGCCGATGCCCAGCCCGGTGAATAACGCCGCCCAAAGCGGTGGCAGGTGAACCGGAGCGCTGTTTGCCTGCCCGTGTTGCGAGAAGAAAAGCAGGCGGATGGCTACGAAGGTCAGGACCGCGTACAATAGGATATAATATGTTCGATCGCTGAGTTCGAGGTATCCGCCCAAAAAGGCTGCCGGGACAGAGGTCGCCAGGAAAGGCCAGAGCAGTCGTGGGTTGAGGTGCCCGGCACGGAAATAGTTGGAGAAAGCAATGCTGGCGACCAGGATGTTCAGAATCAGGGCGGTGTTGGCCATCGTTCGAGGAGACAATCCGAAGAGAGTCATCGCGGTCAGATAGCCGGTGGCGCCGCCGAAGCCGACGCTGGAATACAAGATTGCGATGGCTGCAACGGCCAGACTGAGCAGAATCGATGGCATGTCATCCTTTGTCGAGGGGCGGAACATCGCTCCGAAGGCAGCCCCTGGACTTCGATAAAGATGGCAGCGATTTTACCATAGCGCGGCCTCCAACCACAAGCGAATGTGGGCTAACAAACCTTACCACAGTGGGCAGAGCTTTTCCTCTGTTCATCCACTTGTGGGCAATCACCAGAAGCATATCCTTGACAAATGCGCGTTGCATCTGATAATGTTGGCAAAGGGCGATGAATGAAAACAACGGACTATTTCAAAACTAGCGTCGTGGCACGCCGTACTGACATCAAAACAGAATGGATTGAACATGTGCTGAACAATCCAATTCGCACGGTAGTTCAAGCCAATGGGCGTATTCGCCGCTG
>VGOC01000083.1 GCA_016865865.1 Chloroflexota bacterium
CTGCCTGGGGTGGCGCGTCTATGGCACCAATGCCCCGCCGGAGATATTGTCCCTGGAACAAGCTGTCCTGGCCTACCGGGAAGAGTACCTGGTCGAACGCAATTTCGGGCGGCTGAAAGGCAAGCCCTTGTCCCTGACACCCATGTACCTGCAAAGACCGAAGAAAAACTGAGCGGCTTGTACGCTGGCAACCCAACGCGAGCTACCGATCGCCCGACTACCGAAGCGCTGCTCCGGGCGTTCAAGTGAAAATGAGCGAACCGAGAGTTCCAGGATGGCTCTATTCAGAACTTTGTTAACTTTCTTACCCATAGGCATTTTTCACAAAAGGGCAAATTCAAGTACGATGTTGAGATTCGTCATTCACGCCTTTCTCGGCTTATCGATTATGATGAAATTAAGTTGGCGAAAAACTCGATTAGTCTGTTCTCCACCACTAAACTCCAAGGTACTTATTCCAGTAGCGCGGCTCAAGATATGTTTGCACGGATAAAGTTTGCTACCATGTTTAATGGCATACTTGTACGTGCATTTATCAAGCCATGCGTCATATTCGTTGGTATGAGAATATTCTATATCAAAATTCTTCATGGCTACAAGAATATCTTGGGGAGTGACACTAACGCCCTTAAAATCAGCTATCATTTCTTGCTCCTTGGAACTTCAATCATATCGCTGCCCAACGTTTAAATGGGCGGAATATGTATATACAGCTAGATAACTTCTATCATACCACAACTGTTCCATATACCAGTAGATGATATATGGTTGATGGTCAGGCTTTCTTAAAGACCACGCGGGCTTCATCTTCTACAGTAGATGGCGCAATGTGCGCAGAGTTTCATGTGGTTTCTTCAACGCAATTCCCACAACTGCCGCTCACGATTCCAAACCCCTCCAGCCTGTTTCACCCTTCTCGATAACTCATACTCTCCATACGCCACCTGCACCCCCACCACCTTCTCCGGACTGGGTAAGGGCAGCCAATATGACCCTACTGAAAAAAGATACTCACAGAGGAATAGGGGTACAGGTAGTTTTTTGGATCTCTGAGAGTTACCGTGATTCTGTACACGGATGGCACGGATTTTCCGGCTTCATACGGAAAAAACGTTAAAAAATCCGTGTTCTTCCGTGAAATCCGTGTACCGAAAATCTTAATCACGGCGATTCCAAAGGACCCAGTTTTTTCTGCTGAACTTCGTCTGCTCTATGCATGCCTCAGCGCGTCAGGGTCGGCGGCCATCTAGGGGAGCAGATACCGCTGATAGTCTTTTTCCGTGATTTCATAGATCAGATAAACGTCGGCGACGACATCTACCGGTTCGAAGTTTTCCCTGAGCCAGAGATAGCGATCTCTCTCGCCCACGATCCCCACCAGGTTGTTGGGAGAAACCATGATCTTCCCAAGCGTTGGCCGGGATGGCTCCACGGTGATCTCGGGGTGCTGTTCCAGGTAGCGGTCGCGAAGCCATTCCGCCTGACCCCAATCCAGATTGGAATCGGCCAGGTATTTGTAGGCGTCTTTTTGATCCCAGACCAGTTCATTGAAATAGGAGATGTAATGGGGAAAGGCTGCCATGACTGACCCGATGAGATAGATCAACAGAAGGCCGAAGGCATATTTGTACGCTGGTTTGATATGCGCCCAATCCTTGACCAGGCTGCCGCAGAAGACATATAGCAAGGGAAAGATCACCAGGTAGAAGCGGATGCCGATCTGGGCGCGGAAGACGAAGTTGAAATACACGAAGAAGAAGATCATCGGCGCGAGGAGAAATATTTCGTTTTCGAAAAAATCATGGGATTTACGTTCGACCAGATAGGCCGCGAGGCTCAGCAGCACGATGATTTGGGAGGCGAGCGGCATTTTCAGCAGCGAGGCGACAATGAAGTAACCCTTGAAGCTCTCAGCCCGGCGCAATTCTCCCAGCATGTACAGACGCCCATAGCCCTCCCCCGTGCGTTCCCGGTGCTGCACCCAATCCAGGCCCTCCACGAATGGATAGGGTAAAGGGACGGGCAGGAACCCAACCGCAGCCAGTTTGCCCTGGATGGTTTGGAAGTACTCCGAGCGAAAGCTGTACTCTTCTAAAGGGGTGAACGTTCTATTGAACAGAAAGCCGATGTTGATCATCAACAGGCTGACGACCAGGAAGAAGAGTCCGTACAACAAACCGGTCTTGATTTTATGCCATGCCTGACGCCACCGACCTCCCCGGACGATCTCCAGCCATTTCCTGGAATCTCGCGCCAAGATGATCAGAATCAATAAGGGATAGATATAGATACAGGTATATTTGGCTAACTGGCTGATTCCTAAAGTCAAGGCGCTCAGTGTAGCGTACTTCCAATTGGGGTTTTTGCTGAATAACCAGAAGGTGTACATCGTCAGCGCTGTCATCCCGGCGGCATAGATGTCCGTGGTCATCAGGCCGGAGTGGGCGATGATGTTGGGATCGAAGATGTACAACGCCAACGCCAGGAATCCCGGGATCACCCCATAGAGGGCGCGGCTCCACTGAAATACCAGGAAAGCGATCCCTGTCGAAAACAGGATGGTCGCCACTCTTCCGGTCAACTCTTTTTGCAGATAGCGGTGGATGATCCCCTCGGGAATGAGCGGGGCAAGTTTGGCGGGCAGCGCATTCAATGCAGAGAACGGCATTTTGCTGTCATCGAAGCGATCCGAATCCAGGTTCAGGATGTTCATGCCGTAGCGATAGTGTTTGGCTTCGTCGGTGGTAAATGACTTGTGCCAGATACTACCGACATTGATCAGGAAAAAGACCAACAATAATCCAAGGAAGGGGGAAGTTACCGAAAAAAAGGTATGCGTGGGGTGCGCAGCACCCCACGCATACCCTTTTTTCGGGCTTTCCTCTTCGATGGCTGAGCGGTTGCAAGTGTTTACCATTTGCATAGGATTTGGTCTTCGGTCAATTCGGCGTACTCCAGCAATTGTGGGTCAGGCAGTTCCCTGACGCGCGCGATCCACATGGCGCACAACATATCGCGCACCCCTTCTTCCGATTGGTAAGCCCGCAGGGATAGCTCATTGGCGGCCTGGTAATCGCCGGTATGCAGGTAACCATCCACGAAAGGACGCCACTCGAAGCGGTTTTGGGGTTCGAAGCCTTTCTCGAGGACTTCATCGGCAAGTTCACTCACGCGCCGCCAATCGCCCATCTGGCGCGCCAATTCGGCTTTTTCGAAATAGTAACACCAGGTGTGGGCTGCTTCTTTGCCGAACAATTCATCGGGAGGGGACTCGGAGTTGGGCTGAATGCGACTCAAGTCCGAGAGGGGCAGAGCGGCCTGAGTGATGCCGGGGAGCGAGTAGATCAGCTCGTCTCCCTCGCTCACCACCCACAGGCAGCTTCCCTGGTTCGGGTTGTAGTCTATCAGGAGGCTATCCAAACTCCACCCCTCGAAGGAGGCGGTTCGCAATTGGCCCTCCATGACCTGCCCATTCAGATAGTATCCGGCATAGCGATCGAAGCCGCGATCCAACTCGAAGAACCAATAGGGTAACTGGGTCTGCCCGCTTTGATCGTGGGAATAGAGTAAGTTCAAGGCGAACGAGGTTGGATAATCTCCTGCGTATTGGAAGATCGCCCCATCCGAGAAGATGGCCGTGTTGGGTTCCAGGCCGGGCGCCCGCCAGTGCATCTGCCAGAAAAAGCGTTGTTGATTCACCCAGGCCCAGCGGTAATCGTTGCCAGCACGGATGTGCAGGCCGACCGCCAGCCCTGCCAGAATCGCCACGGCTGCGAGCGTTTGCAGCCTGGTGGATAGAACTCGATCCAGGAAGACAACCAGCAAAATCGCCGCGCCGAACATCCCTGCCAGGGCAAAGCGGTCGGAGTACATGCCGATGGTGATCTGTTTATTGGTCAACCAGACGGGCAAGGGGCCGAATAGCATGATCGCCAGCCCGAACGCCGTAAGCTGTTTCCTCCACGAACTGTCAGCCGGCTCTGTCGTCAGGGAGAGCGAGCGGACAAAGAAAATCAATCCGGCGGAAACTGCGAACGCGATCAGCCAGACGAGTAGCAGGAATTTGTCTCGAAGAGCGATCAGGCCAACCTGTAAGGTTTGTTCCCAGGTTTCGATGGTCATATGCAGCGAGTCCCGCAAAACCATCTCCACGAAATGCAGCGACGCGTCGAGCGGCTCGCTCTGGAACATCGCCAGCAGGCGCAGTTCGTTGGGGTCTTCTACAGGCGCATAGATAAAGAGACGCCATACCAGCGCGGCGATGAACACGACCAGATAGGGCAGCCAGCGTTTTCCAGCCTCGGCGATCGCCCGCCTGGGGGATGAATCCCCCCTTTGGGCCAGATAGAAGTAAAGGCCCAGAATCCTCGCCAATTCCAGACCCCAGAAATACTCCATGGTGAATAGATGTACCCCTTGGGTCAGCAGGCCAAGAGACGTAAATATCCAGAATCTACGCTTGCCGCCCCCAAGACCTGCTAACATGAAACCAAAAGAGAGCAGAAAGAGCAAATACGTGAGAAAATGCTGGCTGTATGCGACTGCGATGGGCTGTTGGACGAACGCAGGGTAGACTGCAAACAACATACCGATCAGAGCAGTGAGGCGTTTTCGTTCAGGCCAGATCAGGTCGAGGACCCACCAGGCCGACCAGGTGATCAGCCAGCGCAGTGCAACCGTGAAAATGTGCCAGGCCAACGCGTTCGTGCCCAAAATCGGGGCGGTCAGGTACAAAGTCCAGGCAGAGAATGGCCGGTCGAAGGCGTAGAATTCCCAGTAACTGGCCCCGGATTCGATCAGCCAGATCATTTGCCAGTCATCGAAATAGAAACCTTGAAATCCGATCAACAGCCCGTAGGCGATGATCGTTTCTATCAGGAAGAGGAGCGGGATCGTCCAATGCGGAATTTGCAGGGAGGATCTTTTTCCTGCGCGGCGTTTATTGTTTTCCCTGATCATAACTTCAGCGTTTCCAGATCTTGAAATCTTTCAGAATCGAGGCGCCGATGAATTCCCTGAGCAGAGAGTTGTCGGGAATCATGTCGGGGTCGAGGGGTAAGAACCACTCCAAAAGGGCTAGAAGTCGCTTGGCTTCGACGTGTTCTGGCGTCCCCAAAGGCACCTGCCTCAGAACAGGTTCTGCCAAAGGCTTCAGGGCGGCCAACTCATAGACCAACGCCGAGTTGAACATCAGATCGGCGTTATCCTGGTAGGGGAAGATATACCTCTTTTCGCCGCGCCGGACAGATTCCCAGCGACCGATCGTATCCTGGGCGGAGTAGCCCCGCTCGCGGGAGTCACGCACGATCCGCCGGATCAGGCGCGTATCGGTTGTCGAGACACGATTGTGCCAATCCAGGTTCAACTGCGTCAACGCCGAGACGTAGATGCGAAAGGTATGCTCTGTGGAGATATTCGGGATCAGCTCAGGGTTCAGGCCGTGGATTCCCTCCAAAATGATGATTTGCCCAGGCAGAAGCTGTATCGTGTCGCCGGCCATGCTTTTTCCCGTTTTGAAATCGAAATACGGCAACTGGACGCGCTTTCCTGCGATCAGCTTTTGCAAATCTTCCTCCAACCTCTGGGTGTTGACGGCTTCGATGGTCTCGAAGTCATATTGGCCATGTTCATCGCGTGGGGTAAGCTCGCGGTCAATGAAGTATTTATCTATTTCCAACGGGTAAGGCGAAATCCCTCGGGCGAGCAATTGGATGGTGAGGCGTTTGGCGAAGGTTGTCTTCCCCGATGAGGAAGGGCCGGAGATCAGCACCACGCGCACTTCATCCGTTTGGTCTGCAATATGACTAGCGATTTCAGAGATGCGGCCTTCGTGAAGGGCCTCCGATACCAGGATGATCTCTCGGCTGCGCGTCTCACTGATGGCCTGATTCAGCATCCCGACGTTATCTATGCCCAGACGTTGTAGCCAATCGCCATACTGCCGGAACGTTTTCAGGAGTGTCGTGTAATCTGGGAGGGGAAGGATTTCCATCGGTTTATGGCGGCGCGGGAATTGCAGGACGAAGCCATCTCCCAGGGGGGAGAGCGCGAACCATTGCAAATACCCTGTCGAAGGCACCATATAACCATGATGGTAATCCCGGTGATCCCCCATGCTGTACAGGATGAGATACTCCTTCTGGCGATGTTTTAGCAGGCGAATTTTGTCCTCATAGCCTTTTTCCCCGAAATAGGCGATGGCCTCATCCAAAGGAACTTTTTCCCTGACGAAAGGAATATCTTCAGCCACTAACTGCCGCATGTGTTTCTCGAGCGCGGCAAGCTCATCTTTACTGAGCATTGGGCTATCGAAGACCTGGCAGAAGTAACCGCCGGAAGTGATCGAATGATCTATGGCAAGGATCGCTTTTGGGTAGAGGTGGTGGAAAGCGCTTTCCAGGAGGAACGTCAGAGAGCGCCGGTAGAATCGCATCCCATCGGTGTCGCGCATGCTCACCGGGCGGACCTGGGAGTCGTATTCGAGGGGGAAAGTAAGCTCTCGGAGCGACCCATTGACAATCGCCCCAACGATAGGAACCTCGTATTCCTCCTCCAGCGCGACGAGAAATTCGCCAACCGTTGACCCGCGTGGGCCGGACAGCGTGCGCCCATCGGGCAGGTGAACCTCGATGGTCTGACGGGGTTCTACGAAACGAAATCGGGAAGGCTTGGGTTCTTTTTTGAGTTTATCTAAATCTGACCTGGTCAGGAATTTCGACATTAGATTATTCCGATGGCGTTTATTTTTCCGGCAGCCAGCAGCACAACACCAATTCGCGCGCCGCTTTGACTTCATCCAGCCGGCCAACGGGGGTTCTATGAGGAGCGGTCTGCAACAGATCGGGCTGTGTGCGCGCCTCTTCGGCGATCTGGATGAGGGCGTCGGCAAAGGCGTCGAGAGTCTCTTTGCTCTCTGTCTCGGTGGGTTCGATCATCAGCGCCTCGGGGACGATCAAGGGGAAGTAGTTGGTGGGGGGGTGGAAGCCGAAATCCATCAGCCGCTTGGAAATATCGAGAGCGTGGATGTCCGGCGCATCCTCCCAATGACCCTCGGCGACGAATTCGTGCATACAGATTCGGTCGTAGGGGATCTTGTAGGTATCGCGCAAACGCGCCTGCAAATAATTGGCGTTGAGCACGGCGTGCTCGGAAGCCGCGCGCAGCCCCTCTCCGCCCAGCATCATTATGTAGGTATAGGCTCGTGTCATGACGCCGAAGTGCCCGTGAAACGCTTTGATGCGCCCGATGCTCTTCTCCGGGGTGACGAGGCCGTAGAGGGGCGGCTCTTCGTCATCGCCTTCTTCGACGATCGCGGCGATGGGGCCAGGCAGGAAGGCGGCCAACTCATCCGTCACGCCGACCGGACCAGAACCAGGCCCGCCGCCTCCGTGGGGGGTGGAGAAGGTCTTGTGCAGGTTGAAGTGCAGCACGTCAACGCCGCAGTCGGCTGGCCTGGAGATGCCCATGATTGCGTTGAAGTTCGCGCCATCGCCGTAGACCAGGCCGCCCGCCTCGTGAACGCAATCGCAGACTTGCCTGAGGTTTTCGTCGAACAGCCCTAATGTATTGGGATTGGTGATCATGATCCCTGCCAGAGTTTCGTCACATTCTGCGCGCAGGGCAGCCAGATCAATATTGCCGCGGGTATCCGAGGGGATTTCGACGATCTCCAGCCCGCTCATCGCCGACGAAGCTGGGTTGGTGCCGTGAGCTGAGTCGGGGATCAGCATCTTGACGCGCCTGTCGTCGCCGCGCGCCCGGTGGTACGCCCGCATGATCAGCACGCCGGTCAGCTCTCCGTGCGCGCCTGCAGCGGGCTGCAGGGTGATCCCCGCGAAGCCGCTGATCTCCTTGAGCCATTCCTGGAGTTCGAACATCAAGCCGATTGCGCCCTGAACGGTCTCGATGGGCTGCAGGGGATGGATGTTGGCGAAACCAGGCAGCCGCGAGGTCGCCTCGTTGATCTTGGGGTTGTATTTCATCGTGCAAGACCCCAGGGGGTAGAACCCGGTGTCCACGCCGTGATTCAACTGCGAGAGGCGCGTGAAGTGCCGCGCCACATCCACCTCGGCAAGCTCCGGGAGGGGAAGATCGTCCCGCAGGAGCGATTTTGGAATCTCGGCGTGCGGCACATCCAGCTCAGGGAAGGAATGTCCCTGTCGCCCGGGGGAGGATAGTTCGAAGACAGTTGGCTCTATCTTGAGCGAAGTCGAAAGATCAGTCATGGGCCACCTCCGCGAGGGCATCTACGAAGATATCTATCTGTTCTCGGCTGACCATCTCGGTGACGGCGATCAGCATGTGATTTTCCAGGCCGGCGCGGGTCTGACCCAGATCGTAACCGCCCAGGATATCGTAAGAAAGCAATTCCTCGTTGATCTCGGCTACCGGCCTGGGGCAGCGTACGGTGAACTCGTTGAAGAACGGCTCGTCGTAAACCAGCTCGAAACCATCGAGCGTGGCGATTTGCGCGGCGGCGTAATGGGCTTTGTGGAAGTTGAGTTCGGCCACCTGCCGCAGGCCGTTCTTCCCCAACAGGCTCATGTAGATCGCCGCGGCCAGGGCCATCAGCCCCTGGTTGGTGCAGATATTGGAAGTGGCTTTCTCGCGGCGGATGTGCTGCTCGCGGGTGCTCAACGTAAGCACGAAGCCGCGCTGGCAGCGTGCATCCTGGGTTTCGCCGACGATGCGCCCGGCCATCTTACGCACATATTGCTGGCGGGTGGCGAAGATGCCCAGGTAAGGCCCGCCGAACGACAGCGGGATGCCCAGGGATTGGCCTTCGCCGGTGACGATGTCTGCGCCGAAATCGCCTGGCGGTTCGAGCAAACCCAAGGCCAGGGGATTGACGTGGACGGCGACCAAAGCCCCGGCCTGGTGGGCAGCCTCGATCAGCTCCCTGAAACGATGGATGCGGCCAAAGAAATCGGGGTACTGGACGGCGACCAGGGCGGTGTTATCGTCAATGAGTGGGATCAGTGCTTCCGGCCCGGAGTCGAGGGGGGTTTCCTCGCCCTCGAGCAGGATGTTCGAATCTACGGTATAGGTGTGGACTGTTTCCCGATAGTGAGGGTGCAGCCCCGGGGATAGGATGACCTTCGTGCGCTTGCCGCGGAAGTTATGATAGGCCATATTGACGGCCTCGGCTACCGCGGTGGCGCCATCGTAATGCGAAGCGTTGGATACATCCATGCCGGTCAGGGCGACGATCATGCTTTGATATTCGAAAATCGCCTGGAGCGTGCCCTGGGAGATCTCGGGTTGATAGGGGGTGTAAGCGGTGTAGAACTCGCCTCTGCGCAGGATCGAGTCCACTACCGCCGGGCTGTAGTGATTGTAGGCCCCCGCGCCGAGGAAGGAGATCAATTCTCCGGTGGTCTCGTTGGCGTCGGCGATGTGCTGGAGCTCCGCCAGCGCCTCCATCTCGGCAACCCCAGGGGGAAGGTCTAACTCTGGGAACAGGTGTTCGCCGGGAAGGCCTTCGAAGAGATCCTTGATCTTCTTCACGCCTATCGTGCGCAGCATGGCCTCCCGATCAGCGTCGGTATGAGGTAGGAACATGGTGACTCCTTTCGTTCGCTGACTAATGATCCCGCTCGAGTTTAGCGATGCCGTCTGCGTCGAGCAGGTCGTCCAGCTCGGAGGGGTCGCTGATCTTGATCCTGGCCATCCAGGCCTCGCCGTAGGGGTCGCTGTTGACTTTCTCGGGGGCGTCTGGCAGGTCTTCGTTGACGGCGATGATCTTGCCGTTGACCGGCATATACACTTCAGCGGCGGCCTTGACAGATTCGACTGCGGCGAAGGTTTCGCCCTGCTCGAGGCTCTCGCCGACATCCACGAGAAATTCTACGAAGACAATATCGGAGAGCTGGTCTTGAGCGTAATCGGTGATGCCGATGACGCCTTCATCGCCTTCCATGCGAATCCATTCGTCGTTCCTGGTGTATTTGAGTTCCTTGGGGAAATTCATAATTGACCTCCGGTGGTGTTACTGGTTGAATAGAGATGAAAAAAGCGCACGCGTGAAGTGGCAGCGTGCGCTCTGTCGTTGACCTGAGAGATTCACCCTTCGCTTTCGCTCGGGGTTTGCCCCGTCGGTGTCGCATAAGAAGTTGCGACTTTCCAGAGGGTCTACGAATGCAGGGTCCTTTTACCTGAGAGTTTCACTCCATAACTTTGCTCGGAGTTTGCCCCTTCGGTGCCCGTATTGTCACGGGTCTCTTCCCTGCATTTGGTTTATGGATTTGTTTGGTAACCACTCAGCCATACGGGGAAGTTCCCGAAAAAAGGGTGTGCGAAGGGGGCGTAGCCCCCTGCTCACACCCTTTTTTCGGGCTAAGCCGTTCGATGGCTGAGCAGTTACTTTGTTCGAGTGTTTTAGTTGACCCAGCCCTGGCCTTTGATCAGGTTCGTGACAACGGGTATTTCGGTGTATTTGCCGCTGTAGGAGTCGATCGCAGGCCACAAGGTTACCAGCCAAAGGAATGGCGCGCAGATCGCCCCAAATCCCAGGGTCACAGCGCTAAAGATGAGAATGATGGCCCAGATGGCAATATTGAAAACGATCGATTGTACAGCATGGAATTTGATGAAAGGGCGGCTTTTCTTTTCTTCCATCAAGAGAACGATAATGGCAATCAAAGGGATGGGATATCCCAGGGCGGCCCAAAGTTTATCGTCGCTGGTGGTATCTGGGGTGAATGTCATACGGGTATCCTCCACAAAATAGTTGTACTGGGTTTTATGTCGTGTTCTGGTGGATGCATTGTACAATAATCCATCGAACTTGACCAGGGCTTTTCACAATGGAAATCCCGGAAATGTGGGAGGGTTACGTTTCAAAATGCTATAATCCAGGCGTAGAACAAACTCAGGAGGCGCTATGGCAGTTGTGACACATACCATCCAGTTGGAAACCCGCGGAGAGGCGGATATTCAAGATATAACCGAGGCAGTGGCTTCGGCTGTGCGCAAATCCGATTTGAGCGATGGCGTGGCGACCATCTTCTGTCCCTCGTCCACCAGCGCGCTGACCACCATCGAGTACGAGTCGGGCTGTTTGAGCGATCTGCGCAGGCTCTTCGACGAGGTCATTGATCCAAAGCGGCATTATGCCCACAACGCCCGCTGGCACGACGGCAATGGCCACTCTCACGTGCGGGCGGCCTTGTTGGGGGCTTCGTTTTCTGTGCCTTTCGTCCAGAAGCGTCTGACCCTGGGGACCTGGCAGCAGATCATCCATGTGGATTTCGACAACCGACCGCGCCGTAGGGAGTTGATTGTACAGATCATAGGGGAATGAAATTCGGGCTACTTCCCAGGTTTGGCGTAGATGCCCAGGTGGTTGCCCACCGGTCTCTCGCGCCCGGGAATGCGGTGATTGATGGGGGAGTTGAGCACGTCTGCGTTACCCAATAGCCCCTCGACCACCATCGTGGACGACCCACCCCCATCCAGATTCATCGCTGTCCAGCCGCCATGATATGCGATGATCTCCGCCAATTCTGCCAGGGTAGCGCCCTCGGAGTAACCGGGTTGGCGGCCATCAACGACGACGAGGATCAAAAAACGATTCGCGCGATCGAGCGCCACGGCGGTGCGGGGTTCGATGCTCCCTTCCAGGCCAGGCGCGGGATTGCCGTTCTTCAGTAACAACAAATTCCCGGAGATGGCGTTGTAGATTTTGTGGGTGGGGGCATTGAAGCGCGCCCCATTGTTGATGGCAAGGTAGAGGGTCGGTTCCTCGTCGGTATCTTGCGAGTAGATGATCCCCTCCGATGCCGCGAATCCAATCGGCGCCACGCGGTCGCCGACGTGAGGGTAATAATCGAAAAATCCGTAACTGTGCCAGGGCTCGAATCCGTCCCCGTTGATGGCAACCTGGAGATCGAAATTGGTCAAGAATTGGGAAGTGGTGCGCGCTTTGAGCGGCAGATCGGAGTCCGGATCGCCGGGAGTCACCAAGAGTCGGATGCCCTCCTCACGCAGATCAACTTTGATGACGTGGATAACGATCCGTCGCGGGGAACTGCGAACGTCGCGGATATATTCCACGCCCTGGAAAAGGGTCTCTTGCGTCGGACTGGGCAACAGACGTTGATAGAGCCAGGCGCCGCCAAACCCGACCAATAAAATCAAGGTAACTGCCACGACCGAGCAGCATGCAATCCAAAGTTTATTTCGTTTCATTGTTGAAGAAAGGGAGCGGGCTTTTGATCGAAACTCCCCTTTCATCCCCCCATTTTCGCCATCTGTTGCCTGCATAACCGGCTTTTCGGGGGCGAAAATGGGTGGACAGAGGGGGGTCTTCTTCAGGCAATCAGCGCCTGTTCTTCCTTTTGCATCGCCTCGAAAGCGGCAATCCCCACTTCGATGATCTCCAGAGAAGGTTCGCGCGTGGTGAGACGTTGCAGGGCAAGGTTTGGCCTG
>VGOC01000084.1 GCA_016865865.1 Chloroflexota bacterium
GCCGATATCCTGAACGACGTCATTCCTCCCAAGAAATCCAGGAAGAAATAAGGAGCGTTATCTTGACCGCCCTGACCCATCGTCAACGCCTCGAGATCTGTCTGAGCGGCGAGAAGCCGGATCGCCCGCCGGTCTCGCTGTGGCGGCATTTCCCCGTGGATGACCAGACTCCCGAGGGGTTGGCCGCTGCCACGCTGAATTTTCAACGCCTTTATGATTTCGACTTCGTCAAAGTCACCCCGGCGTCGTCTTATTGTCTGGTGGATTGGGGCAGCCGCGATGAGTGGCGCGGCGCTGCCGAGGGGACGCGCACTTATACCCATCGCGTGATCCAGCGCCCCGAGAATTGGACTCGCCTCCGGGCGCTGCACCCCGCGCGAGGGAGTCTGGGAGGCATGTTGAGGTGCTTGACCCTCCTCAGGGCTGAACTAGACCCTGACACGCCTATCCTCCAGACCATCTTCAGCCCGATGGCTCAGGCCAAGAACCTGGCCGGCGTAGATCAATTGCTTGTGCATCTGCGCCGCGATCCTGATGCGCTGCATGAAGGGTTGAAGACCATTGCAGAAACCACACAACGGTTTGTAGAAGCCGCTCTCGAGACCGGAATCGCTGGGGTTTTCTACGCCGTCCAGCATGCCCAGTATGGGTTGCTTTCGGAGGCTGAGTTCGGGGAGTTTTGCAAACCCTATGACCTGGAGGCGCTGGCGCCTGTGGGGGCGGCCTGGCTCAATTTGCTGCACCTGCATGGTCGGGACGTGATGTTCGACCAGGTCGCGGATTACCCGGTACAGGCGATCAACTGGCACGACCGCGAGACAACGCCCTCCTTGAGAGAGGCGTTGGCGCGCTACCCCGGCGTGGTCTGCGGAGGTTTGCGACGCGACGAGACGATGGCGCTAGGCACACCCGAGTCCGTCGCCGCCGAGGCCCGGGACGCGATCCAGGCTGCCGGCGGACGGCGCTTCATCCTGGGCACCGGCTGCGTCACGCCGATCACCGCGCCGCATGGCAACATCCTGGCGGCGCGGCGGAGTGTGGAGGAAGAATAAGATTCTGTACACGGATCAACACGGATTGCACGGATTTTTCAAAATTTCCATCCGTGTTCATCCGTGAACTCCGTGTCCAAGAAATCAATGTCTCGGAGAGTAGTGTTTGGGTAATTTGCGCGTGATTGCTGGTTCAGCCCGTGGGCAGAAGCTGAATTCTGTCCCGGGCGACGCCACTCGACCCATCACCGACCGCGTCAAGGAGTCGTTGTTCGATATCATCGGCGTTGACATTCGAGATGCTGTCGTTCTGGATCTCTTCGCAGGCACCGGCGCGGTTGGCATCGAAGCCCTCAGCCGCGGGGCCGCATGGGCGCGTTTCGTTGACCGGCATCCGTTGGCGGTCAAGACAGTGAAGGCAAATCTGGAAAAAACCCGCCTAGCCGACCGGGCGGAAGTGCTCCACATGGACGCTTTTGTCGCCCTCGATCGGGACGCCGATCGTTCGTTCGATTATCTTTACATCGCGCCGCCGCAATACAAAGGCATTTGGATAGAAGCCTTGCGGAAAGTAGATGCGCGTCCGTCGTGGCTGGCTGAATATGCCTGGGTGATCGCGCAAATAGACCCTTTGGAGTACGAATCGGTCGCGTTGCAGAATCTTCGCGAGTTCGACCAGCGTCGGTATGGCAATACGTTATTGGTATTCTATATTCTCGGTACTTCACGAAAAAGGATCCAAGACCCGTCCGCGGGTCGCCCAGGGACGGGCTCCTGATCGTTTTCGTGAACTACTGATTCTAGGAGAGTCTGATGAGTAACCCGTCCACCACTGCCGAAGAAATCATCCGAAGAGCTTTTCCTGGCATTCCCAGGCGCGAAGCCGAGGAGTTAGCAGCCATCGGCGAGGTCAAATCCTACCCCCAGGGGGCGGTGCTTTGCAGAGAGAATGTCATCGAAGACACCTTTTTCATCCTTTTAGAGGGCGAGGTGAAAGTATCGAAAATCATCAAGGATGACGAAGAACGCGTTCTCAACCGGTTGCAGGAGGGCGCTTTCTTCGGCGAGATGGGCCTGATCCATAACGCGCCGCGGATCGCCACCGTGATGGCCGCCACGCCGGTCAAGGTATTGGAAATCCATAAGCCGTCATTCGATCGTTTACTGAAGCAGAGTTCTTCGATGTCGCTTGCCATGGTGCATGAGGTCAGCCGGCGTCTGCGTGAGAACGACGAGATGGCGATCGAGGATTTGCGTTTGAAGGCTGGCGAATTGGCGGCAGCCTATCAGCGCCTGGCCCAGGAGGAGTTAGCCCGCAGAGAGTTCCTGACCACAATCGCCCACGAGCTGCGAACCCCGCTCACCGCGGCGCGGGGCTTTCTCGAGATGGCACGCTTCCACGATCTCGAAGGCCAGGCGTTGCATGATGTTCTGGATACGGTTGAGCGCAACGTGGAACAGATCGTCACGCTGGTCAACGACATCCTCTTCCTGCAAGAAGTCGAACTGGTCATGCCCGAGTTGCACCCGACCAACCTTGGAAGCCTGGTCGAGTATGCTGTGGACAAGGTTCGAGAGAAAGCAGAGCAAGCCGGCGTCGAATTGCGCGTCGATCTCGATTCGGATGCGCCGCTGGTATCTGGGCATGTTCGCAGCATCCAGCGCGCCTTGGGCCAGTTGTTGGATAACGCCATCAAGTTCAGCCCGGGCGGCGGCGTGGTGTACGTCAGGGTGGAGCGGGCTCCTGAAGGCGCAAAGGTGAGCATCCGCGATCATGGCATCGGCATTGCCGAAGAGGTGCTGCCCCACATCTTCGATCGCTTCTTCCACCTGGACAAGATCGGCGAACGTGTGTATGGCGGTTTGGGTTTGGGGTTGTCTATCACAAAACAAGTGATCGAACAGCATCATGGCAGGATCGAAGTGGAGAGCAAAGCGGGGGAAGGCAGTACTTTTACGATCTACCTAAAGGGGGCTTGAAAACAAGGCGCGGATTGACTTGCCAGGCTTATTCACCAAATCGAATCCGAAGCTGATCTTTCTCGTCATAACTGTACAGCAGCGAGAGAGGGGGATCGCCCCTTTTCAGGGCGAGCACTTTTGGCAGCAGGATGTTCAGGTCTTCCACCAGGGGTTGATTCTGAATCTCGGAGATCGGAATCCACTCCAGGCTGCCTTCTGCTGAAGGGCGGATTTCCCCCTGGGGGCAATCACCCCGAAAGATATAAATCCCAATCCCGGGGCTCGTCCCGGTATCAACGATGATCGCGCCGCACAGCCATAAATCCTGGAAATCCAGGCCGGTCTCCTCCCTCAATTCCCGCCGGGCAGCCGAGAGCGCATCTTCCCCTTGTTCCACATGTCCGCCGATGCCGTTGTAACGGCCTGCCCACAGGCGTTTGTCCGGCGCGCCCTGGAGCAGCAAAACAGATTCCCCGCGCGTGAGGAAAATCAACGTGCGGGGAATGAGGGTGTAGCGGTTGGGGGTGAGGCCCTGGTCTGATACGGGCATGGGATATGGCAGGGGAGCTAATCTGCTATTAAGGCTCGCACTTGCTCGAGTTGCCCTGCGCTGCCCAGGTAGACGTTCTTCTCGGCGATGAACCTGGCGTATTCCGCCATGAAGACCTTTCCGGGGGGACGCAGGTCGAAGTTCTCCGGCTTTTCGAGGAAGAACTCGCGGTGGACGCGCGTCCACACCAGGCGACCATCGGTATCTATATTGACCTTGGTCACGCCCAAGGCGGCGGCGCGCTTGAATTCGCCGGCATCCACGCCTTTTGCGCCCTTCAGGTTACCGCCGGCCTTGTTGATGCGCTCGACTTCCTCTTGCGGCACGGAACTGCTGCCGTGCATCACCAGCGGGAAACCGGGCAGGCGTTTCTGGATTTCCTCCAGCACATCGAAGTGCAGCCCTTGCGTGCCGCTGAACTTGAAAGCCCCGTGGCTGGTGCCGATGGCGCAAGCCAGCGAGTCGCAGCCGGCGCGCTCCACGAATTCGAGCGCCTGATCGGGATCGGTCAGCTTGGCGTCGGCTTCAGCGACCTTGACGTGCTCCTCGACTCCGCCTAGCTGTCCCAATTCGGCCTCGACTACCACGCCCTTTGCATGCGCATAGTCAACCACGCGACGGGTGATGGCGACATTGGTCTCGAAGTCCTCGTGGCTGGCGTCTATCATCACCGAGCTGTAGAAGCCGCTGTCAACGCAGTCGTAGCAGGTCTCCTCGTCGCCGTGATCCAGATGGACAGCGAAGATCGCCTCGGGGAAGATCTCGTCCGCGCTGCGGATCAGCCCCTCCAGCATCGTCTTGTGTGTGTAGGAACGCGCCCCTTTGCTGATCTGGATGATGAAGGGCGCACGGCTTTCCAGATTGCCCCGGAATAATCCCATGGTCTGTTCGAGGTTGTTGATATTGTAAGCGCCGATGGCGTATTTCCCGTATGCGGCCTCGAATAATTTTTTGGTTGTGACGATCATGATAGGCTCCTTTATATGCCGCCACGCTCCTTCATTCAGGAGTTTTTTTCAGTGTACTCACGGTATGAGTTCACTGAAAAACACATGGCGGACTCACGGTATTATATAATTCGATTTACAAAGACGCAAGAAGCCAAACTTCTCCTATGCTGCTCCGAATCCACTACTCGTTATTGTTTCAGTAGGCTCAAAGTATTTCAGCGCCAGGTTGGAAAATAAGCAAGACCTGTAAGCGGATTTCGGGAACGGATTTACCCGAAAAAAGGGTGTGCGCAGGGGGCGTAGCCCCCTGCGCACACCCTTTTTTCGGGAATTTCTCCGTTTGGCTGAGTAGTTACCTAATTTTTGTGCAACAACACTAAGTGCGATTCGTAGAAAACATTGATCGTCGTTAGTTGCCTTTTGGATGTTACGCGGCTATAATGAATAGCGTCAACGAAAAAACTATATCACCGCGAAGACGCAGAGCACGCAGACCGAAAATATCAAAAGTAGAATCCTGAGGAGGAAAAAATGACCGATTTGTTCGAGAAAGTGACTGGCAGTCAGGACGTTTTCAAGAAGATCGCCAGCAAGATTCCTGGCTTTCGTGGATATATCGAACGGCAGAATCGCCGGGCGGCTGACAAGCTGCTGCGCGAAACCGTGGCAGACCGCTTCGAGGAGTTATATCAACGCATCTCTGCCGTCCAGGTGGACTTCGTGAGCCGGGGGGAAATCAGCTATGTTGATGATCTCGAGAAGGGTGCGCTCAAGGTGCGCACATTCATAGATAAAGTGCGTCGGGCGGCCTATGGGTATTCCGGTTTCTTCGACGCAGTCAAGATCAACGAAGAAGAATTAGCCTGCGTCTACCAATACGATGCCGCCATGCTCGATTTAGTAGACGGCGTAGTCAGCGCCATTGACAACGTGGAAGCCTCGGTGGGCGCCGATGGCCTTCCGGCGGCGATCCGCAACCTGACGGGCAAAGCCCAGGAATGTCTGGATGTCTTCAACCGCCGAAACGAGGTGATGACACAAGGGTAGAGAACTTGAATCTCACGCAAAGACGCCAAGGCGCAAAAGTGACTCCTTCAAACGGAGAAATTCCCGAAAAAAGGGTGTGCGTGGGGGTGCGCAGCACCCCCACGCACACCCTTTTTTCGGGCTAATCCGTTCGATGACTGAGCAGTTACGATATGATAAAAGTGGAATGGCTTCGATTGATGATGTCTAAGAATTTGGAGGTTTGGTGATGGCTAGAATTTTCGATGTTATCGAATATGCTGATGAGATGCGAGATCACATCGTGCAGCGCTTCCCGGAGAAGGGTTCCGGTGATTTTCGGATTGGTTCGCAGGTGATTGTGCGCGAAGCCCAGGCGGCGGTGTTCTTCCGCGATGGGCAGGCTCTGGACACTTTCGGCCCTGGCCGACACACGATCGCCACAGCGAATATCCCCCGCGTGATTGATTTTATTGGCAAGGCCTTCAATGACCGCACACCCTTTACGGCCGAGGTCTATTTCGTCTCGACGCGCGAGTTCGTTGATAGGAAATGGGGCACCCCCCAGCCCATCATCGTGCGCAACCCCGGCATGGGATTAGGCGTCGCGCTTCTACAAGGCTTCGGTACCTACAGCTTCGAGGTCGCCGACCCGCAGCAATTCGTGACTCAGGTTGTCGGTTCCTTGGGCGTCTATCGCACCGGCGATATCGAAGATCGTCTGCGCGGCGTGCTGCTCTCCGATTTGACCGACCTGCTGGGAGAGACCGCCGCGGCGCGTAGCGTGGTCGAGCTGATCGGCCTGGTCAACGAGTTGAGCGCCAGCGTGCGCGCGAAAGCCCAGGATCATTTCAATTCTCTGGGATTGTCGTTGAAATCGTTCATCATTTCCAACCTCAAGCCATCCGATAAATCCGCCGAAGAGTTGCGCAATATGGGGATGCTGGATATGGCTACCTACACCCAATTGCAGGCCGCCGATGCGATGCTGGCGGCTGCCCAGAATCCCAGCGGCGGCGCGGGCCTGACGGCCGGCATCGGGGCCGGCCTTGGGGTGGGCAGTGTATTGCAGCAATCGCTCCAGGGCATGACCGGCGCGCAGGCCCAGAAGGTCGCGGCCAGTATGCCTGACGTGATGACCCCTTCCGAGGCGGCTGGATTCTTGAAGGTCTCCGAAGAAGATGTCATCGCCGCCATCAAGGCGGGCGACCTCAAAGCCAAGAAACTCGGCAACGCTTACCGCATCAGCAAGCAGGCTTTGGAAAAATTCCTGAGCGGGTAGGAGACCCCTCCCAAACCCTCCCCGACATCGGGTAGGAGACCCCTCCCCAGCCCTCCCCGATATCGGGGAGGGGGCAATCTCCCCCCCTCGCGAAGGTACTGCGGCTGCCAGAAACCCGTTTTCTCTGAGAAAACGGGTTTCTGGCAGTCTCGGGGCGCCTGGAGATGGGTTTTCGATCGCTTCGATGGCCTGGGGCAACCTCCCCCCGTATCGGGGGGACCGAGGGGAGTGCTATGCGCCCAAGGCGTCTTGGATCGTCTTCACATCCGATGTCGAGATGGGCTTTTCTTTGGCGACTTTGCGCAGATAATCCTTCAATTTCTTGACAGGCAGGGTTGGATTGGGAGCCTCATCGGCTTGAATATCCACATCGGGGTGTGTGAATATCAGGGCGGCCTGAATAGCGGGCAACTCGTATCCCTCGGGCAACGCTTTCCTCAGTTCGTAACGCAGGGCCTCCTTCTCTGAGGCGATCTCGAGATCAGGACGTCCCAGCCCTTCCTGGGCGAAGAAGGTCAAATAGGCTGAAAGCACCCCGCCGCCGCGCTTGCGCCAGCGATCCTTGCTGTACGTGATCACGCCCCGCTGAGGCTTGGGGATCAGCACCCACAGGCCAGCCGGGCCGACCAGCACATGTGCGGCGCGAGTCATGTAATGATACAGATTGTATTGCTGGCTGAATCCTTTCAACGCAGCGTCTATCTGCTCATCGGGGCGCGGCCTTCTGCCCCAGCGGTTGGTGTAGAAAATGCCCACTTGCGAGAGCATGAAACCCACCACCAGGGCCGAGAGCGACAGGCCAACCTGCTCTGGCTGCCGGAAAGTGACATACATGCCAGCTCCCAAAATGGCCAGGCTGACGATGCTGACGATCTTGCCCAGGGTGGCGTTGCGTTTGATCAGTCGTTCATTGCGAATGATATTCATTTAGAGTTGTTCTCCATAGCGCGGCCTCCAGCCGCAACCCAATTGGATGGGGACGCGGATCAATGCGGATTTATACAGAATCTTGCTCTGGCGGTTCATGAGTACCGTCTCAAAACAAGACATGCATTCTGCCCGCCCAACCCAAAGGAATTCGATAGGGCAATCTCTACCCTGTGCGCGCGCCTCTGGTTGGGTACATAATCCAGGTCGCACTCCGGGTCGGGGTATTCGTAATTGATCGTCGGGTGCAGGGTATTTTCCCGGATCGTCATCACGCAGGCGATGGCCTCCAGCGCTCCCGATGCGCCCATGGCGTGTCCGATCATGGATTTGGTCGAGTTGATGGGGATCGAATATGCCCGGTCGCCGAACACGGCCTTGATGGCCTTTGTTTCCATACTGTCGTTCAGGGGGGTGGATGAACCGTGAGCGTTGATATAATCTACGTCCCCGGGCTGGATTCCAGCATTGGAGAGCGCCCAGCGCATGGTGCGGATGGCGCCTTCGCCCTCGGGGTGGGGCGCGGCGATATGGAATCCTTCCGCCGAGGAGGCGTATCCCAGCACCTCGGCGTAGATCGGCGCGCCGCGGCTCCGGGCGTGTTCCAGACGCTCCAAAACCAACACCCCAGCCCCCTCGGAGAAGACGAAGCCCTCCCTCCTGGCGTCGAAGGGGCGCGAGGCCTTTTCGGGCTGGTCGTTGTAGTTGACCGGCAGCGCACGCATAGCCGCGAATCCGGCAATCGAAAAGTCGCGCACCAGGGCTTCGGTCCCTCCCGAAATGACCACGTCAGCCCACCCCCGCCGGATCAACTCTGCGCCCTCGCCAATGGACTGGGCGCCGGTCGCGCAGGCGGTGGTGATGGTGGCGTTGGGGCCAAGGCACTGAAAGCGCATGGCGATCAGATGAGCCGACAGGTTGGGGATGCCGCCGGGCAGCACGAAGGGGCTGACTTTTTCCAGCCCTTTGGCCTTGTAGATTTCGATGCCATCCACGAAGCTATCCAACGCGCCGATGGCCGTGCCGAAATACACTCCCGCCCGTTCGGGCGCGGGCATTGGCTCCGGCAGCCCGGCGTCGGCGACAGCCTGAACAGCCGCGGCCACGGCGATCTGGGCGGCGCGCGGATAACGCCGCGCCAGCGTGCGATCCATGAAATCCTTGGGATCGAAATCGGGGATCTCGCCGGCAATCTGGCAGGTCAGCCCGTCCGGATCGAAGTGGGTGATGCGCCTCACGCCGGATTTCCCCGCTGCCAGGCCCTCCCAGAACTTCTCCACCGAACTGCCCAGGGGGGTGACTGCCCCCAACCCAGTGATGACGACCCTGACGCGGCTCATCACTCGTCTTCGGCCTTCGATTTGCCGAGTTGCTCTTGAATCGAACTGCGCAAGGCGTCGAGCAGGTTAGCTTCGACCGCCCTCCGGGCGGTGCGGATGGCGTTGACCAGGGCGCGGGCATCCGAACGGCCATGCCCTACGAAGATCAGCCCATTGATGCCCAGGAGCGGCGCGGCGCCCACCTCGCCGGGATCCATGAGTTTCTTGACGCGCCCGAAAGCAGGTTTGGCCAGAAGCGCCCCCAGGCTGGTGACCACCCCGCTGGTCAGCTCGGCGCGTATGGTTTCGATGAGCAGCTTAGCCACCGCTTCGCTGGTCTTGACCAGTATGTTGCCGGTGAAGCCATCCGTGACCACTACGTCAACCTGGCCGCTGAAAAGCTCCTTGCTCTCGACGTTGCCGATGAAGTTCAGCCCCGAGGTCTCGAGGATGGGATAGGTCGCTTTGACCAGCTCGTTGCCCTTGCCGGCCTCCTCGCCGTTGGAGAGCAGGCCCACGCGGGGAGTCTCCACCCCCAGCACCTTCTCGGCGTAGACCGAGCCCATCACGGCGAACTGGCGCAGATATTCGGGTTTGCACTCGGTATTTGCGCCGATGTCCAGCAGCGCGCAGCGCCCGCCGGCTGTCGGCAGCAACACGGTCAGCGCCGGGCGTTTGACCCCCCGGATGCGTCCCAGTCGGAAGAGGCCGTTGGCCATCGCCCCGCCGGTGTTGCCCGCCGTGACGAAGGCGTCGGCCTGGCCTTCTTCGAGCAGGTCCATGCCCACGGCCATGGAGTTCTCGGCCTTGCCGCGCGCCGAGCGGGCCGGCTTGTCGCCCATTTCCAGGACCTCGGGGGCATGGATCACCCTGACCCTGGCCGACCCTCCCAGGGCTTCCAGGCGAGGCTTGAGCTGCCCCTCGTGGCCCACCAGCAAAATCTCATCGCCGAATAATTCACCCGCCTCGACCGCTGCCTGCACCTCGGGGTTGGGATAGTTGTCGCTTCCCATCGCGTCTAATACAATGCGCATTGTTATCTCCTTGTACACGGATGGACGCGAAACTGCACGGAAATAAAACGGGTAAACCCGGAAACCTTTCGATGCTACAGTGTCCGAATTGCTGAAACCAAATAAGAAATCCGTACGATCCGTGTAATCCGTGTCCAAATCTTTTTCTTGACAATTATAACCCCCTGATTATAATACGGATGCTCAGGCGCTGGTGCTGGAATTGGCAGACAGGCATGGTTGAGGGCCATGTGCCGCAAGGCGTGAGGGTTCGACCCCCTCCCAGCGCATATGAAATAGACAGTAGACCTCACAGGTTTCTGAAACCTGTTTTGTAGTGGGGGCGGGGCCAGCGATGACCCCCTACCATAACCAGGCAAGGCTCCTAAGCATTCCCACCAACTTCTCCGGCAGCTTCTCCCCGCTTGGTGACCACCAAACCGCTCAATACACCAGCGCAACCTTGAGAATATCTGGTGCCTGCGAGTCGATCAATCTTGATAGAAACCGGCTGCCACGACCAGGCCCGCCATGCGCACACTGCGGATGGCCTGGTGTAAGGCGGCATAACTCCCCGAAAACTCGATGGCCACATCGGCGCCTTTACCGTCCGTCTTGAGCGCCAGCCCGATATCTGTTTCTGATGGATCGAAGGTGCGGGTAGCGCCGAATGATCGAGCCAACTGCCTGCGGTTGGCGAGCGGGTCAACAGCATCGATCAGGGCGGCGCCGCTCGTACGGGCCAACTGAACGGTAAGCAACCCAAGAACCCCTAACCCAAACACGATGACGTGGTCGCCGACTTTGATGTGGGCATCATGGATGGCCTGGAGGGCGATACTGATCGTGCTCAAAAAGATGGCCTGCTCCGGCGCGAGGTTGTCCGGCAGCGGGCCTGCTATACCCAGGCCTGCCATCTCGGCGGGCGCGAAGGTGCGCGTCTGACCATGGGGGAGCGGGAGATGAACCAGATCGCCTGGCCCATATCCCGATACATCTTCGCCAACATCTATGACCTGCCCCACCCATTCATAACCCAGGCGGGCTGGATAGGTTGTCCCAGTAGCGGCATCTGTAAAGAGGCGCAATTGAGGGTCGAATACTTTGTCGTGGAAGGCCGAGCTCCCCCGGTAGAGGCTGATTTCTGTGCCGTGGCTGATGGCGCTGATCAGCGCCTGGGCGCGAACTTCTCCCCTGCTCAGGGGTTTTTCTTCGTAGGGTACGATTTCGAGCTTGCGTTTACCTGTCAACAAGAGTTCAGTGGGCATTGTCTTCGCTCTTTTAGAATAGTTCATTGTTCATCTGGGTAGACCAACCCCCAATCGGCGCGCAGGCTGTCCATCAATCGCATCAGGCCTAAAGTTTCGTCCAGCGGCATCAGGGGGCTTTCAGTTATTTTTGCTCTCAGGCAGGAATGCACCTCCTCGACCTCGTAGATATATCCATTACCAGCGATCGGATGATCGCTGGTTAGCGGCTCCTGACCATGGAGATGCAGGGTCAGCCGGTCAGGGCGGAAGAAGATATTGTGCACTTTGGTATATCCATGCGTTCCGACGATGAAGGCTTCCCTGGGTTTGTAGAGGCGCATACTGCACGACAGGCTCGCCGAGGCGCCCTGGTCATAGTTCAACAGGATCGTATCCAATTCGTCGGCGCCGGTCTGGCTGATATGGGCATGGCTGAGCATGCTGTGAGGAAATCCCAAAACCATCACTGTCAGGGATAGCGGATATATGCCCAAGTCCAGTAAGGCCCCGCCGCCCAATTCCAGGTTGTAGAGCCGATGTTGGGGATCGTAGGGAAGCTGAAAACAAAAATCAGCCTGCACCAGGCGAATCTCGCCCAACAGCCCTTGCTGCAACCAATTGCGTACCTGAGCCATGGCAGGAAAGAAGCGCATCCACATAGCCTCCATCAAAAAGAGACCTTTTTGGCGCGCCAGGTTGATACAGGCTTCGGCTTGCCTGGCGTTGAGCGTGAAGGCTTTCTCGCATAAAACGTGTTTGCCGGCCTGCAAGCACATCTGCATATTCTCGTAGTGCAGGTTGTGGGGAGTGGCGATGTAGACAACATCAACCTCCGAGTCTTCAGCGACAGCCTGGTAATCCCCGTAACATTTGGGGATATTCCACTCGCTCCCGAAAGCGTCGGCGCGTTTCTGCGTGCGCGAGGCAACTGCTACGACCTCGGCATGCTCCGAGCTGTGTAAAGCCTGCACCATGTTCTTAGCAACTTCCCCTGTGGCGAGTATCGCCCAACGATATCGTTTCATCTATCATCTCCTAACCCGGACGAGCCGGAACCAAAAGGATAATTAAGGAAAGAGAGAAAGTCGCTCAATAGGACAGGTGATAAACACCCTAAACAAG
>VGOC01000085.1 GCA_016865865.1 Chloroflexota bacterium
TGGAACGCTGGTATTGTACTCTCCGTCAACGGCAGGCCCGTTATGTTCGCAAGACACTTTCGTTTTCCAAGAACGACGCGTTTCACTACATCGTTACCGAGTGGTTCATCATTGACCACAATCTCGCCATGAAACAACTCGCATCACTTACTTTGTGACCACTACCCCATTTTTTTACAGGGACTCAATTTCGTTGATAAGCGCAGGTAGATTTGGTTGAACAAAACTCACATTCGCTGTCGAGATACGATTGTGCTTTACATCGGGAGGAATATGTTTATGATGAGGATGTGTACTTTGGAGTTCTTCATCACCTGGATGCGGCTGAGAATCATACCAATACAACTTTTCTTCCCCTCGATATTCTTCATACCCATACCAATCTAACACGATGGGTAAACGGTTATATAAGACTCGCTCTCGAACTATCAGTCGTATATCGTTATCGAAATGGATCTCCCCTGATACTCTCCCCAATGTTGATCCAAGGCGAATGAACGTAAGTGTGGAACGCTTTATTGAAGGAAACTTCTCGATAAGCGAATACACATAAAGTTCATAATCCTCTGGCGCGCGAAAGGGATTCTTCATACGGCTTCCTTTATCAAACCTACTATACTCGGGGCTTGCCGTTGGAGACGTTGTACTTCGTTTCTATATTCTGCCTGTCGCGCTAACCAGGTTCTATATACGCTCGCCCATTCAGCAGTTTTTCCCTCAACAGCAATATATGGCAATCGCCTTATCAGGCCTTCTCCCAAAAGCTGATACTCTCGATATGGTATGTCTGCGGGAAGAGATCGAAGGGGGTGATGTCTCGAAGGGAATATCCCCCGTCCGTCAGGCGTCTGGCGTCGCGCGCCAGGGTGGCCGGATCGCATGAAATGTAGGCCAGCGTCTGGGGTGCTAATGACAGGATTCCATCCAGGGCAGCTCGCGCCAGCCCCGAGCGGGGCGGATCAACCAGAATGGCCTCGGGATGGAGGGTCAACGCCGGGAGCACGTCTTCCACCGGAGCCTCGTACAGCTCTACATGGTCGTATTCATACAGATTGGCCTCGAAATCCACGCAGGCGCTGGGAGAGGCCTCGATGCCGATCAACCGACCGACGTGGGGCGCAAGAAAGGCGCTGAACAACCCCACGCCGCAGTAGGCATCTATCAGGGTGGCGTCGTTGGCGAGGAAGAGATTGTCGAGCAGGTGAGTGACCATCTTTTCGGCCATGGCGGTGTTCACCTGAAAGAAGGAGGCCGCTGAGACGCGGAAGAGCCCCCCGCCAACCCCGATGACGATGTGATCGTCCCCGGCCATCACCAGGCAGCCGCCCGGCCCCAGGTGCGCCGCCGAGAGCGTCAGATCCACGTTCAGGCTGACCGGCTGGGGATCGCTGCTTTCCAGGATCACCATCAGGTCATCGTTTGCGCCCAGGCGCACCCCAACCCGGTCGAGGCCGGGGATGGACTCGATATCGAGCAGTGGCCAGAGCTGGTTGATCGCTGGCTCAGGCAGGTGACATTCGGCGATGGGAATCGTCGCATCGGCGCGGGGGGACTGGAATCCCAGGCGACCCCCGGGGGCGATGTGAAATTGGATGTGATTGCGATAATTCCAGGGCTGAGGGCAGGGCGTCGTCGGTTGTACGGGGGGATTTTCCAACTTTCCGATCCGCGCCAATTGATCGCGCAGGATGTCGGCCTTGGCCTGTAATTGTTCGTCGTAGGAAATGTGCTGGTAGTGGCAACCGCCGCAGACCCCATCTGTCTCCCCCCCGTTTACGGGGGACACCCCTCCTCTTTCCCACCCGTCTACGGGGGGGACGGAAGGGGGGGTCAGCGAAAAGAAATGACGGCATCTTGGCTCGACGCGCTTCGGAGATGCCTCGATGATCTCGACTAATTCAGCGCGGGCGAAACGGGGTTTGCCTTCCACCAGCTTCACCCTCACCCTCTCGCCGGGGATAGCATAAGGCGCGAATACCGTGCGCCCATCCTGCAACCGCCCAATCGCCTCGCCGCCGTGGGCATAGGTTTCAAGGGTCACGTTTTCCAGTATCATGTTTTCATAAACTCATCCATCGCATCCAACAACGCCTCGATGTCGTTCATCGTCAACTCGCCCATGTGAGCAATGCGGAAAGTCTTTCCTTTGAGTTCGCCGTAACCGTTGGCGATGCGCATACCGCGCCCCATCAGGAAAGCGTTCAGCGCGGGGACATCCATATTCAGGAGATTCTCCACAGCGGTCACCGTGCGAGAGCGGTAGCCCTCTGGCGCAAAGAGGCCGAAACCGCGCGCCAGCGCCCAGGCCTGGACGCGTTCGGCCATCGCCCGGTGGCGTTCGAAACGGGCGGGTAACCCCTCTTCGAGGATGCGCTCGAGCTGGTAATCCAGGGCATAGACCAGCGAAACCGCCGAAGTCGCCGGGGTGGAATTTTTGATCCGGGATTCTTCCAGTTTGACCAGGTCGAAATACCAGCCCCGGTCGGGAACAGTTTTGGCGCGGTCCAAAGCCCGGTCGGAGGTCGCTCCCAGGGCCAGGCCGGGGGGAAGAGCCAAAGCTTTCTGTGAGGAGGTCAACACGAAATCCAGGCCCCAGGCATCCATCTCGATGGGCGCGCCTCCCAGGGAGGAGACCGCGTCCACGCAGATCAGCGTCTCCGGGCTGACCCTGCGCGCCGCGGCCGCAATTTCATCCACCGGGTTTTGCAGGCCGGTGGAAGTCTCGTTATGCACAACAGTCAAGATTTCGTACTCTTTTCGGCCCAGCGCCTCGGCCACCACTTTGGGAGTGACCGGCTGGCCCCATTCGGCCTCCAGTTTGTGGGCGTCCTTGCCATTGGATTCGGCTACGCTATGCCAGCGATTTCCGAAAGCGCCGTTGACGCAGGAAAGCACGCTTTTCCTGGCAAAGTTGCGCACTGCGGCCTCCTGCAGGCCGCTGCCTGAAGAGGCGCAGATGAAAACCCGGTTCTGAGTTCCGAACAGCTTGCGAGCGTTGTTTTCAGCGCGGTGAAAGGTCTCTTCGTATTCTTTACTACGGTGAGGCAGCATGGGACGGGTTTGAGCCGCAAGCACGTCGGGGTGGACATCCACAGGGCCGGGGACGAACATCGGCGACATCATTTGCTCCTGTAAGATGGATAATCCCCCTGGGAGTGAAACACACCCTATTCGGTATCTTCTCAATAAGAAGGGGAAAATGGGGGGGGTGCGGGCGGCTTCGCCGCCCGCACCCCCCCATTCCCTCATTTATTGAGATGATACCCTATTCGTTTATGGGCAGGTATACAAGAAGCTAAACAGGGAGTTGAATGGTGGCGTGCAGTAGAGATCCAGGAAATCGAAGGCAACCGCTCCAATAACGACCAGGCAGATCATCACACCCACGCATCCCAGGCCAGCCCACAACCAGGGGCGGCCTTCCTTTTCGGGAACTGGTACAGGGACCGGAGCGGCCGGCCCCGCGGGAACGCGTCCCGAATAGGCGGGTTGTTGCGCCGGGTAGGGCTGCATGGGGGGCGCGGGACGCGGTTGCCGCGGAGCAGCGACCGCTGGGGTGGCCGGGCCTGCTGCAACCGTATCGAAGCCACTCGAAGGAGTGACGACGGTTGCATCCATATCGTATGCCGCGACTTGAAAAACCAGGGTAACCGCCTCGCCGAGTTGAATCCGCTCTCCTGAACGCAGCAAATGGGGCCCGCTCAGCCGCTGACCATTGACGAAGGTTCCATTAGTAGAACCCAGGTCTTCGATCGAATATCCGCCGGGTTCCAGGCGCATGCGGGAATGGCGGCGGGATACCTCGGCAATGTTGATCACCACATCAGCATTGACATCGCGGCCAATAATGATCTCTTGTTTGGAAAGGGTGAATTTTTTCTCTGGCGTGGGGCCAACGATCATAACCAGTTCGAAAGATTGGGTTGCCATGATATTTCTCCTCGATGGCTAGATAATAATCATTAGGACTTGCGCGCTTCAGGTGGGGGCATCTTCCGAAGATGCGCCCCATCTTATGATAAGAGTTTACACATATTTGGGCAGAGAGTCAAATCAATTCGATGATACGAATATTACAGCACAAAGATCATTATATTTCTGATAGGTTCTGGACGTTTTGATTAACTGAAACCCCAGACGTTCATAGAAGCGATGAGCGCCTTCGCGGATGATATTCGTGCGCACGAAGATCGTTGGGATTCCCAGGCTTTGCGCCCATGCCTCGACAGCCTTGATCAATTCTTCTCCGATCCCCAGGCCGCGCTGAGCCTCGTCCACGATCAGCCCCCCGATCTCGATGTGGGGATCGGCGACTAACAGCCGGCGCACGAAAACATGTATCCAGCCGACAACTCCGGCCCCGGGGTTGTGCGCCACGAAAATTCTATGCGCCGGATCCCGCACGAGATCATGGACGCGCCAGGCCACAGAGTCTTCCGACGCCGGGTAGCCCAGTTGGCCGCATAGTTCCGTCAGCGCGGCGATATCTCCTTCCTGGGCTGTGCGGATCACGACAGCATGTTTTTCGATTTTCATCGGTCACCTCTCTCTCAAACGCCAATCCAGGGCGGTGTAGCGTTGAGCGACCTGGTTGTTGTGTACGGCAATGCTGATGGCGCGGCGGCTGCCAACCAGCACGCAAAGTTTTTGCGCCCGGGTGATGGCTGTATACAATAAATTGCGCTGCAACATGATGTAGTGCTGTGTCACCACCGGCAATACGACTGCCGGGAATTCCGACCCCTGGGCTTTATGTACAGAGACAGCATAGGCCAGGGTGATCTGGTCTGCTTCGCTCCAATCGTAGCTGACCAGGCGTCCCTCGAAATTCACCGTGAGCGTGTGTTCTACCAAATCGAGGGCATGCACAACGCCGATGTCGCCGTTGTAGACATCTTTGTCGTAATCGTTCTGAGTTTGCATGACCTTGTCGCCGAGACGGAAGGCCTGCCCAAACAGCGATTTTTCGGGTTTTCCGGGCAGGGGAGGATTGAGTCTCTCCTGCAACCTCTGATTGAGCGCCGTGACCCCGGCAGGGCCGCGATACATGGGCGCCAGCACCTGGATCTGGCTGACAGGATCGAAGCCGAATTTCTGAGGGATGCGATTGCAGACGACGTCTTCGATCCAATCGGCGGCTTTCTGGGCATCCTCGGCGGGGAAGAGGAAGAAGTCGCCCTGGCCCTCACCCCCCTCTCTCCGGTGGGGTGAAGGGGGGAAGACAGGAAGTTCACCGCAATTGATGCGATGGGCGTTGGTGATGATCTGCGAGCCGGCGGCCTGCCGGAAGATGGCATTCAGACGGGTCACCGGCGCCGATCCGCTCGCGATCACGTCGCGCAGCACGTCCCCTGCGCCGACGGAGGGCAGTTGATCCACATCTCCCACCAGCAGCAGATGAGTCCCTGGCCTGAGCGCTTTGAGCAAGTGATTTGCCAGCAGCAGGTCGAGCATGGAGGTTTCATCCACGACCAGAAATTCTACCGGCAGAGGGTTTTCGGGGTGATACTTGAAGCCCTTCGTGGGGGAAAAGCCCAACATGCGATGGATAGTGCTGGCGGGTCGGTCGGCGGCCTCCGAAAGACGTTTGGCGGCGCGGCCGGTGGGAGAGGCCAGCGCGTAGGGGATGGACAGGGATTCGAGATGAAAGATCAAAGATTTCAGGCAGGTGGTCTTGCCGGTGCCCGGGCCGCCGGTGAGCACACTGACGGGATGCATCAGGGCGTTGCGGATGGCCTGCTGTTGTTCTTTCGACAGGTCCGGGGCAGGGATGGAAAGGTGTTGGCGGCGGCTTTCCTGGGGCGTAGGTTCCGCGAGTTTCCGCAGCCGCTCGGCAACGCCAACCTCGCCGTAGTAGAAGGGGGTCAGGTAGATGGCCGGGAGGCAGTAATCTGCCCGGGGTTCGGCGATCCCGCGCGGGGTGGAATCGCTCGTCCCCCTCGTTCCCGCCTCCTCCCCTCGAGGGAGAGAGGGGATCGGGATCCTGTCAGACCGGATCAAGTCTTCCTCGGCCAATCTTTCCAGGGCAGGCGGGACCAAGCTGGCATCAACCTCGAGCAGTTGTGTGACTCGTTCGATCAACGTTTCCTGCGGCGCGTAGACATGCCCATCGTTGCTCATTTCGTTGAGGGTGAAAATCAGGCCAGCTTCGATGCGCGAGGGATGATCGGAGGATAGGCCTAAATCCTGGGCGATTCGGTCGGCTGTCTTGAAGCCCACCCCGTGGATGTCGCGCGCCAGTTGGTACGGGTTGCCCTGCACGATCTCGAGCGCGGAATCGCCGTATGTCTTGTAGATTTTGACCGCCAGGTTTGTGCTGACCCCATGACTGTGCAGGAAAAGCATGATCTCTTTGACTTGCTTCTGTTCCTGCCAGGCGGCGATGATGATGTGGGTGCGTTTAGGCCCGATATCCGGCACTTCGAGCAGACGTTGGGGCTGGTTCTCGATGATCTCGAGGGTGCTGCTCCCAAAGTGATCCACGATGCGCTCGGCCAGGCGCGAACCTATGCCCCTGATCAGCCCGGAACCGAGATAGCGCTGGATGCCTGCCACGGTAGCCGGCAAGGTCTGTTCGCACTTCTCGACTTCGAACTGGGAGCCATGTTTGGGGTGCCTGGTCCAGCGACCGAGCAGCTCGAGGCGCTCGCCTGGGCAGAGTACCGGCAGATTGCCGACGATGGTGACCAATCCCTCACGATTGGCCGCGGGGAAACGTCCGGAGGGGCGAATACGCACAACGCTGTACCCGTTTTCAGCGTTGTAATAGGTAATGCGTTCTACAGAGCCGGAGAGCGATTCCATGAAATCACTTAATCATGCTCCATAATTGCAGCTCGAAGTCGTAAGAACTTAGGTTTGCCTCGCACCCCCTTCAATCCCCCGCCACGGGGGGGGCTGCCCCTCCACAAGCGCCTGTTCGCCAGGGGAGATAGATGCTCCCTCCCCGATGTCGGGGAGGAGTCTGATTGATACTTACGGTAACAAGTTACTCTCCGCCCAATCATTCCCCAGGGTAAGCAACAGATCTACCTGGGTGTCTGGATCGTAGCGGCTGTATATTTTGATGTCGGGGAGTCCCAGCAATTGAGTCAGCCGGGCGATCAACTCTGGGTTGCCAGTATAATCAATGAGGGTCGTGTATGGGGAGATTTCAGCAGCATTGCCAATTTCTGTCACACGTACGCCGTTTGCCTTGAGATATTCAGCAGTGTCGCCAGCCAGGCCGGAGACCGCGGCGCCGTTGTATACTGCGACGCTGGGGCCTCCTCGAGGAGAGGAGTCCGCGGATTGCTCCTCCTGAGCGGGCTGCGCCCCTGCGACGAGGGGCTGCTCTGAGGTCTCCGCAGGCGCGGGTTGGGAGGTAAGGGGCGTCGAAGTGGGGTGGGGCGTTGGGTTCGCGACGACGGGGGTCATGCTGAAGAATTCACCTTTCAGGAACTCGATCTGCTCCGGTATTGGATTCAGGATGTACATCCCATCGAAAGAGAATCCTTCCACGACCTGGTCATGTCCAATGGCGCGATGTCGGATATTTTCTCCTGGAATGCTATAGGCGATCTGGCCGAGTTTGGCGATTTGTGAAAGGGTCAGGTTGGTGTTGACGCCGCCGGCCAGGTTTTTATACAGGCTGGGAGCATTATTGATCAGGGTTGGGATCAGGTCGAAGTCGGTAAGGCGTTGAAATATGCCCAACAGGATTTGCTGTTGCCGCTGAGCGCGGTCGAAGTCGCCGCCAGATGTGTTGCGCGCCCGCACATAGGCCAGGGCGATATCGCCCGGCAGGGTTTGCACGCCAGGCTCCAGGGTCTTGACTTTCCCATGCCTCAGGTCAACCATGATGCGTTCAGGAACATCTATTTTGACTCCCCCAATTTCATCTATCAATTGGATGAATGTATTGAAATTGATTTGGACATAATAAGGCACCTGGATGCCAAGGAACTCCTCGACTGTATCCATAGCCAATCCGGCGCCTCCCCCACTGATCCCCTCCGCCTCTCCCACGAAGTAGGCCTGATTGATTTTGTAATATCCATATCCAGGTACATTCACCCATAGATCTCGCGGCAGGGAAAGCAACCCGGCGGTCTTGTTTTCCGGATTGAGTGTAGCCAGGATCATGGTGTCTGTTCGAGGAGGGCCATCCTCCAATTCGTCCATTCGATCATCCACCCCTAAGATCAATATATTGATCCGGCTTACCCCATCCCAGGATTGCCCAGCCGGGCCATTCCTGCGCTGCAAGGGGGTGCTCAATTCTCGAAAGACGTTCTCATCGAATTGAAGGCCTCGATCTTCCTCGACGGCGTCTGCGCTGATCTCGTCCGATGCGGGAGGAAAGAACCCATCTCTCACCGTCGAATAGATCAGATAGAGGGTGAGACCCAGGGCGACGACGAGAGCAGCGGTCAACACCCAGAATAACCAGTGTCTGGGGAGCGTTCGGCTCGATTGCGGAGGCGTGGGGGAGTTGCGCATGGCGAAAGGAAATCCTCGACGGGGGAGAGTTCACCCGTCGAGTCGCCTGATTCTACGGCATGGGGTTGCTGTTAGCCCAATTTTCACCTAAGATGATCGTCACATCTACATCGCTGGGGTTTTCATAGCGACCATGGATGTTGAATGTCGTCATCCCAAACAGTTCGGACAGATAGATCAATGTGTAGGGGTTGCCTGTGTAGTCGTAAGCGCTGGTATTGCTATAGCCGTTTCCGTCGGCGTCGCCAACTACCGTGACATTCGCGCCCAGGCTTTTGAGGTAGTCACCCGTGCGGTTCGCCAGACCAGGGACGCTCGTCCCATTCAATATCTTCAACCTTGCGCCCTCTTCGATCATCAAGTCCAGGGGTCCTTTGCCTTCATAGGCCAAAGGGCCGGCTGACTGCGCCGATGTAAAGATTGCATCGCGCAGGATGCGAATCTGGTCGGGGATGGGTTTGAGGATTTCCAAGCCATCGGGGGACCTGCCGAAAGTGACCTGATCGGGCGGCGCGATGATCCCGCTCTTGATATTTGCAGCATCCACATCCATCGCAAGCCAGGCCAATTTGATCACCTGATCGAGGGCCAGATTGGTATTGATGCTGCCGGAGATATGTTGGTAGATCTCCGGGGCGTTCTGAATGAGGCTGGGCAAGATGTCGAACTCCAGAATGCGTTGGCGAATCCCCATGATCACTTGTTGTTGGCGCGCTGATCGGTCGAAATCGCCGCCGCGAGAGTTGCGAGCGCGCGCGTAAGCCAGAGCATATTCCCCTGATAAGGTCTGCCTGCCCGTTCGAATCATGATTTTGCCCTTGTCATCGTCATAGATATCCACCCAGATTTCGTTTGGCACATCTATCTTTACCCCCCTCAGTTGATCTATGAAATACACGAAAGCCTCGAAATCTATCTGGGCATAGTATTGGATAGGAATCCCAAGCAGTCGCTCGACCGTGGCCAGGGCTAACCCAGGCCCTCCATCGGGGAGTTTATAGGCTTCGCCCAGTTGATAGGCGGTGTTAATTTTGCCATAATCGAACCCGGGGATGCTCACCCACAAGTCGCGAGGGATAGAAAGCATCCCGGCGGTTTTGGTCAGTGGGTCAATGGTCAACAGGATCATCGTATCCGAGAGAGGCGCGCCGATATCGCCGCGCCACTCGTTGTAATCCAGTCCAATGATCAGGACATTGACCCGGCTTGCGCCGTCCCAGGGTTCAGGCTGTGGGCCGGTTGGAGCGGTAGAAACGGATGGCGCCGGGGCTTCTTCGACCGTTCCCGACGCGCCAGTTTCCTCTCCGCTGCCAGGGACTGGAGCAGGTTCGATGATGGCCACACCTGGTAAAGATGTCATGCTCCAGGATGCCACCAGACTGCTCACCAGGTCATAAGTCGTCCAGGCGATGATGACCGCAATGATCCCCAGGCTAACCCAAAGACCGATTGCGAGTCCTTTGTTAAGTATTGTAGATCGAATTCGAGCGTTCATAAGTGTGATTTGTATGGTGCTATTCTTTCTTCGGCTAATCGAATGTATTCAGGATCAACATCATAGCCAATATACTTTCTCTCGGATTTTAGCGCCGCAATAGCTGTCGAACCACTGCCCATGAAGGGGTCCAGCACAACATCGCCCTTATAGGTATACATTTGAACTAACCGATAAGGAAGTTCGACTGGAAACGGCGCGGGGTGTCCTACCTTTCTTGCCGATTCGGTATTCATCATCCAAACGGATTTCGTCCACTCCATAAACTGTTCTTTTTCTATCGTGTTTTCTCTCCCATCTGGCGTATTCCTCGAAAACGAACCCTTCGAAAAAACCAGAATATATTCATGTGTATCCCGCAAGACCGGATTGACCGCGGACTGCCAACTCCCCCAGGCCATAGATACGCCGGCCCCTGCTCCCTTATGCCAGATGATCTCTCCTCGCATGAGAAAACCAATATCGTTCATCATGCGTGAAATATAGTCGGAGAGCGGGATATAAGGTTTCCGTCCCAAATTCGCAACATTGACGCAAGTTCTGCCTCCATACACCAAAACCCGATACGTTTCCGAAAATACGTTTCTAAGCAATTGCAAATATTCCTCGAGTGTAAGATCCTCGTCATATACTTTGGTCACATTATATGGCGGTGATGTGACCATCAAGTGTAAGGAATTGCTTGGAATCTCCTGCATACATTCCGAACTTCCCAGGATGATCGTATTCTCATATTCGGCTGGAAACTCATTATCAGGAACAGGGTGCGAGCCGTTCTCTCCTGGCAAATCCGAATATAGCCGTGAATGGTAATACTGCGAAGAATCGTGACCTATCCGTGAAGTCGTTCCAAAGCTGCTGGTTTTTGTCATTGTCTGCGGAATACTACTTTCCAATAGGCCCAACCATCGGCGATACACAAATCAGTAATGTTCGTGTGGAGATGGTTTGGCCGACCGATTATAACATGAGCCGCTTTTTCGAAGGAGTAGAGTATTACAGCGCAACGTCGGCGTAAATAGCTCCAAAACTTGATCGAAAGCCCGTCCTCGGGCGCCCCGAGGACGGGTCTGGAGATCATTTTTGTGTAACTTTGCGCTGTAATAAGAGTTTCGACCACCAAAATGGGGTCTCGCAGCGCCTCGCGGATAGGGTAAAATTAGGCGGTTCTTCGAAAGGATGCAATCCGCGTGCCAGGATTGCTATATCTCGGATATGTTCTGGTTGCGTGTTGCCCGATCGAAATTTGGGGCCTGGATGCTCCCCTGGCTCTTCACCCATATGAGTTCCTTTCTACCGATGAAACGGGTGTATGAGAGTGATAGCGTGTTGGCCTTCCATCATCCACGGCCAAGTTATCCAGTGCATTTTCTGCTGGTTGCCAAGAAAGCCATACCCGGCGTCGCTGATCTGGAACCAGCCGATGGCGGCTTGCTGCTCGAAATCATGAAAATTGCCCAGGGCTTCGCCGGTCAAAATGAACCCACGGAATCGGGCTATCGTCTCATCCTAAACGCAGGAGCATATCAAGATGTTCCCCAATTACATTTTCACCTGATTATGGAGGAATCCACGAAGGTCACTATGGAACACTAAAGGTAACTACTCAGCCAAACGGAGAAATTCCCGAAAAAAGGGTGTGCGCAGGGGGCTACGCCCCCTGCGCACACCCTT
>VGOC01000086.1 GCA_016865865.1 Chloroflexota bacterium
TCTGGCCCGACCAGGGGAAAGCCATTCACGACTACAAGGCTCCGGACGGGAAAACGGGTCATTCGGAGGTGACGTGGACCGTGCCGCCGCAGGTATGGTGCTCCGATCAGGACGTTACACTCACCATCGCCGCCACGTCTACTGAAAACACCGCCTCCAGCAGCGACACAGCCCCCCGCCGGCCCCGGCGCCACCAACACCGTCTTGCCTACACCGCCTTATGGAACGCCGGAGCCGAACTTCAACGTGCCCGGCATGACCCTGCAGGCTGGCCAGCGCCGCGTGCCCGCCGGGGGCCTGGTGCTGGTACCTGTGTGGCTCATCAATGGCAACAACGTCGCCAATCTCAACTTCGACGTGCGCTACGACGCCAGCGTGGCCCAGCCCGAAGGGAGCATTCTGCGCGGAAACCTGCTGGACCAGGCCTTGTTCAGCGCCAACCCCAATGAGAGCGGCATCGTCCGGATAGGGTTCGCCCAGACCAGCGGAGTGTTCGGCACCGGGACGGTAGCCCTCATCCCCTTTCGCGCCGTGGGCCAGGCGGGCGACCGCACATCGCTGACCCTGGATGTAACGACGATCAACAACCCCGATGGCGCGGCGCCGGCCATTGACCTCATCTACGGCGAGATCGTGATCGTCGGCCCGGATGGGCTGGCGCCGGGGGACTGCGATGGCGACGGGCGGCAAACCGTGGCGGACGCGATGTGCGCCCTGGAGATCTCGGTGGGGCTGCGGCCACCGATCATGGCGCTGGACCTGGACGTCAGCGGCGATGTGACCTCGCGCGACGCCGTCCTGATCCTGCAACAAGCCCTCGCCAGCATCATCCGGTAAAAGGAGAGACGAAGATGAAGAAACAAACGATCTGTACGATCTTTCTGGCGCTGGTGGTATTGGTCCTGATCCCAGGCGGCGGCGCCTGGGCCTCGTCGGTCACATTGCGCGTGGGATCGGCGAAGGCGGCTTTCGGCGACACCGTTGACGTGCCAATCGAAGCGCGGGGGGCCAGCAATGTTGGCGCCATCCAGATGGTGCTGGTGTACGACGCAGCGGTGCTCACCCCGGAGACAGTCACGCGTGGCACGCTGGCTGGCAGCAATGCGCTGTTGGAGTTCAACGCCCAGACCCCCGGCCGGCTTGGCCTCGGGTTGGTGACTCTGGATGGCATTCAGGGCGACGGCACGCTCGCCATAGTGCGCTTCGAGGTGATCGGAAGCTCGGGACAAAGCAGCGCACTGAACCTGGAAAAGGCCGAGGCCTGGGAAATCACCTCGTACATGCCAGTATTGGTCACTACCGAGCCAGGCCAGGTGACGGTGGGCGGCGGCTCGAGTCTGTGGCTGCTGGTTGCTGTGTTGTGCTGCGCTGGCCTGATCCTCGTTGCGGGCGTTGTCGCGGGCCTGTTCCTGCTGCGGCGGAGGAAGAGGTGATTCCAAATTGATTATTCTACGATTACCCAATCACTCGCGCTGCGGCCGAAGACTTCTGGCGAGTACATCTCTTCAGCTTTAGCGGGCGGGACGACGAAGGTTCCAGGCGTGGTAGCGAGGGCGATGTAGGTGTATTCGTAGACGCCATCCCAGAGCAGCGAGGCGAAGGCTTCGGCGCGCTCGTCGCGCATATTCTGGTGTTCGTACCAGGTGCCCCACCACCACCAGCCGTAGTACGTTTCGAGGCTATCGGGGTCCTGTGGGATGCTTCCAGAGACAGCCAGGGCCGGGTTGACGATCTCCAGTCCGGCGGGCAGCGGGTCGGTCAGGGCGACGTGATAGCGGCGGTTGTCGGCCACCATGGTGACGCGCACGCGCACGCGGGCTCCGGCCTTGATATGCCATACGCCCTGCTCGTCTCGCCAGACATCCCCGGGGTCATCCACGGCCTCATACTCGCGCTGGACGACGAAACCCATATCCAGGGGATCCAACCATAAATCCGTGGGGGCGTAGCGCAGGCCCAGGCGATAATACAAACGCCCTACTCCATCCTTACTCAAGATCAAATCCCTGGTTTCATCCATATCCACAAGATAGCTCATCGGGATTTGGGTCTCATGGCGTTCGGTGGTATACCCTTCGTAGCTGTGCGCGCCGGCGTAGGTTTCACCCAGCCAGATGCGGGCGACGAAATCGGGGGTTTGGGCCTCGTAGGCGTTGAAGTAGCGATCCAACGCCAGCAGGACGAATACGTTCTCTTGGGTATTGCCCCAACGCCCGCGGCTGCGGTGCGCCAGCAGGCCGTTGACCAGCTTGGGAATCAGGTCGCTATCAGGGTTATCGGCGATCAGAGCGTCCAGCAGCACGGCGTCGGTGCGCCGGTCGGAGTTGAGCAGCAGGTAGGATTGATCATCGTAGTAGGTCGTGAAGTTAGCCGCCCCGGCGGTCTCGACGACGCGGTTGCTGACGTGCAAGCGGATCTCATCTAACTCGGTCGCGGATGCGTTAGCAGGATCGTCGAGCAGTACCTGCCAGAGCCAACCGACGGCCTCGAGGGAGAGGCCATCGAGGCCGGCCTCGTGGTACAGACCGCGCGCTTTGACCGGGTCGGAGTCGGCCATCAAGTCACGCACATACAGGGCGTATGCGCTGAGCTGCCAGCGGGTGTACTGACTGTACCACCAGGGATAGTAGCTCTCGATATCCCGCAGATAGTAGAGCAGGTTGTCCTGTATTTGTTGAGGAACATCGAAGCCTTTGCTTTCCGCCCTTTGCAAGGCGTGAGCAACATGAATGGTGTTGAAGGGGATCGAATCCTGGCCGCGCCGCCAGTACGGGAAACCGCCCTCCCAGTTCTGCATTCCCTGGAGACGTTCGATGTCTCGCTGCACGGCCGCTTCCATCTCCTCGGGAGAAGGCAGCCCCTCGGCCTCGAAGGCGGTCAGCACATCGCGCAGGGCAGACACGCCGAGGATGCGCGAGGCCAGTTGTTCCGAGCATTCGTAAGGATAGCCAACCAGGTAGATCACCGCGTCGGTGAGGGCCTGCAAGGCCGTCGAGGAAGTCTGGATTTCCAGGCCGCCGAACTGCGGGAAGACATCCGTGGGAGAAGTCACTGGCTGGGCGATGGCGCCTTCGTCTACCACGCCGTACGTGGCGAAAGCTTCGGTGGTCGCCGGGGTATAGACGGGCAGCTCCACTTCGGCGGCGTCGGCATAGTCGCCCGAAACCGCGGCGACCTGGAAGCGGGCGACGCCGGCATTCTCGGTGGAGGCCGGGAAGCGCACTTCGACGCGGTCGTTCGCCGGTACGGTCACGCGCTGACCTGCGCCTTCGGTGAGTTCGAGATTGGCGGCCTGTACGACCACGTCCACAGCCATCGCTTCATCGGTCTGGTTCTGGATCACCACGGGCAGCTCGAAGCGATCGCCGAAGTTGAGGAAGCGCGGCGCAGAGGGCCGCGCCATCAAGGGCAGCCGGGCAGTCAGGTTCGCTTCCCCGGATCCGAATCGAGCGCCGCCGCTGTCCACGGCCACGACCATGATTCGATAACGAGTCAAGTTGTCGGGCAAAGATATTTCGATCACGGCCCGCCCGTCCGAATCGGTGCGCACTTCGGGAGCGAAGGTCGCCAGGGGGTCGAAGTCGGCGCGTATGGCGATGGGAGGGGCGGCTGCTGCCGCATCTCCCCCGCCGATGCCCTCGGCCACGGCCTCTTCCGACGGGGCGGCGGCTAATGGCGCAAAGGCAATCTCTGCTTCCTTTTCGGCCACGGCGGTAGCCTGGATCAGCTCTTCCCCACTCTTGGCCGCCGCGGCCAGGGCCATTGGATCAACCAGGATGATGCTGGCGCGGCTGTAGCTGCTTTCCAGGTCGGCGTAACGATGTTGATAGAACACCGCAAGGGGATCGGCCAACTGGTAATTGGTCAGCGCCAGGATGGCCTCATCCACTACCACCACGGCAAGCTCTGCGCCCTCGACCGGACTCCCATTCGCATCTTCGAGAACCACGGAAAGGGTTGTTTCTCCCCCCGGTTCGAGTTCAGCGACCTCGGGGGTCACGTCGAGCGTCAGCGTGCGCTGCAAGGGGGGGATGCTCAAATCGAGATACCCCGTCGCATAAGCCGGGCGCGGCGGGGCGCCGGCGACGACCTCACCCTGATCGTCGAGGCGCGGCGCCGAACCGACCAGATCGACCTGGATGCTCAAGTTGGGGATATGCGCTTCTTCGATAGGGATTTGCAGCGTGATGGTTCCCTCGCTGATCTGGAGGCGCTCGGTGTACAGCAAGCCGCTGCGGCTGACCGTCAGCAAGCCCTCGGCGGGGTTGAAGGGGGATTGCACCAGGATTTCGGCCACATCGCCGGGCTGGTAGCTATCTTTGTCGGGGATCAGGGTGGCCGTCTCTTGCTCGACTTCACGGGAAGGCGGCACCTGTCCACCGCTGACCCAGCGGGTGAATCGACTCATATTTTTGCGCCCTAGCTCGTCGGTGACGATGGCGGTGATCTGGTAGCGGCCACCGATGGGGGTCTCGAAGGTGCATGTAACCGGCTCCAGGGTCGAGGCGAGGGAACATTCCTGTATGTCTACTTCCTCTTCTTGCCAGCTCCCCTGCCGATACATCCACTCCAGGCGGGCGGCGGCGACTTCGATGGATATATCTGGAATGGCAACTCCATCTAGATCGGTGACGATCAGCTCGATTTTCAGGGGATCACCCCGCTCGACAAAGTAACGTTCACTGCGCAGACCCACGTAGAGGTCGGCGGGATGCACCAGTAAGCTGGTCGTCGCGGCCCAGGCCTGGCGGTTGACATCCATCACCGAAGCCTCGGCCAGGATGCTGTGCGGCCGCATGTCGCCGGGGCCTTCGAAATCCATGCGCAGGTAGTGTTCTCCGGCGGCGTCGGTCATCCCACCGAATGTCTCAGATGTGCCTTCCTCATATTCATCGCTGTAATCCCACCACCACCAGGGCATCCAGACACCAAAAGTAAAATCAGGCCAGTTGGGGGGCGTGTAATTGGTGGGCGTCGAGGTCACCCACCAGGTCGTTTCGGCGTTGGGCAAGGGGCCGCCGGCGTAGTAATTCGCCGCAACGGCGACGATCGCGTGCTCGCTGACGAAATACGGCCCGGTGGTCTCGTTGCGGGCAGCCACTTCGAACTCCGGCCGGCGAAACTCCTGGATCTGGAATGAATAGTAATATTCCGCGCCGGTCAATCCGTCCACGCTTCCTTGTGCAGCCAGGTACAGTTGGGCGTATCCCAGGTTAGCGTTCTCGGGCAGAGAGATCACGAAATCGAAGCCCCCCAAGTCATTGACTTCTGCGCCGCCGCTAACCAGTTCGTTGCCCTGTGGATCGTAAAGGACATAGTTCACCGTGCTGACAGCGTTGCCGACCAGACCGACATCGCCATCCTGCTTTCCGCCGACGAGCCGCAGCCAGCCCTTGAGATGGACTTCCTCGCCGGGCTTGTACATCTGACGGTCATCGAAGACATACCAGCGCAGCTCATCGGAGGTCGCCCTGCGAACCCAGACTTCGCCGCCCCAGTAGTAGGTCGAACGCGGCAGCAGAGCCTGATCTTCACCCTGGCTGGCGACCAGATAATTTGCGCCAGAGGCAGGGATGGCGAAACGCGCAATACCATCATCGCCAGTCGAAGCTTCCATTCCAGGAGCATCGGAGGTGATCGCCACGCCGCTCAACGGCGCGCCATCCTGCAGGGCGCTGGCCCAGACCACCATCTCACTGTGATCCACGAAGGCGTCCAGGCCGATCTGCGTGACCTGCACCCAGACCTGCACCGTCTCCCAATAACGGTCTCCCTGAAACAGACCACGGGGCGGCTCGACGATGACGATGAAATGGCCGAAATCACCTTCCATCACCTCGCTGAGTTCGATCCCCACTTCGGTGAGCACATCGCTCTGTGAATCCACCTGTTGGGTTTTATCAACAACCTTTCGGCCGGGCGGTTCTCGGCGCTGGTCGGACTCATAATAACTGCGCAGGTAGTCCATGAAATCGGGCCAATCGGAAGGCTCGACGGCATACACCTCGACCAACAGCCGGTCATAGTTCATCACGTAGAGGGAGAGGACAGGATCGGCAGCCGAGGGATCTAGCGTAACGAAAATATCGTCCGGCCCGATCAGAAAAGGCTCGGCGGATTCGATCTCGAACCTGAGTTGCTCGGCCTCGCCCAGGGTTTGACCGAACACATCATGGAGTTCTCCGTCCACAGTGACCCGGTAGGTGGTCTGCCCCTCGGTCATGCCGCGGATTTCGATGTTGCTCCCCAGGATGTTGACCACCGCGCCAGCCAGATCCGGCTCGATGCGGAGCATGCCCTCTTCGTAGGATTCGGGATCAATGGGGTTGTTGAATTCGATGAAGAGCGGTTGCAAAGGACGGCAATCATCTCCCCACCACGAGCAGCCGTGCTCGACGATCTCCAGCGGCGCGTAGGTGCTGAAGCTGTAACTCTGGACTGATTCGGTCGCCAGCGTCCCCTCCGCAGATGGCGTGCCAGGCCCAATGACGACGTCAACGGTTGTATTGGCCGGCAGCAGATCATCCGACCGGAAAGCCAGCCAGCGTCCCTCGCCGGCGCTTTCGACCAGATAGCTGATCGATTCTTCTTCGGCGATTTCAGCCTCGGTCGCCAGCCTGACTGCGATATCTTCGCCAGCGGCGGTCACCTGGATGGTTTCCAGCACCGCCGCGGGTTCGATACGCTGGTCGAAAGAAATGAAGAAGAGCGGGTCGAGGGGCTGCGGCTCATACGAATAGGGATAGGATTGCTGCATCGTGGGGGTTGGCGTGTTGAACTTGAACTGCACCGTCTCAGCCAGAACGCCGCCCACCGCCGAGCGAGTTCCGGCTGGGATCGTCACGGTGTATTCCGTGGCCTTAGGCAGGCGGTCTATCAGGTCAGAGTCATACTGGAAGCTGAGAGTCTTCGTCCCCAGCCAGCGCCAGGTTCCCGTCAGGGCTGGCTCGATCTGCACGGGCACATCTTCTGCAGCTAAATCTTCGATTGTCGCCAGGGGAACCATGGGCTGGTTGAAGGTGATATTGACGAAGGGCGCGATGGGGACCGCCCCTTCCGGGGCGTAGCGCAAGACTTCCAGCGGCCCGGCTTCGATGACTTCCGACTCGAGTTCTTCTACGGGCGGGAAGGTTTCGGGGATCGTTTCCCCAGCGCGCGGCGGTGGGAGGACTTCATCGGGGAGCCTGAAATCAAGGATGTCTTCGGCCTCCGCGGTCAGGGCTGGCAGGCGCGCCAGGATGCGCGCGACCTCCTCCTCGGGCAGCGGCTCGCCGGCAGCAACGGGCAAAGGCTGCGCCTGTTCGGGCTGGGCCTGGCCGTCGCTCAGGGTGATGGTGAAGTCGGGTTCTTCCTCATCACCTTCAGACTCCGGTGTCACGGCAGCGCCAGTTTCAGCCGATGTGCCCCCCTGCCCCATAGGGATGGGCTGGGGTGTAACGTCCTCCCCTGGCCCCAGGCGAGGCAGCGAACAGGCAGAAATTGTCACGAGCAAGATACCAGCGTTGAGCGCTGGTTTCAGCAAACGATTAAAGAACAGAGCGTGTTTCATAATCACAGCCCTCCCTTGTGGCGTAAATGGAACATTGGTATTCATATTATAGCGATAAAGACGTTGGATTGTATAGATTGGTTCCCTCTTGTTATCCTAGAACCCCGTTTACTGAAAAAACTCCCGAACGAGGGGGCGGGGCGGCATATATGGGGGTGCGTGCGCAGCACGCACCCCCATATATGCCGCCCCGAATCCTCTACAGACTCACAATTGATATAGCATGAGTTCCGTGATATATTGAGTGCAAAGGTAGAGAAAAAAATGGTTAGAATTCCTTCAAATCGAGTACCAACACATCCAGGCGAAATGTTACGCGAAGAATTTCTCATTCCGATGAATATCACACACGCAGCAAGCAGAAGCTCTGCAGCTGGATAACATCGAGCCATATGTCGCATCGACAAGTTCTGTTGCATAATTCATGTTTGAGTTCACTGAAAAAACTCCTGAACGAGGGGGCGTGTATGAGTAAAATCAGCTACGTTGTCAAGCGCAGCGGCGCGATTGTGCCATTTACCCCGGAGCGGATCACCAACGCGATTTACCGCGCCGCGGTGTCGGTGGGAGGGCGCGACCGTTCGATTGCCGAGGATCTGAGCCAGCAAGTGGTGCGGCTGCTCGAGGAGAACTGCCCACCCGGCCATTCCCCCCACATCGAGGAGATCCAGGACCTGGTCGAAAAAGTGCTCATCGAGAATGGGCATGCCAGAGTCGCCAAGCACTATATCCTCTACCGCCATGAGCGAGCCCGCCGCCGTTCGGAAAGCGCCAATCGGCAGTCCAGACCATCTGGGAATATCCCTTGGGCGAAGTTGTGGTATGTTCTGAATTGGGCTGTAGATCATCATCTCAATACAGTCGAGAAATTGAATACTCGCATCGCCCAGGGAGAGTTCCCGGCGATCGTGAACGAGTCGGAGAGCGCTTATAAGCTGGATGTCGAGAATGCAACCTGGCAGATCGCCGAACGCGGCGAGGCTTTGAAGGTCGTGGTCATCACCGGGCCATCCTCCTCGGGCAAGACGACTACCACGATCAAACTTTCTATGGGGTTAGAGCAAAGAGGGCTGAAGCTGGTCACCCTCAATGTAGATAATTATTTCTTCGACCTGGAGATGCATCCCAAGGACGAGTTCGGCGATTACGATTTCGAAACCCCGCAGGCGCTCGATCTGCCCCTGATCAACGAACACCTCGAGAGGCTCATCGCTGGCGAGGAGGTCATGATCCCCTACTATGATTTCAAGACCGGGCAGCGGCAGAGCGATGTCACGCCGATGAAGCTGGCAAAGAACGAGATCATCCTGATAGACAGCCTGCACGGATTATTCCCCGCGATGACCCAGGCAATTCCTGCGGAACAAAAGTATTTTCTCTACCTGGAACCTCTGCTTCAAATGAAAGACCGCCGCGGAGAGTACATCCGTTGGACGGATATCAGGCTGATCCGACGCATGTTGCGGGACGCTGCCCACCGCGCCTACGATCCGCGGAAAACCCTGATGCACTGGCATTATGTCCGCGCCAGCGAGATGCGAAATATCATCCTCTATATCAACGCCGCCGACTATTTGATCAATACCGCCATGCCCTATGAGCTGCCTCTGTATAGCCACAAATTGCTCGACGATTTTGCTCGATGGGCAGAGGAATTCCAGGATGACCCGCTGCGCGCGGATGCTTTCAAACGCGCCGAACGTCTCTATAACGTTTTAGCGGAGATTACCCCTGTATGGGATGATTCGCCCGTGCCGCCCGATTCGGTCTTGCGAGAATTCATTGGGGGGAGTTGCTATGAGTATTGAGAGAATCGTAATAGAGGTTACCGCCGAGTTTGCGTGACCGCGAAAATCCCCACCAGGACCAACAACAGCGCGGCTGCTTTGTAGATCTCTCCCACGGTCAACCAATTTCGATTGAGGATGCCAAGGGCCACGACCGGGCCGAGGGTAGCCCCCAGGTCCCCGAACGTGTAGATCAACCCCAGGCTGCGCCCACGTGATCTCCCATTGACGCGATCGCCGATAATCGCTGGCACGAGGGTTTCCACTCCACCGCTTACCATCTGCGCCAGTAAAGCGCCCATCAAAGCAACAGGCGCAAAGGGGATGCTCATCAGCCAGATTCCCGCGCCCCCAAGCAGCAGAGACAGCGCAACCACAGGCCAGCGACGCCCCAGTCTGTCGGACAGGGATCCCGCCGCTGGAGCGCTGCTGACGCCGGCTACCATGCTGAGGGCGGTGTATGTGCCGGTCAATGTCGCGATGGGGATGAACCAGCCAAACACTTCGAGACTCTCGCCCATCAAACTCGACAACCAGAGGATGGCAGTAGCCGCAACTACCCCCCAGGTAATGAAGCGAGCGACGAAAACAGGCGCCGAAGCCGCAAGCACAAGACGCCATGGGATGAGAACAACTCCAGCAGGTTGGGATCGAGAATCTTTTCCCGCTATTTCCTTTTGGCGCGTCTCCGGGAGCAGGATCAACCACAACAAGGCAGCCAACCCGATCAGGAGCGCGCTGATCCACTGCCCAGAGCGGAACCCGAATAGATCGGTGAACAATCCTCCCAGGAATGACGCCAACCCAATACCTACGAAGAACCACATCTGGTACGCGCCGCTGAACCGACCGCGATTCTCGTCGGTGGAGATATCCAAGATCACAGCGTTGCCGCCAATCCATAACAAGGACCAGGCCAGCCCCCAGATCGCCCGCCCCGCAAATAGAGGCCAGAATCCCGATCCGAGGGCATAGAAGACGCTTGCAATGGAACCGATCGCCAGCGAGGCGACCAATAGAGCGCGGCGGTACATGCGGTCATACAGGACGCCGACCATCCCGTTCAACAGGAGTCGCACCGCCCGGTTCGTTCCTAACAATACCCCCACCATGGCCAGGCTTACACCGGCTTCGGCGGCGACCGCGGGATGCGGAAGGACGGTATATAAAGTCGCATCGCCCAGGAGGGAGATCGCGGTGCCGATACCGAGGAGTGTGATGATGCGGCGATGATTCGTCATCGATATATTAGAGATTATTACGCAGTGCAAACTCGATTCTTGCCTGTTCGCTTGGCCTCTAAAACCGCCCTATCGGCCGCATGCAGAAGCTCCTCCCCCGTCTGGGCGTCATCGGAGATCGCTGCAACGCCGATGCTGACTGTATATCCGAATATGGGAGAACCAGCCTTGAGCGTGATCTTTTTGCCGGGCAACGACTCTCTGGCTTTGGTCACCGCAGTCACCCGAATTCGTTCTGCCAGGTTGCATGCGCCATCTCTACTGGTATGCGGCAAGAGCAATACGAATTCTTCACCGCCATATCTGGCCACCATGTCGGGATGGCGCACGTTGCTGGACAGAATTTTCGCGATCTCCTTCAATTGTTCATCCCCAGCCGGGTGGCCGTAGGTATCGTTGAAAATCTTGAAATCGTCTATATCCAGGAAAATGAGCGAGAGCGGATGCCCATAGCGGATGGCGCGCATGACTTCGTTTTGCAAGGCTATGTCGAACGCCCGTCGATTCGCCACGCCGGTCAGTCCATCCGTGATGGCCATCTGTTGCACCTCGCTGAATAACTTCGCGTTTTCGATTGCCACAGCAATATGAGAGGCTGCGATGGTCGACAGATGCTCGTCGTGTTCAGTAAACGCGTTGGGTTCATCGCTGTCAATTGATAATGTGCCAATAATCCGATCCTTCGCCTTGAGTGGAACGACCAGCAGGGAGCGCACATCTCGACTAAAAAACTTGAAATCCGGAACAGCGTGAGTATCAGGCACGTAATGAGATTGGCCGGTCTCGACCACCATTCCGCTGACTCCCTCGCCTACCTTCAATCGGAAATCTTTGATCCACAGGTTATCCACCCCTGTCGAATCGCCCAATGTCAGAGTCCCCGTATCGGGATCGAGGAGCGCAACGGACACAGCTCGCACAGCTAACACCTCTTTCAGGGAATGTACAGCGATATGGAGGACTTCTTCCGCATCCAGGCTAGAGGCGGTCTTCTGCGCCAGATCATACAACGCCGACAATTCATTGAGATTCTTTTCCAGATCG
>VGOC01000087.1 GCA_016865865.1 Chloroflexota bacterium
GCGAGATGGTAGTCATCCCTGAATTAGCCTATGTATATCCTGCTCAGTTCTGATTTCCTTGTTTTTTGTGCAAACTTTTCACTGTTAAGGTACTATGGATAACTCGTTGGGGAGGAACGCATGACCTCTGATTTTGACCCTGGCAAATTTGTAGATCGCCCAGTTACATTGCAAGAATTAAAAAAATGGCTCGATACCCCGCAGGAAAAGCGCGTCAAATCGGTGCTCGGCGCTCCGGGCAGCGGGAAAACCTGGGTTCTAAAAAAACTCGAGTCAGAATTGAACAACCGATGCTTCCTGCTTTGGTTGAACGTCCTGGAATGGATAAATCGCGGCAACGAACAAGACCCTATCAACAGTACGTTTGCTCATGAATGCCTCGAAGAAACCTGGAAAAGGGCAGAGCGATTCTGTGATATCCCGGATTTGATCGATCATACCGCCGATCTCATTGTCATCATCGAGAAGCTCGTAGAAATTGTCTGTGATTGCGGATTTGAATGTGATCCCATCGTCATCGTTGATGGTTATGATGAAATCACCGAAAAACAGGCCAAGGCCTTTAGCAAGCGGGTGCTAGAACCTTTCGTCAGCCGCCCGTGCGTTCGGATGATCCTGGCCTATCGCGACGACTGGACCCTCGAAGGGGATGCTCTTCGACGCAACGAATCAAAACCGCCATTCCGTGTTGGTACTGTAGATGAAGATTTTGCAGTCAGCCAATTTCGGCTGCTCTTCCCCGGCAGCCCACCTACAAACGAAAAACTCATCGCCTGGATGAAGCAAAAGCGCTATCAATGGAACGTCCCTTTGATCAATCGGATTCTGTTTCAGAAAGGTTTCAATAGAAATTCTCCTGGCTTGCAACCACTGACAAACCAGGATTTCCACGATTGCTTCAAAGAGGCCATCGAGCGCCCGGATTCGCAGGGAAATCCGCGCTATGAAATGCTAAACCCCGATCAATTCGAAATGATCTATCAAATGGCTAACCAACTCCCCGATCAATGGTCTTCAACCACAGTCGAGGAACTTTTCGGGATGCCTAATTTCTACATGGATAATCGAGTTAAACGCTTTTTCGATCTGGGGTTAATCGAACATGAAGACAACATCCACCAAATCGTCTCGGGCTTACGAGAGCTGTTACGCGAAATCACCGATTAAGCCAACTTCGCCACTAGAAAGGGATTCTTACTTATGAATAATCCATTGCTTCCCGCCGCCCAGCGCACCCCTTATCTGGTTAACCGGACGAAAGAATTACGGCAAATCCACCAGGCTGTTTACGATGCCCCCCAAGATACTTGCCAGATTGTGCTAATCAGGGGGAAAGGGGGGATGGGCAAATCCAGGCTCGTCGAGGAGGTGCTCTGGCGCGGGGGGAACTGGCGGACGCGTAAACCCGAAAACCGGGGAGCTGTGCCAGTGAAACAACCGGAATGGGATTGGACGAACCATGGCAATGCAGTTTTTGGTGACTTGATTGACATGGCAACCCCTCAACTCTACGCCCGCGTTCAATTCATGCAAGCTATCCGCGATGCCCTGGTGGGGGCGGGCGGGAATATCAAATTCCCGCATTATGATACCGCCTTCAATCAATTCCAGAGCCAGCAGTTTTACATGGGGGATTATGGATATATCCAGGCCCTCGAACAAACTGCCGAAGAAGCCTTTATCCAGGATTTCCAGGCCAACGCCGAAATACAACATATCGTATTGATCCTGGACACCGTCGAACGGCTCTTCCCCATCGGCGGCACGCAATGGCTGCTGGAGCGCGGCCTGCTGACCGCTGCGGATATGGCCTTCTACACCTACCAATGGCTCATCGGGCATATCCGCCAGGGCACCTTCTGCAACACCACCCTGCTGCTGGCCGGGCGCGGCAAAGAGGGAACAGCTTTCTTCGATGCCATTGAGAAAGCCGCCGGCGAAAATCCCAAAAGCACCATCCATCGCCTGGAAATCGGGCCTTTTTCTTTGGAAGATACCAAGGCTTTCCTCGAAGTGCTGGCCGATATCCCTATAGATGGGGAAACAGACCAGATCGTAAGCCACGAAGTGGCCGAAACCATCCTCAATATTGCCGCGGATGAGGCCCGGGTGGAAACGCTGCACACCTATACGGGTGGCCAACCCGTCCGCCTTTCGCTGTACACTGACCTGATCGTTGATGCGCAACGCATTCCCGAACGGCTGCAAGATACACCCGAAGCCGCCAAACGCGCCGAGCAAGAAGGTACCCTGGAAAGCATTCAAGAAGAAATCGAGGCCAGCTTCATCCATCTTCTGTTTTCTCGCCCCAGCCAGGGCAGTGAAATCCTGAAAGCGCTGGTGCGGGCGCCGCGCGGCCTGGATGTCGAGCAGTTCCAGTACGCTTTGCTCAGCAAACCCAAAGAGCCGCCCGCAGACTGGCTGGAACGCGCCCGCACCGAGCGCGCCCTGGATGACAGCCGAAAAGATATTCAGAAAGCGCTGGACGCTTTGAAAAGACTCTCCATCGTCAAACGGCGTCCCGATGGCCGGATCGGTTTACAAGACGAGATCTATCGCATCTACACCCATCATCTCAGTAAATCTGACAAAACCTGTCTGGCTGAACAGGAAGCCCGCCAGAAGTTTTACGAAAAGCTGGAAGCCTGGGCGCACTACCATCACGAAAAACGATTGAAAGAACTGACCGAAACTCAGGCTGAAGATGAGCGCCGCCTGAACATTACGGTGCCATCCCGCGTGCGCAAAGATGTGCAATTCCCCGACCTGACCGAAACTGAGAGAAACAACCGCAGCCAGTTGCGCGCCGAGATCGGCAAATGGGAGTTGGAGAGCCTGCACTACGCCCTGCTGCGGGATTTTGTGCGCAACTTCAACCATGTGGCCTTCGAACAAGCGGATCAGAAATGGATCGCTAGCAATCCTGGCAGCGAGGCCCTGATCCAGGCCGAACTCTGGCAGGTGCTGAAAGAGCGGAGCTATGCCCTGAAAGAATTCGGGAAATTGGAACCCTGGCTCTCGCTCCGGGTACACGGAGAACCGACCCTGCATGCTCTGGAACGAGTGGCTTTGCAGGAGGATATTACCAACTGGATCAAACGTTTCGCACTACGGAAAACATATCAGCGAGCATTGGAATTTTATGAAGCGCTCGAAAAAGTGCTAAAAGAAACCTATCCCCTTGATTCTAAAAAACGCGAGGAACGTTCCTGGCACCACACCTTCTCGCGCGGCCAGCGCGAATTGTGGCGCGATTATGCTCGTCTGATGACATCGACAGAAGTAGAAAAAACTCTTCGCGGCATGGAAACAACCTTGCAGAATCTCGAAGCCCTGCTAGGGCATAATCAAGATGAGATCGCGCTTGAAGATCGTGGAGAAAAGGGCTTCCTAGGCCACCCGGCCGAGCTAAAGCTCAAACGCGTCATCGCTTTGTATTACAACTACATCGGCTACGGTTATGCCACGTTGGGTTCTTTCCGGCAGGCGACTGGCTATTATAGCCGGGCGCTCACCCAAATGCGAGAAACCGAATTTCCGCACATGGCGCCAACCACGGCGAATAACCTTTCGCGCGTGCTTTCCGACCGCGGCTATTCCCGCTCCCGGCGCATCTGCCTGGACGCGCTCGAACTGCGCAAGAAACAAGGAGCGGAGGTGCCCATTGCGTATTCTTACAACACCCTGGCGTTGATTGATAACGATCACAACCGGCCCGATCTGGCCTGGGTGGAGGCGGCCATTGCTATCGCTTATTTCCGCATGGCCAATGACCCGCGCGGCCTGGGGCTTTCCCTGTTGCAGTTGGGCGAGGCCCTGCGAAGGCTGGCCAAACCCACCAGCGAAGCGCATCACCTGCGCGGCGATAAGCCTGAGCTGATTTTGGAGATTGCCCAACAAACCCTCGACGAGGCCGTCAATATTTTCGTCAAACACGAGGAATTGCTCCGGCGGGTAGAGGCCTGGATCGAGCGCGGCTGCCTGGAGCGTGACCGCATCCAATGGAGCAAAGATCCCGCTCGCAGAGAGCGCCACTACCGCGATGCGTTCAATTCCCTCGAGCAGGCCGTTCAACTGGCGCAGGAAATCCACAATAAACGCCTGGAATTAGACGCATGCGTTAATATTGGCTGGACGCATTACTATTTCGATGACCTTGAAACAACCCTCGAATCGCTGGAATCGGCTGAAAAGATTGTCCCTGCAGATTACAGAATCCGTGAAGGAGAAAACTTGCCTCTGCCTGACCGCGATGGGCTGTACAACTACCAACAATTAGCCAAGCTCAACGGGCTGCGCGGTCGTGTCGCTATGGATCGTTTTGGCAAACGAGTCGATGCCATCAAAGCGATTTATCCCGAAGAGGATGCCCAACAACGCCGAGAAAGGATCCATTTAGACTCAGAAGCTGGTGATCATCTCCATGATGCTGTCGAACACTATACCCTGGCCCTGGCCTATGCCCAATTGTTATCGCCGCGTTCCAGCGCTTTGAGCATGATCTATAACTCGCTCTATGGTTACCTCAAGGGTTTCAACCTCACGGAGATGGCTGATTTCTCTCGATATGCGGTCGAGCAGCGCCAACGCTACCAGATCGATCAACTTCGAACGACCGATTTAGGCAAGTTGCACGAATTCCTTGTGGATAGCTTTGGTTTTTCAGAGGGCGTACAGTCATGAAAAATTACATGCTGGCCAGTGAGCACACCCGGCCCATCGTCCTGACAGGTGAACAAAGCTCCATGGAAGATGATTGCGCCTGCCCGGATGGGGCGACCATCTTGAGGTTCGACCACACACTCGCGATGGAGAATGACTGCGCCTGCCCATCGCAAACTGGCTTCGCTCGGCTGGAATCTGCTCCGGGGATATTGTATGAACAGACCCCGCGAACGCATACGGATTCGCTTCCTGGGGGATTTCACCTGGCCTTCAGCCCGTATACGCCTGCCGGCCCCAGCGCGCTTAACGCGCCCGCCTGGGAGCGTTGGCAATCTTTCAGGGTGCCGCGCCCCCTCGAAAATCCCGTTGACGAAACCCTGGCCCAAGAAAATCTGATCGTCCCTGTCGGCGGGCAATTCAAACTGCGGACATCTCCCCCGGAAACGCTGATCGCCTGGCTGCACCTGACCAACGCCTGCAACCTGAGTTGCCTCTACTGCTATGTGCATAAATCCCCCGAATACATGCCTGAGCATACTGGCCTGGAAGCCGTCGAGCGGCTGATCGAAACCACTCAGGAGCGCGGTTTCCCCCGCCTCAAGTTGAAATACGCCGGGGGTGAGCCTATGCTTCATTTTAGCCTGGTTAAAAAACTTGGGCAAAAGGCTCGCGCGCTTGCCCGCCAAACGGGCATTGAACTGGAGCAAGTGCTGCTGAGCAATGGCACAAGGATCAGCGCGTCCGATGTAGAGTGGTTCCTGGCGAACCAGTGTAAATTGATGATCTCTTTAGACGGCCTCGGCAAAGCTCACGATCGGATGCGACCCCGCAAAAATGGCAGCGGGACCTTTGAGAGGGTAGCCAGGACGATAGACGAGATTTTATTGCCCAAAGGCATGACGCCATTTGTTTCTATTACTATCACAAAGATGAATGCGAATAGCGCGGCAGATGCTGTGCGGTGGGCGTTAACCCGTGACCTGCCCGTCAGCCTGAATTTCTATCGCCAACCCGATCATCGACACAACCAGAATGGACTGGCATTGGAAGATGAAATCATCATTCAAGGGATGCTGGCGGCTTATCAAGTTTTCGAAGAATATTTGCCCACCCGGCCATTCCTGAACGGTTTGCTGGATCGCGCCCAGATGAACGCGCACCTGCACACCTGCGGCGTGGGCCAAAATTACATTGCCATCACTCACGAAGGGAAATTGGCCCAATGCCAGATGCAACTTCACGCTCCGGTGGCGCAATCCCTCCAGGGCGATCTGCTTTCCCTGGTTTCGGGTGGCAACATCCACAATATCTCGGTCGAAGAAAAAAATTCTTGCAGAGATTGCCTGTACCGTTTCCGCTGCACGGGGGGGTGCCCATTGGAAAGCCTACGTTTCGGCCAATCGCCAAATTGCAAAATTTACCAGGCTTTATTCCCCGCTGCGCTCCATCTGGAAGGTCTGCGCCTGTTGAAGTATAACGGCTATCTGCAATAAGCATTCTGAAAGGTTAATGTCAGCAAACGGGAAGGCGAGACTGCCTTCCCGTTTGTTTTTTACCAGCCACGCGTAGGGGTTTAGACATCTTGCTGCAAAGATTCTTGATTGGCTTTGTCAGGCACAGTGGATAAGATAAAGGCAACAACAAATCATTAATCCGAAAAGAAAAACGCCTTTTCCAAATTCTCAGCTTTTTGGAGGTGTAAAAATGGAAATCTTACTCCTAACCCGGACGAGCCGGAAGAGAGAAAACGAATCCGCTAATCTTCGCCAATCTGCGCTAATCTTTCTGAGCTATTCGCGGTGATTAGCGCAGATTAGCGGACTCAAAATTCTTGCACAAAAAACAAGAATCTCACTGCTAAGGTAATAATTAGCCTGATCGTGATCTTGGCTCTGTGCATCAAGCTGTTTACTGCCAAGGCTCGTATTGCCGGTTATGAGGATGCACTAGATCTCATACAAATGCAGCGCCAGGCCACAAACACAAACCAGACCCAGAGTTCCGGCATCGGCTGCATGGGCATCCTGGCAATCATTGGGTTCATCTCCATTTGCGCACTATGTTTCTACTTTGGTTCCATGCTCTAAACCTCACTAGAAAGGAAAATCATCATGTCGAAATCTCACCTACAATTCATCTGTCTCCTCTCTATCTTCTCTCTTGCCTCCTGTCTCTGTCTGCATCCATTGGCCATGCTCTTGCCTAATAGCGGAAATTACCTGATCCCGATAGCCACCGCTGCAACCATTTTGCTGATCTCGCCAATTTGGGCGAACGCCAGGTGGAAGTTACACCTCATCAAAGTTCACTGCATCCCATTGGATCGAGGGTACTTCAACTATAAATCGAAAGGAAGGCCATCCATCACACCACCCACCCATGCCGAGAAATCTCAGAAAAGCAAATAGAAATTGGAGGTGCACCATGATTTTATAACACCTTGAGTGACCACCCGATTGCTCTTCCATCGCAGCCCATCCATCACCAACCTATTTTCTCCAAAAAGAGGCGCCACGATGATCTGAACCTACACCACCCTACATAACCAAATTCCACATTCCCCTTACAAAAACACCGCTGGGCCAACCAGTGGTGTTTTTTATGCAAGTATGAAACCTCACCCCAAAAACGGATTCCCCCGCCTCTCCCTCCCCACCGAGGTCGCTGGCCCGTGGCCGGAGAAGACCTTCGTCTCATCCGGCAGGGTCAGCACCTGGGTTTCGATGCTGGCAAGCAGGGTATCCCACGCTCCTCCTGGCAAATCCGTCCGCCCTACCGAACCCTGGAAAATCACATCTCCACTGAAAAGGGCCCGGTCTTCAGGAAAATAGAATATGACATGCCCGCGGGTATGCCCTGGCGCGTGGCGGACTTCGACAGGGTGGTCGCCAAGCTGTAGTTTTTGTCCGTGTTCGAGCATCAGGTTTGGTTCAGTTATCGAGTCAAAACGAATGCCAAAAAATGGCGCTCCCCCTTTGGCCCTCCAAAGCGGTAAATCATTGGGGTGAAGGGCAACCCCAGGCGCGGGGATCAGCCCATCAACCAGAGCTTTCGTCCCGCCCATGTGGTCGAAGTGAGCGTGAGTGACCCAGAGGCAGCGGATGGCCCAACCGCGCTTCTGGGCCTCAGCCAGGATGATCTGCCCATCCCAGGCCGGGTCAATCACAACGGCTTCTTTGGTATTGTTATCTGCTACCAGGTAAGCATTGGTTATCACGGGGCCGAGTTGAAAGGTGACAATTTCTAGCATCTCAGATTCTGGGGTTATCCTATTTATTACAGCACAATGTTAGCTGCATTATACCTGCCCTTTGTCACTGGAACAATAAATCGAAGCGTGCTACACTGAAAACCGCAGAAATCACACCTCACTTTGCTTCTTGTATTTTGCATCTTATCTCACGGAGGCATCGAATGGCGATCTATCCCCCCGAACCGTTTCGCATCAAGATGGTAGAACCGATCAAGAGGACAGACCGGCAGACGCGTGAAGCCGCGCTGAAGCGGGCAGGATATAACGTCTTCGGCCTGCGCGCTGAGGAGATCTTCATTGATCTACTGACCGACTCCGGCACAGGCGCGATGAGCCAGCACCAGTGGTCCGCGATGATGGAAGGCGATGAATCCTACGCCGGCGCAAATTCCTATTTCAGACTAGCGGAAGCCATGGACGAGATCTTCAGCTTCCGCTTTTTCGTCCCCACCCACCAAGGACGCGCCGCCGAGAATATCCTCTGCGCAGTGATGCTAGGCAAGGAGCAATATGTCCCCTCGAATATGCATTTCGATACCACAGAGGGCAACATCCGCGCCCGCGGCGGGCGGCCCACCAACCTGGTCATCGAGGAGGCCTTCGACCCCAAGAACCGGCACCCCTTCAAGGGGAATATGGATATCTGCAAACTGCGCGCCTTCATCGAACAAGTCGGGGGCGAGAAAATCCCCTTCGGCATGATCACCATCACGAACAACGCAGGAGGCGGTCAGCCGGTCTCGATGGAGAATCTCAAAGCCGTGGCGGCCGTTTATAAAGAATTTAACATCCCCTTCTTCATAGACGCCTGCCGCTTCGCTGAAAATGCCTACTTCATCAAATTGCGTGAGCCGGGCTACGAGCATAAAAGCACCCTGGAAATCGCCCGTGAGACTTTCGCTCTGGCCGACGGCGCCACGATGAGCGCTAAGAAAGATGCCATCGTCAACATCGGCGGCTTCCTGGCGATGAATGACAAAGAACTCTTCCAGAACGTGAAAAACGAATTGATCTTGCGAGAAGGATTCCCGACCTACGGGGGCCTGGCCGGGCGCGATCTGGATGCCATGGCCACCGGCCTGCGGGAGGGATTGAACGAGGATTATCTGGCTTACCGGCTGGGACAAACCGCTTATTTAGGTGAGAGGCTGCTCGAGGTCGGCATACCCATCGTGGAACCCCCCGGTGGCCACGCCATCTACATCGACGCAGGGAGCCTGCTCTCCCACATTCCCCAATCAGAATTCCCTGGGCAGGCGCTGTCCATCCAGCTATACCTGGAAGGCGGCATCCGCGGCGTGGAACTCGGCTCGGTGGCCTTCGCTTACCCCGACCCGGATACAGGCGAGATGATCCACCCCAGGATGGAATTGGTGCGCCTGGCCTTGCCGCGGCGCGTCTACACCCAGGCACACCTGGATTATATTGTCGGGACCCTCGAAAGAATCATGGCGCGCAAAGATGAAATCCGCGGCGTCCGCATCACCTACGCCCCAGAGTTGCTGCGCCATTTCACGGCTCAATTCGAACCCTTATGAATCCACGAAGGACACGATGAGCACGAAAAAAATCTTAAAGATGCTATAATCAATAGATCACGAAAAGGATCATAAGCCCGTCACTTCGACTCCGCTCAGTGCAAGCACCGGGCGACCCGAGGCCTGTGCTGAGTGAACCGAAGCAACGGGTCTTTGATCCTGTTTTCGTGAAGTACTGAAAATTTCATGAAATGAGGCAACTACTCAGTTATCGAACGGATTAGCCCGAAAAAAGGGTGTGCGTGGGGGTGCGCAGCACCCCCACGCACACCCTTTTTCCGGGAATTTCTCCGTTTGGCTGAGTAGTTACGAAATGAGTATCTTATCTTTTGGAGGCAACGATGGCAGACGTAATTGATTACAAAATCTACGGCGACGACCTGCAACTGGTCGAGATCGAGCTCGATCCTGGCGAGGGCGTCAGAGCCGAAGCCGGTACGATGACCTACATGGAAGACGACATCGAGATGCAAACTGGCACCGGCGGAGGTCTTCTCAAAGGTCTGAAACGTATGGTCACCGGTGAGAGTTTCTTCATCACCAACTTCATGAACACCGGGCAAGGCAGGCGTCATGTCGCTTTTGCGGCCCCCTACCCCGGAAAGATCGTGGCCTTCGATTTGGATCAATTCAATGGCCAGGTGCTGTGCCAGAAAGATTCGTTCCTGTGCGCCGCCCAAGGGACGGAAATCGAGGTTGCCTTTACAAAACGCCTGGGAGCAGGGTTCTTCGGCGGCGAGGGTTTTATCCTGCAACGCCTGGTAGGCGATGGGATGGTCTTCACCCACGCTGGAGGAACAGTCATCGAAAAGGTCTTGGGTGTAGGCGAAACCCTGCGCGTGGATACCGGCTGCATCGTAGCCTTCGCGACGACGGTTGATTACGACATCCAATTCGTAGGAGGGTTCACGAATGCCCTCTTCGGAGGCGAGGGTCTCTTCTTCGCCAAGATGACCGGCCCTGGCAAAGTCTACTTACAGAGCCTGCCCTTCTCACGGCTGGTGGACCGCATCAAACGCGGTCTGACATTCAGCCAGGGTGGCGATGAGTCGCGCGGCATGGCTGGGATCGGCGGCAATATTCTGAAAGGGATTATCAGCGGATAGAAGTATATCAGCGCACACAGGGATTTCGAAGCTCGCGATGATCTGGCTGGCTATAACACCACTTCTGACTTCGACTAGAGACTCATAGGATTCGTCGCGCAAGATATACTGCTCGATACATTCATCCTTCTTCGGGTCAATGATCCAATACTCCGAGACGCCATGGAGGGCATAGTCTTCGAATTTAATGTCCCGGTCATTGGTCTCTGTCGCCAAGGAATTTCTCACACGATATGTTGCTTATGATTTCCAGGTTGTACCGTACACGAAAGCCTTCCCCACCGCGGGTTCTGGTGGTTGCTCTAGGCGTCGTAGCGCCTCTCATCGGCATTGCTCTCTCACTGGCTGGGATAAAACTTTTTGGGCTGTTCGACCCTGCTTACATCGTTTTGGCCTTTGGGGGTATAATCATCGCTTTTTGGTTATTCCGAAATCGTTCGTTAGATATCGTCCCCATCGCCCGGGATATGCTCATCGAGCGGATGCAGGATGGCGTATTTGTGTTCGATAATCAATGTCGCCTCATAGATGCTAACCCGGCCGCGCTGGCATACCTGGACGATGCCGAGGGAGGAGTCATCGGTCGTTTGGCTGAAGAGGTGATTCCAGATTGGGATGATCTGATTCACGAGGATAGATATGCTCGAAATGGCGCCATGGAGACCTCGATTGGCGAGGGGATCGAACGCATCTTTTTATCTCTGAGACTTACCGAACTCTTCGATGAGAAGGGGGCGCCCGCCGGTCTGTTAGTCGTCGTTCGCGATATCACGGAGCAAAAACGCGCCGAAGAAGAGGTCAGATCGAGCAATCGTAAGTTAGTACCTTAACAGTGAAAAGTTTGCACAAAAAACAAGGAAATCAGAACTGAGCAGGATATACATAGGCTAATTCAGGGATGACTACCATCTCGCGCAATTT
>VGOC01000088.1 GCA_016865865.1 Chloroflexota bacterium
TTCGAGATACCATTCTTTCGTCTTGGGAAGGCGGGCGATTTCTGCGCGTTCGTCTTTTATCAGGGGACGGACTTTGTCGTAGAACCCAGGCAGGGTGACGCGCCCCTTCTTGTCGTGCATCCCGGCGATCAGGTCGGCGAGCACCTGGGCGGGATTGTGGACCGCCCCACCGAATACGCCGGAGTGCAGATCGTGGTCTGGGCCCCACAGGCGCAGCTCGAAATACGCCAGACCTCGCAGGGCATAGGTGATGGTGGGCAGATCGGGGGCGACCATGCCGGTATCGGGGTTGAGGGCAAAATCGCAGGCCAGGAGCGCCTTGTTTTCTGCGATGAATTTCGGCAGGTTGGGGGAACCAATCTCTTCCTCGCCCTCGATGATAAATTTGACGTTGATGGGCAATGCGTCTGTTCGAAGGATGGCTTCGACCGCGTTCAGCGTGGCTGTCACCTGCCCCTTCATGTCGGTTGCGCCGCGGGCGTACAGATTCTCGCCGCGGACAACAGGCTCGAAGGGCGGCGTATCCCATTTGTCCAGCGGCTCGGCGGGTTGTACGTCATAATGGCCATAGATCAACGCCGTAGGCGCTTCTGGCCCTGCGTCCAGGTGATCCCCATAGATCACGGGATGCCCGTCCGTAGGATAGATCTCGACATTTCTCAACCCTACGTCTTCGAAATGCTCCGCAAGCCATTCGACAGCTTTTCGAATATCTGGATTTCGTTCGGGGTCTGTAGAAACCGAGGGGATCTTCGAGAATTCGATTAACTCATCGAGGAAGCGAGTCTTGTGTTCTTTCGCATATTCGAGTGCAAGGGATCGTGGATGAGACATAGTCAGAATTGACCTCCAAAAGGAATCTATTCGTCGGCGGCGTTCAGCATGGAGGCGTATAGACGGTCGCCAAGCAGGGAGCCGCCGACGTGGGGGGTGAAATCTTTGATATCATCGAACTGGTAGGCTGTAGCCCAGACCTGGTCGTGGTACCGATGGGCGTCGCACTTGGTTGCCGGTGGGACATAGCTGCCATCCAACTGAGCAACGGCGACGCCGCTGCCAGGTCGAAAATCAATGGTAGTAACTCGCAGACTGGAGGGATAGGTGGCATTATATAAGCCCAGCACATATCGCCCAATCGAGAAGAGGTAGTTGAGAGCAATCTTCAAATCTTCTTCGGTGTTGCCAGACTTGTGGTGTCCGGTCATCACGGGAATCAACGAATCGCCGCATCCATCCTGTCCTCCAGCTCCGACGCTGACGAAATAGGCAACGATCGCTTCCTCTGGGATATATCCGTCTGTTTTGGCGGTGGCGGTAGCGGTTGGGATTTCCGTCGGGGTTTCGCTGGCGGTTGGCGTGTCGGTTGGGGTAGGGCTGGGGGTCAGGCTGGCGGTCATTGTGGGAGTTGCGGTCGCCGTTGCCGAAAGCGCAGCGATGCGGGCTGTTTCTGTGACCTGCGCATACACCGTCTCGACAGCGGCAGTGATCGTGCCTCCGAGGTCTGCGGTGACCGTTGGGGTAGCGTTTCCTGTGGCGATGTCGAAGGCGCAGGCGGAGAGGAAGGTCAATCCGATGAGCAGCGCTGGGATGAGTGATTTAGCTGTGGTATTTTTCATAATTCGATTTCTTTCGTGATCTACTGACGAGTCCCCTGAAAAAACTACGAGTAGAGGATCCTCATCCATAAGTTTTTTTCAGGGAACTCACTGATGAGTTCACTGAGAAATTATGTAACTGCTCAGCCATCGAACGGATTAGCCCGAAAAAAGGGTGTGCGAAGGGGGCGCAGCCGCTTTGCGTTCGCACACCCTTTTTTCGGGAATTTCCCCGTTTGGCTGAGTAGTTACGAAATTATAATGATTTTTCGGAAATTGTGGGTATCGGTTTTTGAAAGAACCGGGGAATGTGATAGAATTGATTTCGTTCGGATCGGCGGTCGTCGCATCCACCGATTGGGTTGCGACGGCGTCGGGTCAAGAGAAATCACCCCTCGAAAAGTGCCGCCATTCTTGTGTTGTGCATGGCGCCGATCCTATGAACCAACATAAACCTACCAATACACTACCTGAAATGACCAGGCAGGAAATCCGTGATGGGGAATTATCGAATGGAGATCCCCTGCGAGATTCCCTTGTGACTGAACTTCCTTTTGGCCTGGAAGGCAAAGCCTATCGCAGCCCGATGCCTTTCAGCATGTACGATCCGCTGAACGAAGTTTGGGACGCATACCTGGAGCGCAGTGTGGATGTTGTCGTGGTGCTCACCGAGCCGCAGGAATATCTGGTCCATGCGCACAGGGACTTATCAGAGTTCTATCACTCTGCTGGCATGGACGTGATTCGCTTGCCGATACAAGATTTCAGGACGCCCCAATATCTTACAGAGTTGAATACAACGTTGGAAGCCGTGGAAAATCACTTGCGCGCTGGTCGGAATGTCGCTATCCATTGTTTAGCTGGATTAGGGCGCACAGGCACCTTCCTGGCCTGTCTTGCCAGTCGTATCTTGCAGATTGATGGGAAGAACGCCATCGAGTGGGTTCGGAAGCATGTCCCAGGCGCTTTGGAAAACCCTTTTCAGGAGCAATTCGTGATCTCGCACACCTGAACTCCTTGAGGGAGCAAATTCTTTACAAACAGAGCAAGATTCTGTACACAGATCAACACGGATTGCACGGATATATAATTTTTCATGACAAAACCAATCATCGCTGTTCTTGGAGGAACTGGAAGGGAAGGCCCCGGCCTGGCGTTGCGCTGGGCTGCGGCGGGGTATGAGGTCATCATCGGCTCGAGGCAGGTCGAAAAGGCTGAACGAGTAGCCGTCGAATTGAACGCTGAACTTGGCATGGATACGATCACCGGCTTGCAGAATATCGCAGCCGCCCGCGCTGCCGATATCAGCGTGCTGACTGTGACCGCAACGGCTCATCAATCGGCAGTCGAGAGTCTCAGAGATGCTCTTCAGGGAAAGATTCTGATAGACGCCACTGCCCGGATTGATTACCGCGATCCTCGACCACCCGCGCCTCCAGCAGCGGCTGAAGTCGCTCAAGAGATTCTGGGCGATGGCGTCCGCGTAGTAGCCGCCTATCAAAATGTCCCGGCCCACGCGCTGAGGCAGAAAGTAGGCGGGGCGATATACGCCGACGTATTGGTATGCGCCGATGATCTCGACGCCGCCGGGCAGGTGATTCGGTTGACCGAAGCGGCGGGCATGCGGGCCTGCTACGCCGGCGCCCTGAAGAACGCGATCATCGTCGAAGGGCTGACAGCGATTTTGGTCAGTATGAACAAATATTACAAGAGTAAGACAGCAGGCATCAGGATCACGGGTGTTTAGTTATCATGCGCCTGGTATCTGGTATCCCGCAAAGCTTCTGCGAATACACCCGACACCAGCGCACCTGACACTCAAACACGTGACGCTGGAACACTGTATACATGACACTCACACTGACTCCGCTCTCGGGTATTCCTTTCATTCGGGCTGGGGATGACCTCGCTTCGATCGTCCACGATGCGCTCCGCGCCTCACATATTACGCTTCACGATGGCGATGCGCTTGTGCTGGCTCAGAAGATCGTGTCCAAAGCCGAGGGGCGCATGGTGAACCTGGGGGCGATCACACCATCGGAAAGGGCGCTCGAATTAGCAGCTCGCACAGACAAAGACCCCCGGTTCGTGGAGTTGATTCTGCGAGAGAGTAAGGAGGTTCTGCGGGTGCGCCCGGGGCTTATCATCGTCGAGCACAGGCTGGGTTTCGTCTGCGCCAACGCCGGGATTGACCATTCCAACGTAAGTCCCCTTCCCCCTCAGAGGGAGGGGTTAGGGGTGGGGGTGAGCGACTGGGTTTTATTGCTCCCGGAGAATCCCGACGCCTCGGCGGCGGCGCTGCGGAAGCGATTGGAAGTGGAAACGGGCGCCAGGGTTGGCGTGATGATCATCGACTCGCACGGCCGCGCCTGGCGGTTGGGCATCGTTGGCATCTCGATCGGATTCTCTGGGCTGCCCGGCTTGGCTGATCTCCGCGGCTGGCCGGATTTATTCGATAGAGCGCTGGAGGTCACCCAGGTCGGCGTTGCTGATGAGTTGGCGGCTGCAGCCTCGTTGGTGATGGGGCAAGCCGCCGAGGGGACGCCGGTTGTGCATGTGCGCGGTTTTCCCTATCCGCTGCGGGAAGGATCCCTGGGCGAGCTGCTTCGTCCCAAGGATGAAGATTTATTTCGATGATATGTGTTCACCGAAAAAACTCGAGGGTATGAAAGTCGTTGCTCTGGCGGGCGGCGTTGGCGGCGCGAAACTGGTTGATGGCCTGGCGCAGAGTCTTCCCCCGGACGATTTGACGGTCATCGTCAACACCGGGGATGATTTCGAGCATTGGGGCTTGAAGATCTGCCCCGACCTGGATACGGTTTGTTATACCCTGGCGGGGTTGGCGAACCCGGAGACCGGCTGGGGTCGCGCCGACGAGACCTGGCATGTCCTCGAGAGTGTGTCAGCCCTTGGCGGCGAAGACTGGTTCAGGTTGGGCGACCGTGACCTCGGATTGCATCTCGAGCGCACCAGGCGTTTGCGGGAGGGCGGATTGCTCAGTGAAATCACCAGGGATTTCTGTAATGCCTGGGGAATCGGCCCAACGGTGCTGCCCATGAGCGACGATCCTGTTCCAACGCTGGTCGCTACCGACGAGGGCCTTCTGCCCTTTCAGGAATATTTCGTCAAACGCAAGTGCCAGCCGCGCGTCAGTGGATTTATTTTCGAGGATGTCGAGCGTTCGAAACCTGTCTCGGGGATGCTGGATGCCTTCCGGGAATCTGATCTGGTCGTGATTTGTCCCTCCAACCCCTGGGTGAGTATCGGTCCCATTCTAGCAGTACCAGGGATTATGGCCGCCTTAACTCCACCCCCGCCCTTGCAGGACGCCCTCTCCCCTCTCCCAATACCAATCCTCGACGAATTCGATGAATTGGGAGAGGGGGGAGTGCAGGGGGGTGGGGTGAGGGTTGTAGCAGTATCCCCGATCATTAGCGGAAAAGCCATAAAAGGTCCGGCGGCAAAGATGTACACGGAATTGGGCATCCAGCCCTCGGCGTTGGCCGTCGCTCGACACTATCGAGAGCTGATCACAGGATTTGTGTTCGACAGAGTTGATGCCGATCAAGAAACAGCGATCCGAGAATTGGGCATCCAAACCCTCGTTACAGATACGATCATGAATACTCCCCATGATCGTCGCCGATTGGCGCATGACGTTCTTCAGTTTTGCGAGCGGTTGATATCTGATAAAATTGAAAGCGAGATGAAGGAAAGGAGCAGAAACGATAGATGACTATTTGGGCGATCGTACCCGTGAAGCCCTTGCGCCGGGGGAAGTCGCGTCTGGCAGGCGTGTTTTCGGAGGAGGAGCGTACTGATTTGAATCGACGCTTGTTGGAAAATACTATCAGCACGTTGAAAAATATACCGGAAATCGAACATGTACTGGTCGTCAGCAGGGATCAGGCGGCCTTGGCGCTAGCGCGCGATCTAGGGGCGCGCACTGTGCTCGAAAATGGCGACTCTCATTTGAATGTCGCCCTGGAGCGCGCAACGATCGTCGCCCAGACCTATGAAACGCGCGGCGTTTTGATCTTGCCCGCGGATCTGCCGTTGATCACTTCGGAGGACGTGAGCATGATGTTGGAGCGAGCCGCCGATCCGCCAGTCGTCGTGGTCGCTCCCGACCGGCGAAAGGAGGGCACCAATGCTTTGTTGGTCTGCCCGGCTGGGTTGATCGAATATCACTATGGCAAGGACTCGTTCGAGAAGCATTGCGAGCTTGCTCGCCGCGCGGGCGCGCGTTTGGAAGTTTGCGAGCTGCCTTCCCTCACCCTGGATTTGGATGTGCCAGATGACTTGATGCTTTTGGAGGAGAGTCTGCAGTTATCGTAACTATCGGAGTATTGATTATGAAGAGCAAAACTTACGGGGATGCTTTTTTTATGACCCCAGCCCAATTGAAAACTGAGCTACAGCGCTGTGAATACTGTGAGGAGAAACCCTGCCAGAAAGCCTGCCCGGCTGACTGCTCGCCTTTCGATTTCATCATGGCCGCCCGAGGAGGCAGTCCATCGGATTTCAAGCGTTCAGCAGGAGAGATCATGAGCAAGAATCCGCTGGGCGGGGTGTGCGGGGCGGTGTGTCCCGATACGCATTGTATGGCGGCGTGCTCGCGCAAACTATTCGATGGCTCGATTGACATCCCTAAAGTCCAGGCCACGATTGTCGAAATGGCGAAACGCCTCGGCGGCATCCCCAGATATGCCGTTGCGAAACCGAATGGCAAGAAAGTCGCGGTAATTGGCGGCGGGCCTGCCGGCCTCGGGGCGGCTGCAGCGTTAGCCCAGCTTGGATACGCGGTCGTCATCTACGAGAAGGGAGAGCAACTTGGCGGCATGATGGCCCTCATCCCTGACCATCACCTCGACAAACAGATCATGGAGACGGACATCGAATTCGTATTGAGTTTGGGCGAGATCGAAGTCAAGCTGGGCGCGGCCGTCGCTGATCCAGAGACGCTGCTCGACCAGGGGTATGATGCGGTTTGCGTCGCAGCAGGCTTGTGGAAACCAAACCAGCTTGGGATCGAGAATGAATATATGGCGATCGAGATGGTTGACCTGCTCTCGACGCCGGAAGAAAATACTCTCGATGGGCGGGTAGCAGTGATCGGCGGCGGCGCTACTGCTTTGGACTGCGCCACGACTGCGAAAAAGCGCGGCGCGCAACACGTCGAACTCTTCATGCTCGAGAAAATCTCCGAGATGCCTCTCACGGCCAAAGAACGCCAGGAGCTGGTAGATTACGATATCGAGGTCAATGGCCGCATCCGCGTGACCAGGATCGCAGATGACGTCGGAATCGAAACGATCAAAGTCGAACTGCCTGAGGGCAAACCCTTCAGCCCGGCGAATGTGCGAGATGTGCCCGGCACGGAGGGTCTCCGCATGGACATTGACGATGTCGTCATAGCGATTGGGATGCGCTCCTTCCTGGATCGCAAAAAAGTCAAGGGTCTCTTCTATGCCGGCGATATGGCCACCGGCCCCAAGACCGTCGTCGAAGCGGTGGCCTCTGGAAAGAATGCTGCTGTCGAAATCCACGCCTACTTGCAGGGCAAACCCAACCCCAAAATCGAGAAGGCCACCAAATCCACCTTCCTTTTGCCCGGCTACAACCCTGTTCCCGTATCCCTGGAAACGGATTTCTTCGGCAGGCCGATCCGCGCGCCGTATTTACTCTCCGCCGCCCCCCCAACGGATGGCCTGGCGCAGATGACCGCCGCTTACGAGGCCGGCTGGGCTGGCGGTATCATGAAGACCTCCTTCGACAATGTCCCCATCCATATCCCCTCGGAGTACATGGTCACTTTTGGCGAGTACACCTACGGAAACTGCGACAACGTCTCTGGCCACCCATTGGATCGGGTTTGTCGCGAGGTCGAGCAGTTGATCGAGAAGTGGCCGGATCGGTTGACGATCGCTTCGACGGGCGGTCCCGTAACCGGCAACGACGAAACCGACTCTTCCGGCTGGCAGTCGAATACAAAGAAATTGGAAGAAGCAGGCGCAATGGGCATCGAGTATTCCCTGTCCTGCCCCCAGGGAGGAGATGGCACTGAGGGCGATATCGTCTCTCAAAATGCGGCCCTGACCGCCAAGATCATTGATTGGATCATGCAGGTGGGGGATGGCGATGTTCCCAAGCTATTCAAGCTGACCGCGGCGGTGACTTCGATCGTGCCGATCATCTGGGCGATCCGCGAGGTGCTCGAACGCTACCCGGAGAAGAAGGCTGGCATTACGCTGGCGAACACTTTCCCGACTCTGGCTTTTCGCTCCCGGAATGGGAATACGCCCTGGGAAGAGGGCGTGGTCGTCGGCATGAGCGGCGAGGGCGTGGCCCCGATTTCGTACCTGACCCTGGCGAATGCCGTTCCGCATGGGGTGATGATCTCGGGGAACGGCGGCCCGATGGATTACAAGGCTGCTATGAACTTCCTGGCCCTGGGCGTCAAGAACGTCCAATTCTGTACGATTGCCATGAAACACGGCTATGGCATCATCAAAGAGCTAGAATCCGGCACCGCTTTCTTGATGCAGGAGCGTGGCATCAAATCAATGAAAGAATTGATCGGCATCGCGCAGCCCAACCCGATCACCGGTTTCATGGAATTGTCCCCGGTCAAGAAGCTCTCGTCCTTCGACTACGATCTGTGCGTGTCCTGCGGAAATTGCGCCCGTTGCCCTTACTTCGCCATCCATCTCGACGATCAGGGGCAGCCTCATTCAGACGCGGCGCGTTGTATCGGTTGTTCGATCTGCGCCAAGAAGTGCTTCGTGTGCGCTATCGCGATGAGAGAAAGAACTCCAGCAGAACTCTCGATGTTGCAGGAACACTGATAGAGAAAATCGAGACCTCACAGGTTTTATCATGAAAAGGAGAGAAACATGACCATTCGATTCGAAAATGGCATTGTCGCCACCCTCGGTTCACAGAACCGGCTGTTGTGGAATGGCGCCGTCGTCGCCGAAGGAGAATGGGTTGTCGCCATCGGCGACGCCAGCGCGATGGCGAAACGCTTTCCAAAGGCCGAAGTGGTTGACTGCGACGGGAAGATCATCCTGCCAGGTTTCATTTGTGCGCATCACCATTTCTATTCGACCATGGCGCGGGGCATGGCCCCGCCAGGGGAGCCTGCATCGAACTTCGTCGAAGTGCTGGAGCGGCTGTGGTGGAAGCTGGACTACGCCCTGTCAAAAGAAGATGTGCTTCTGTCAGCGCAAATCCCCCTGATCGAGTGTATTCGCAACGGCACGACCACCATCATTGACCACCATGCCTCGCCATCGTATCGCGATGGCTCATTAGATCTCATCGAAGATGCCGTCCGCGAAGCTGGCCTGCGGGCTTCATTGTGCTACGAAGTTTCAGACCGAAACGTGCCCGGCGGCGGTATTGCCGAGAACGAACGCTTCATCAAGAAGATCGGCAAAGGCGATGGGCAGATCGCCGCCATGATGGGCCTGCATGCTTCGTTCACCGTCTCGGATGAAACCGTCGAGAAGTGCGTTGGGATTGCCAACGACGCCGGCGTGGGCTGTCATATCCACGTTGCCGAAGACCTGGCTGACCGCAAAGATTCGCTAGCCAAATACGGTCTGCCAACGGTCAATCGCCTGCACAACCTGGGCGTTTCCGGGGAACGATCCATCTTCGTCCACTGCGTTCACGTTGACGAAGCCGAAATGGAGCTTCTCGCTGACACCGAGACCATCGTTGTGCATAATCCCGAATCGAACATGAACAACGCCGTAGGAGTCACCCAGGTGCTCAAGATGTTGAAGAAGGGCGTCCTGGTTGGGCTGGGGACGGACGGCATGGCCTCGGATATGCTCTCTCAGATGCGCTGCGCCTACTTGCTCCATCGCCTGGATAATCGTGATCCTCGCGTCGCTTTCATGGAGGCTCCTAAACTCTTGTTGCAGAACAACGCCGAGATTGCCGAACGGCAGTTTGGCCTGCGTCTGGGCGAGATCGCCGAAGGCCGACCGGCTGATTTAGCCATCTTGGATTATCATCCCCCCACGCCGTTGAGCGAGGCAAATTTCTTGGGGCACTTCATCTTCGGGCTGACAGACGCCAATGTTGATACCACGGTCTGCCGGGGGAAGGTGTTGATGAAGAACAAGGAAATCCTTACCATGGATGAAGAACGGATTGCGGCTCGCTCGCGCGAACTTGCCCCAGAGATGTGGAAACGATTATAGGTGGAGGTTGAGTTGGAGATTGGGTATTGGATATTCTTGGTAGAGAGGTGAACAATAAAACGTGTAGGACTATATTTACAAGATGCTCATGATATCCGCGATGGCGTTGACTGTGTGCGCTACGCCGAGGAGATGGGATTTGAGGCCGTGTGGCAGGCTGAATCCCGGCTGGTTCGGGATGCAATCGTCCCCATGGCCGCGTACGCCGCGGCGACGGAGCGCATCCACGTCGGCTCCGGTGTGATCAACAACTGGACGCGCAACATCGGTTTGCTGGCTTCCACGTTTTTGACCCTCGATGACCTTGCGCCCAATCGTATCATCTGTGGCATCGGCGCCTGGTGGGACCCGCTGGCGAAGAGCGTCGGCATCGAGCGGCGCAATCCCCTCCAGGCGATGCGCGAAACCGTCGAAATCTTCAAGCGACTGCTGAATATGGAGCGAGTGACTTTTCATGGTGAATTCCATCACGTCGAAAACATCGAGCTGGATGTCGTTCATGGCCGGCGCGAGCCGCGGAATGTGCCTATCATGATTGGCGCCACCGGCCCGAAGATGATGGAGTTGGCCGGCGAGATCGCCGATGGCATCGTGCTCAATTACTGCGTGCCGGTCGAATACAACGATGTGGCCATGGATCATCTGGCCGCGGGCGCGCGCAAAGCCGGGCGCAGCATGGATGACCTCGAACGTCCTCAGTTGGTGGTCTGCTCGGTAGAACACGATCACGATATGGCTATAGACGCCACCCGCGTCTTGTTGACACAATATCTGGCCCAGCAGCCGCATATCGCCAAAGCCTCCGGTGTATCGAATGATACCGTCGCCGAGATTCAGTCCATCCTCGGCTGGCCGGCGACGCACGAGCAAATCCAGACCGCCAAGCATCTCGTGCCAGAGGAGTTGATCTACCGCATCACCGCCTCCGGCACGCCCGATGAGGCCGTCGCCAAAGTGCAAGAATATATCGCTCATGGGGCCACCTGCCCGATCTTGTATCCCGTGGGCGGCAACATGAAATTACTCATCGAAACTTTTTGCCCTCAATGCTGAAACTACCCAATTCTCGTCAATGTTTTGTTTGCGGTGTCGAAAATCAAGTTAGCGCGCCAAAGCGATGGGATAGTCATGTAGTGATTGGAATAGCCAGAGGCAAAACCTGATGTTTCTGCCAGTACAAATCCCAACCGCCATTGAGTACCAAGGTTCGCAGGGCTGCCAGGGC
>VGOC01000089.1 GCA_016865865.1 Chloroflexota bacterium
CGCAAAACTTACGTTAACTAATAAAATACCCCATCCCTGAGGCATCGCAGTGGGCGGAACAGGACTCGAACCTGCGACCTCCTCTGTGTAAGAGAGGCGCTCTAACCAACTGAGCTATCCGCCCGGATAAGGGACATTTTACCCTGAATTCGCTTTGCCTTACAAGTGTGAATCCACTAAAAAAACTACAACAGGAGATATTTCAGTGAACTCATAAATACGTTTGCGCGCTGTCGCGTAATTGTGATAGACTATATTCATGCAACTCGTCCGCTACAAGATTGGATCAGAACCCCCTCAACCCGGCTGGGTGTACGAAGGCAAAATCGGCGCGATCGGCGGGGATATCTTCGGGGAATTCCAGCGCGGTGAGGCTCACTTGCCCATCGAACAGGCTCAGCTTCTCCCGCCGGTTCGTCCATCCAAGATCATCTGCGTGGGGCGCAATTACGTCGCCCACGCTATGGAACACCAGGCAGAGGTGCCGTCGGTGCCGCTCCTCTTTCTCAAGCCCCCCTCGGCATTGATCGGCCCCGGGGACTCGATTGTTCTACCCCCTCAGTCGAAACAAGTCGAACACGAGGCCGAATTAGCCATCGTGATTGGCCGCCGGGGACGCTGGATCACCCCAGAAGAGGCCCCGGGTTTTGTTCTGGGCTACACGATCGCCAACGATGTCACCGCCCGCGACTTACAACTCAGCGACGACCAATGGACACGCGGCAAAGGCTTCGATACCTTCTGCCCCATCGGCCCGTGGATCGAAACCAGCTTCGACCCTTCGGACGCTTTGATCAGTTGCCATGTCAATGGTGAAATGAGACAGATGGCTTCGACAAGGGACATGGTTTTCACTCCCCGACAACTGATCGCCTTTGCCTCCTCGGTGATGACTCTGGAGGCAGGCGATCTCATTTTGACCGGCACCCCCGCCGGGGTCAGCCCGCTCAGCCATGGTGATATCGTCGAAGTCGCTATCGAGGGGATCGGCTCACTGAAGAATCCTGTCGTCAGCCACGAGACAGGTTAGTCATACGTACCGCTATGCCCATTGAGCTAGACGTTCGCACAGGTGTCATCACTGCTGTCCTCCTCGCAGGGATTCTGGCGTTGATCAGCCTGTTGAGCGGCATCCGCGCCATTACTGGGGGAAGGAAGGTCCCCTTCTTCCGCATGCGCCGCGAACAGATCGTCAAAGGGTGGCGGCGGATCATTCTCTTTTTCCTCTTAGGCGCCGGGGCGTATCTGATCTATTCCTACGCCGAACCGGTAGCCTATAGCTTTTTCCCGCCATCCATCACCCCCACCCTGACGTCAACGATCAGCCAGACCCCCACGATTTCGCTGACACCCACGATCACCCTCACGCCGACGATCACCCCGACGCCGATGGAATCGAATACCCCAACGATAACACCCACGCCGCACATCCCTCTGGCCATCGAGGCTCATTTCGAGGGGGATTTGACCCCCCCCGCTGACGCCGCCTTCAGCCACATCCAGTTTACCAACCAGGGCATCGACTCGCTCTACCGCCCCGTCCAGCCCGCTGAGGTATTCACCAACCCGGTTGGAGAGATGTTCGCCTTCTATACGTATGACGGTATGGTAGATGGCGTTCAGTGGACCGCCCTGTGGTTCCACGAGGGCAAATTGGTGAATTACGAGACCAGCCCCTGGATCTGGGGAAGCGGGGGCGCTGGCTTCTCCGAATGGTACCCTGACGCCGATGACTGGCTCCCCGGAGAGTATCAAGTCCAGATCTTCCTCGGCCTGGATTGGGTCGTGGCTGGCTCATTCGTCGTCGAAGGCCAGCCGCCCACCCTCAGCCCAACGCCTTCCCCTACAGCCACGACCACACCCACCAGTACGAAAACCGCCACTCCCACTCCCTGGCCAACGAACACGCGCACACCCACGCCCACGCCTTCCCCCATCCTGCCAACCAGTACGATTACCCCTTCGAAGACCCCTCAACCCCCGGCGACGAAGACGCCCACCAATACCCCCTGGCCAACGGTCACGCCTTCGATGACGCGCACGCCTGCTCCCGTCTTGCCCACAAACACGATTACACCGACGAAAACACCTCGTCCCGCAGATACGAAGACACCCACTAATACCCCCTGGCCAACGGTCACGCCTTCCATGACGCGCACGCCTTCGCCCACTGCGCCGACCAATACGATGACGCCCTCGAGAACCCCTCAGCCCACGACAACGAAGACGCCCACCAACACCCCCTGGCCAACCGTGACGCCTTCCAAGACGCGCACGCCAGTCCCCACGGTACCCACCGCTACAGCCTCGCCGACGAAAACTCGCTGGCCCACCAACACGCCGCTGACTCCCACTCCGACGAAAACCCGCTGGCCGACTTCGACCCTCACGCCGTAGTTCAGTAGGTCAGGTTGATAACCTGACCGACATCCTCCGCACTATGGATGGGGATACGATCAGGGGACGTTTTTCGACAAAGCCACCGCGATCTCGGCAGCAACCCGCGCATTATTCAGCAACAAAGCCAGATTTGCCTTCAAGCTGGATTGACCGGTCAATTCGCTGACTCGCGCCAACAGGAAGGGGGTGACAGCCTGACCGCGGATCTTCTTCTCCTGCGCTTCGAGGAGGGCCTGCTCGATGACCTGCTCCATGTCCCCGGCAGGCAGAGCGGACTCACCCGGGGGGGATACTGCCACGAGGATGGCGGAGTCCAGACCCAGGCCCCAATGCGCCAGAGCGATCTCTGCAACTTCCTCAGGCGTATCGGCGCGGGCGCTCACCGGCAGCCCGGACGACTGAGAATAGAAGGCCGGAAACTCGCCTGTCCGATAACCGACCACCGGGACCCCCAGCGTCTCCAGCATCTCCAGCGTGGCCGGCAGATCGAGGATCGCCTTGGCCCCCGCGCAGACCACGATCAGCGGCCTGCGCGCCAGCTGCGGCAAATCCGCCGAGACATCGTAAGCCGCCCCCCGGTGCACTCCGCCGATGCCCCCTGTGGCAAACACCCGAATCCCCGCCGCGTGCGCCGCGATCAGCGTGCCCGCCACCGTCGTACCGCCGCTCTCCTTTTTGGCGATCGCCGGCCCAAAATCGCGCCCGCTGATCTTGCGCAACCCCTCCGCACGAACCAGAGACTCCAATTGCTCGTCGCTCAACCCCACGTGGATGACCCCCTCCAGTACGGCGATGGTTGCCGGCGTGGCCCCGTGCGCACGGACTTGCGCTTCCATGTCCCGCGCAAGTTGCAGGTTTTGCGGGTAGGGCAGTCCGTGGGTGAGGACGGTGGATTCGAGGGCGACGAGGGGTACCTTTTGCTGCTTTGATATTAATACATCTGGAGTGTAACGGAAACTTGCAATGCAACTCAACATACAATCCTCGAGTACGATCATAGGCTTCACAGGTCTCAGAGACCTGAGTCTTTACCTAGAATAATCGCGATAGTTTCCTCCGCCACCCGACAGCTCTTCTCAATTTGGGCAGCGCGGCCTCGGCGGCTCGCTCTCCCAACCTGACCACTTCGGCGACATCTACGCGATCCAAATAGCCAATATGACCTACGTCCGGGCGGATGACCACTTCGGGGGCGTCAATCTGAAGGCGCAGCTCGGCGATGGTGAACATGCCGATCTCGATGGAGCGCATGAAGACCTCGAATGCTTTGGCGACTCTCGTGCGGGAGATGCGCTTTTGGATCAGGCCATATTGATGCGAAGGGAGAGCGCCATGGATGATCGAGGTAGGCGAAAGCACGACCGCGACGACGGGCAGGCGCGGATTCGGTGAGATCGCCCGAACGGGAGCCACAGGCACCGGGTCCAGCACCCCGCCGTCCACCAGGCGATGATCGTCCACCTTCTTGGCCGGGTAGATCCCCGGGAGCGCCACCGTCGCCAGTAGGGCATCCATCACACGCCCCTCTTCGAGCACCACTTCTCGCCCTGTCTCCAAATCTACAGCGGTCAGCGCACAGGGAATTTCGAGATCGGCAAAAGTACGCTCTCCGATCAGATCATAAAGGGCGGTGTGCAGGCCGTTGATGCCCAATAGACTCGGCTCCCCGCTGAAATGGAAACTATACAGCTTGCTCTGATCCACCTGGCGCATGTGCGCTTCCAGTTCGTCGGGGGTATACCCGGCCGCATAGGCTGCCGCGGCCATGCCCCCGGCGCTGGTGCCGGCGATGGCGCACACGCGGAAGCCCTCCCGTTCGAGCACGCGCAGCACGCCGATATGGGCGTTGCCTTTCGACCCGCCGCCGCCTAGAGCAAGCACGATATCCGTCATATCATGACACCTCTATATTCCTTGAGACGTAACTGCACTCCTTGAGGGAGTAAATTCTTTGCAATTGGTAACTACTCAGCCAAACGGAGAAATTCCCGAAAAAAGGGTGTGCGCAGGGGGCGTAGCCCCCTGCGCACACCCTTTTTTCGGGTAAATCCGTTCGATGGCTGAGCAGTGACTACAATTGGAACTAATGGGGGTCGTTATTATAGAACTGCCACCGGTAAAGATCGGCGTACCGCCCGTCTTTCGCCAGTAACTCCTCGTGCCTGCCGCGCTCGACGATCATGCCATCGTCCAAGGCCAGGATCACATCTGCGTTCCGCACCGTGGAAAGCCGGTGGGCGATCACAAAGCTGGTGCGCCCGGCCAGGAGATTCGCCAGGGCGTCCTGGATCAGCGCCTCGGTGCGGGTATCAACGCTGGCTGTTGCTTCGTCGAGGATCAGGATGCGCGGGTTGGCCAGGATGGCGCGGGCGATGGAGACCAACTGACGCTGCCCCTGGCTGATCAAGCCGCCGCGCTCGCCCACCTCGGTAGCATAGCCATCGGGCAGGCGGGTGATGAAATCGTGGGCGTTGGCCGCCTTAGCCGCTTCGACCACTTCCTCGTCGGCGGCATCCAGTCGCCCGTAACGGATATTGTCCATCACCGAGCCGGAGAACAGGAAAGGCTCTTGCAGCACGATGCCGATCTGGGCCCGAATGCTCTCCTGCGTCGCCTGGCGGACATCGCGGCCATCGAGGGAGACGCCGCCTTGGCTGACTTCGTAGAAGCGCGGGATCAAACTAACCAAAGTGGATTTCCCAGCCCCGGTGGGGCCGACCACGGCGACCGTCTGGCCTGGTTCAGCCTCGAGGTGGATATTCCGCAGAACGGGGCGGCCCGGCTCATACGCGAAGGTGACGTTATCGAAGATCACCCGGCCTTCCAGAACGGGCAGTACTTCGGCGTCTGGAGCATCCAGGATATCTGGCTCGGTATCCACCAGCTCGAAGACGCGCTCCGCCGCTGCAAACGCCGATTGCGCCAAAGTCCAGATCTGCGCCACAGTCTGGATCGGCCGGAAGAAATTCTGCACATACTGCAAAAAGGCCACCACCACGCCCACGGTGACCACGTTGTGGATCGCCAGAAAGCCGCCATAACCGGCCACGATAGCCGTATCTATAGTGCTGAGCACATCCATGGCCGGGGCGAAGGCCGAAGTCACAGCGTTGGCGCTGACATTGGCGTCGCGGTTGGCGGCGTTACGTTCGGCAAAACGGCGGATGTTCAGCTCCTCGCGGCTGAAGGCCTGGGCCACTTTGACTCCGTCGAGCTCCTCTTGCAGATCGGCGGAGACATCTCCAATCGTCTCGCGGGTGCGCCGGAAAGCGCGGCGCGCCAGGCGGGCAAAGCCTCCCGTGGCTAGCAACATAAATGGCACAATAGCCAGAGCAGCCAGGGCTAGTTGCCAGTTCAAAGTCAACATAGCGGCTATCACACCGATCAGGGCAAACAAGGCCCCGATGGATTGAGCCAACCCCTGGCTGAAGAAGGAGTTGATGGCGTCAATATCATTAACCAGGCGGCTCATCAGATCGCCGGCCTCTTTGCTTTCCAGATATTGCAGCGATAATGTTTCAACTTTTTCGAAGATCTTCCCGCGCAGATCAGCGAGCACTTTCTGCCCCGCCCAGGACATCAAGTAAACCTGATAGCGCATCGAAAGCATCCCGGCAGAATAAACAGCGATGAGCGCCAGCATAACGCCAGACAGACCAGGCTTATCGCCGGCGGCGATAAACCCATCCACGGCTTGCCCGATCAAGTATGGCCCGGCTGCCTGAGTGCCTGCATTGACCAGGGTCAGCAGGAAAGCGCCGGTTACAGATAACCAATAGGGTTTCAAGAAGCGCACCAGACGCCGCACGACTTTCCCGCGATGCCTGGCCTTTTCGTCAGCGCTCTGTGCAAGATGCCTCATCGCATGTCCAGGTCCCATCATAGCGCAGCCCCCTCCTCCGTAGCAGCGACCATCCGGCCCTGATCGTGAAACTGCGTTTCCAAGATTTCCACATACAACTCGCTCGACTCCAGCAACTCCTGGTGAGTTCCCTGTGCCGCCAGGCGGCCTTCACTGAGCAGGAGGATATTATCAGCGTTGCGGACGGTGCTGATGCGCTGGGCGATCACGAAGCTGGTGCGCCCCTGCATTAAAACTTCGAGCGCCTGCTGGATTTTATACTCCGTCTCGGCATCCACCGAGGAGGTGCTGTCATCCAGGATCAGAATACGCGGGTCAACCAGCAAAGCACGGGCAATCGCTATGCGCTGTTTCTGGCCGCCCGACAGGCCAACCCCACGCTCACCCACCAACGTATCATAGCCCTCCGGCAGCTCGCTGATGAACTCATGCGCCTGCGCGGCCAGCGCGGCGGCGATGATCTGGTCGTCGGCGGCGCCGGGGCGTCCATAGGCGATATTCTCGCGGATCGTACCGGAGAAGAGGGTGGTCTCCTGAAGAACGATGCCTACTTGTTTCCGAAGGGAATCCAGTTGAACATCGCGCACATCCTGGCTGTCAATCAGCACCCTGCCGCCAGTGACGTCGTAGAAGCGCGGGATCAGGTTGATGATGGAGGATTTCCCCGAGCCGGTCTGGCCAAGGATGGCGACCGTCTGGCCAGGCTCCGCGGTGAAGGATACTTCATGGATGACGTCCTCCTGTCCTCCCACGTACCGGAAGCTGACTCGATCGAATGTCACGCGCCCCGCCAGAGTAGGCAAGGGCGTCGCGCCGGGTTTATCTTCCACCTCGGAGCGTGCGTCTATGACTTCGAAGATGCGCTGGGCCGAGGCTTCAGCCCTGGAGAGCATGGAGCCGATCATGCCCATCTGGAAAATGGGCATCAACATGAAACCCAGGTATCCCGTAAAGGCCACCAACTCCCCCAGCGTTAGCCGCAGGCCGATCACTTCCAGGCCGCCGTACCAGATTACCGCTGCCATGCCCAAATTGCCAATGAAGAAGATCAGCGGGAAGACAGACGAAAATAGCCTGACCAGGCCGATATTTTCGTCCAATAACGCTTCATTCTGGGCGAAGTAGCGCGCCGTTTCGTACTCCTCGCGGGCAAAGGCCTTGACGACGCGCATCCCGGCCAGGTTCTCTTGAAGGATGGTGTTGAGCGCGCCCAGCTTTTTCTGCACGCGCAACGAAACCGGCATGATCTTGCGCACGAAGATGACGAAGAATGACAGGATGATGGGCGCCACGAAGAAGATAATCAGCGCCAGCTTCCAATTCATCCAAAACATGATCGCCAGCGCGCCCAACAACATGAGGATCGCCGAAGCCAGCATCAGCGCGCCGCGGCCTGCGAAATGCTGCACCAGCTCGACATCCGAGGTCATGCGGGTCATCAGCTTGCCGGTCTGCGAGCGATCGTGATAGGAAAAACTCAACTTCTGCAGCTTCTCGAAGATCAAATTGCGCAGGTCATAAGCCACACCCTGAGAAGCCATTTCAGACCAATACCCCTGTAAGAAGTTAAGCATCCCGCGCACCAGGGCCACTCCCACCAAAGCCCCGGCTACCTGCCAGACTCGCGTAAGATCGAGTTCAGCGATGCCCTCATCAATCAGCAGCCTCAACAACTGAGGCGCGACCAGATTGGCAAGATTGACCAGGAGAAGCGCCAGGCCGCCGCCTAATGCCACGGGCCAGTAGTTGAATAAAAATCTAAGTGCTCTGACAACGGATTTCATTTTCTCCAATCGCGGCGCTGAGACAGGCGCCGAAGAGGACCCAAAATCCCACAAGGTACGTCCAGAATAACAGCGCAGCCACTGCGCCCAAGGAGCCATATACCAGGCTGTAATTGATGAATCCCTTACGAATATACCAGGTGAATCCCCAGCTTGTGAGCAGGATCGCCGTCGAAGCGACCAGGCTTCCCCAGGCCCCATCAGCCCAACTGACCGTCGTATTGGGTATCCAGCGATACAAAGTCAACAGAGATACGAAGAGCGTCGCCCACACCACGAATTGAGTGAAATAGCGCATGTGCGTTAACACCTGCGCCACACCATTGACTTCTGCAGGCAGCCATCGCATCAGGGTATTGGCGGTCATCAACAACACCATCAGGACCACCAGGACAACCAGGATCAGCAGAGCCATCAAGCGGCGCGTGATGAAAGGACGCTGGCGAGCCGTTGACCAGGCGCTGTTGATGTGGCGGGCCAAGATGGCAAAAATCGCCGAACCAGACCAGGCCAGGGCGACCGCGCTGAAGGATCGCACAGGGCCGCGCGCCCGCAGCACTTGTTCGATATTCCTCTCGATCACTTCCCCTGAGATCGGAAAGATCCTCACGAGGAATTCTAAAACCTGCGACTGCGCTTCGGCGCTTTCGAGGAAGGAGCCGCCATAGGTCACCAGGATCAGCAGCAGGGGAAACAAGGAGAAGAATCCATAGAAGGCCATCCCCGCCGCGGCCTCGGCAGCGCGCTGCTCGCCAAATCGCTCGAACGTCTTGCGGACGATTTTCAGGAGAGCGACTGTTTTTCGGAAGGATTTTCTAATAAGAGTTCTCAATGGGTGAGCAGTTACACGTACTGATGGTATCTCAAGCTACTCTTTCTTTTCGGTTTTTTCCCTGGGAGCGAATTGTGACAACTGCTTCCTGGAGATACGATTAGTCGTGCGGCATTTAGGGCAGCGCACATCATAATGGGATAGATCCTCTTTCTCCACCACTTCGAGCGCTTCGGCGACCGCATCCCGGCCTAAAGCAATCGGCATTTGACACTTGAAACATCGTATTTGCATTTTCGGTTCCTCTCTTACTTTACGTCCTTGCTTCCTGACGCCTTTGCTTTTAGTTTTCGTGCAGCCACAAGTATACAATATCTCAACCTTTAGGGGTAGCCTGTCGGGTCGGATAATAGCGTCTCATTGACAGCCGATAGCAGGCTGAGCACTAATATCCAATATCCATTATCCAACTTCCAACATCCAACTTCCAACAACCCCCTCCATCACTGATATAATCTCCCCCATGAACAAATACTACACTCGCGCCGGCGACGACGGCATGACCGGCATTTTGGGAGAGGAACGCCTGCCCAAAAACCACCCCCGCCTCGAAGCTGTCGGCAGCATAGATGAAGCGACCGCCGCCCTGGGCGTCGCCCGCGCCTGCTGCAAAGCACAGCGATGCGCCGAGATCATCTTGAAAATTCAGCAAGACCTGTGTCCGCTCATGTCCGAAGTATCGGCGTCGGAGGGTCATGCCGAACGCTTTCGCGCCATAGACGATGACAGGATCGCCTGGCTGGAGGAGCAAATCGAGGCCATCCAACGGACGGCATCGCCGCCCAAGGAGTTCGTCATCCCTGGGGATACCCCGGGGGGCGCAGCACTCGACCTGGCGCGCGTTGCCGTGCGACGGGCTGAACGCAGGGTGGCCGGGCTGGTGCACAGCGGCGATCTGGAGAACGCGCAGGTGCTGCGCTATCTCAACCGTCTGTCATCGTTGTGTTTCGCCCTGGAATTGTTGGAAATCCAGGTGAGTGAAAAGGGGAAACCCACTCTGGTAACGAAATGACCGGCACACTCATCAACATCGCAACTGTGCTCATCGGTGGAACGCTAGGCCTGATATTCGGGTCACGCCTGCCAGAACGTATGCGCAAGACAGTGGTGGCTGGCCTGGGTCTGTTCACCGCGGCCATCGGCGTGCAGATGTTTCTGGAGACCCAAAACCCGATCATCGTTCTGGGCAGCATCCTGCTGGGCGGCATCCTGGGGGAGTGGTGGCGCATCGAGGATGGTCTGACCAACCTGGGGGGGTTCCTCGAAGCGCGTTTCATAGGAAGCAAATCGAACCCTCTCGAGGCCCCTGCACCCCAACCGGAGTCCGCCCCCCGCCAACGTTTCATCCGGGGATTCCTGACCGCCTCGCTGGTCTTCTGCGTTGGGCCAATGACCATCCTGGGTTCCATCCAGGACGGCCTGAGCAGCGACTACAGTCTGCTGGCGATCAAATCCGTGTTGGATGGCTTCGCAGCGCTGGCCTTTGCCTCCACCCTGGGGATCGGAGTGCTTTTTTCTGCGCTGACCGTTTTCGTATTCCAGGGTGGGATCAGCCTATTGGCCGCGCAGGCCCAGGCCGTGATCACCCCGGCGATGATGAGCGAGATGACCGCCGCTGGAGGATTACTGTTGATTGGGTTGGCGATCAGCAGCCTTTTGGAGCTGAAACCGATTCGGGCAGGGAATTTCTTGCCTGCGTTAGTGCTGGCCCCGTTGATCGTGGGGATTCTCCGCGCCCTGGGAATAGGTTGAATACACAAGTGCTAGAATGAGTTATCAGGCAATTCGCGAACAACTGCTCGATACCGTTATCCGGGCGACCGAAGTAAACCTCATCCACATGTCTGCCGGCAACAAGAGCACCCGCACCGGAGATGGATTGGTAGCCATCACTCCCAGGGGGATCAAGTATCGGGAGATGACCGCCAAAGATATTTCGATCATTGATCTGGACGGGAATCTCATCGAAGGCCCAACGCCTTCCTCCGAAACCCCCATGCATACAGCAATCTACCGCCATTTCCCTGCCC
>VGOC01000090.1 GCA_016865865.1 Chloroflexota bacterium
GTCGCCAGAAACCACAGATAAACACAGATGAACACCGATTTTCTTGATGAACAGCCGTCTTTTATCGCCGAAATCCCTTTTATCTGTGTTCATCTGTGGCCGATTTGAGTTTTAAAACACTCTCTAAGGAGTTTAGCTTCTGAATCTTCCAGCGGAGAGGGAGGGATTCGAACCCTCGGTGGCCTGAAAGACCACAACGGTTTTCGAGACCGTCCCAATCGTCCACTCTGGCACCTCTCCAGTGGTGGGGGAATTATACCAAAAGATTCCCGAAAGAAGGGGTGCGGGCTTGCGTAGCAAACCTGCCCCTTTTTTCGGATATTAAATCTCCGCTTGAGTATGCGCATCCGGGAAGTACACCTCTGGGATACCCGCCTCCCCAAGCTTTTCCATCAGCGGCTGCGCGCCGCGCTCCTCGCCGTGCACCAGGAAAATCTTCTCGACCTTGTCTTTTGCCGCCTCGGCGTACTCGAGCAGCATCTGCTGCCCGGCATGCGCGGAGAGACCGCCGATGGTAGCCACTTCCGCCCGACGGCGATAGGGCTTACCAAATATCACGACCCTTTCTTCGCGGTCCGCCAGACGGCGGCCCAGGGTATACGGCGCCTGCCAGGAGACGATCATGATCGTATTGAGAGGGTCTTCGATATTGTTCTTCAGGTGATGCAGAATCCGTCCAACCTCCGCCATCCCCGAAGCGGAAATGATCACAGCAGGCCCTTCTACATCATTGATGGCTTTTGAATCATCGACTGAACGGGTATAGGTGAGCAAATCGAAACCCAAGGCGGCGCGGTGCTTATCGTTCCGTAAAAAATCTTTGGTTTCTTCATCGAAGATCTCGGGGTGGGCGTGGAAGATATCTGTGGCGTTGACAGCCAGCGGGCTATCAACGAAAACCGGGATGCGAGGAATATCTCCTCCATCAATCATCTGATGGAGGTAGTACACCAATTCCTGGGTGCGGCCAACCGCAAAGGCAGGGATGATCACCTTGCCCCCACGTTCGACCGTTTTGTATACCACCTCCCGAAATTCCTCGAATGCGGTCTGGGGATCGCGATGCGTCTTATCCCCATAGGTACATTCCATCAACAAGTAATCGGTATCAATGGGCAGGACAGGGTCGCGCAACAGCGGCAGATCGCGCCGCCCGATATCCCCTGAGAACCAAAGCCGGAATTTACGCCCCTTCTCTTCGATATCCAGCACCACCGCCGCCGACCCCAGAATGTGCCCGGCCTCGACAAAACGAGCCGCTACACCAGGTGTTGGTTCGAACTCCTTTTCATAGGGGAGGCCGACGAAACATTGCGCTACCATAGCGGCATCCACCTGGGTGTAAAGCGGTTCGACAAGCGGTTCTCCGCGCCTGGCAAGTTTTTTGTTGAGATACGCAGCATCGGCTTCATGGATATGGCCCGAATCCATCAGCATGATATTGCCCAGGTGCGCGGTCGCTTTGGTAGCATAGATGGGGCCATCGTATCCAAGTTTAGCAAGGTGGGGAAGATTACCGCTGTGGTCAATGTGCGCGTGGGATAGGATCACTGCATCCAATTGGGTGGGATCGAAATGGAAATGACGATTGAGTTCGTAAGTATCCTGGCGCCGCCCCTGGAATAGACCGCATTCCAGGAGCAGCTTATGACCGTTGATCTCTAAGAGATGCTGCGACCCTGTAACGGTACGCGCCGCGCCGTGAAAGTGGATTATCATCGTCGAACCTCCAGCAGCCTCGATATTTCATCCCCAAATTGCTCTAATCGCCAGGGGACGCTTTCCATTATCAACCCCAGATCAGCTTTGGTTTTCGGATTCTGCTCTGCGAGGGAATAGAGGATATCTTTGGGCAAGATCACATCGGATTTGACGTCGAAACGGCGCGCCTTGCGGATTCGCCAGTTCCGCAATCGCTCGACCCGATCGAGATAGTCGCTGTTTGGGCGCGGTTTGCGCGCCGGCTCGACCGGAGGGGCGGATAACCCCCGCCTGACCGAAGCCAGCATCCCTTCGCCAAGCCAATTCACCTGTCGCGAGGAAATCCCGTTGATCCGCTCCAGCTCCTGGAGCGTTTCCGGGGCTGTTTCGGCAATTTGCATAAGCGTTTTGTCGCTGACAACTTTGAATAAAGGGCGATCCAATGACCTGGCCTTTCGATCCCGGAATTGACATAATTCTTTCAGCACAGCCGCCTGCCGGGGATCGAGTTCATGCGCGCCTTTGATTCGGAAGCAATCGCCATTGCCGTTGGGATGGTTCAGAGAATTCACTTTACTGCAACGCCGGAAGTCTTCGATCGCCAGAGGCCAGCGCCCGCTTTCTTTCAACTCAGCTTTCATCTGGTCGCGCAAAGGAAGCAAGAAATGGGTGTCTATTTGGGCGTAAGTCATCATCTCTTTGGAGATCGGGCGCTGCCCCCAGTTGGCGCGCTGGTATTTCTTGTTTACTCGAACGCCGAAGCGATCCTCGAGAATCGAACCCAACCCCACTGCGTTCCATCCCAAAATCCGGGCCGCGATCATGGTATCGAATAGACCCGAAACCATAAAACCAAAATCCTGGTGCAAGATGATCAAATCATACTCCGAAGCATGGAAAACCTTCTCGATTTCAGGGTTGTCGAAAATCGAGGCCAAAGGCGAAAGGTCATCGAGGGTCAACGCATCGACCAGGTAATCTGCTTGTGGGGTGGAAAATTGGATCAAACATACCTGCTCGCGATACGCGTACAGGCCATTGGCTTCTGTATCCACAGCGATGATAGGCTCGCGTGATAACTCCCCTGCCAGGCGCGCCAAAGCATGGGGACGAGCGATGAAGATAGGATCGGGCAATTCGTCTAAACGCATAGCCCAATTATAGCCTATCTGTGAAAATGTTTCTCTAAGACAACCGCGTCCACTCCCCCGCGATAATAATCGGGCCACGAGCCAACCTGCCGGTAGCCAAAACTCTCATAGAGCCGGATGGCAGTGTTGTTCCCCGCCCGAACGCTCAACCGAATCCGCTCGACTCCCAGGTTTTCTTCGCAAGCATTCAGCAAAGCGCTGCCAATGCCTCGACGCTGAAAGGCAGGTAAAACCCCAATCGTGGCAATCCACGCCAAATCTTCGGGTTTGCACACCTCCCCAGCGATGAATCCCACCATCTTGCCAGCGATCACCGCTTTGAGACGGACGACCCCCGGAAAGGACAACACCCCGATCACATCCAAAAGAGGCCAGGCATCCTGTTGAAAGCAGGCCTGTTCTAAATGGCGCAGTTCTTGTAAATCGCGCCAGGTAGCTGGCATGATCTCCACCGGGCTACCTGGCAGATTTATAAAACCGATACTCATCTCGTCGAGAGATTTCGTCGGGAGCCAGCCGGGAGGTGCCGACTCCTTTTAGCGTGATTCTGCCGAATTCTACTCTTTCTGCCCTTTGATGAAATCACCTAACAGGCTGGTGAACTCCATCGGGAAGATGAACTTGGTCGCTTCAGAAACGCCCAATTTCTTCAGCATATCGAAATATTGAAGCGTCATGGTCTTTTGATCGATTGCTTGAGCTTTTTCATAGATCTTCTCGAGAGCGGCTGCATACCCCTCAGCGTGCAGCAATTGGGCTTGCTTCGCTCCCTCGGCATCCAGAATAGCGGCCTGCTTTTTGCCCTCGGCTTCGAGGATAGCAGCCTGCTTCTGGCCTTCTGCGACATTGATGGCAGCATCACGTTCACCCGTGGACTCGGTCACCAGGGCGCGGCGCACACGCTCGGCGGTCATCTGGCGGTTCATGGCATCCTGGATCTCCCTGGGCGGGATGATCTCGCGGATTTCCACATTGGTGACCTTGACGCCCCAACGTTCGGTGACCTCGTCCAAGCGCGTACGCAACAAGTTGTTGATATGCTCACGTTCCACCAGCACTCCATCGAGCTGGATGCCGCCGATCACGGCGCGCAAGGTTGTCGTGGCCATGCCCTGGGCGGCGGACTCGAAATTACCTACCTGCAAGACGCTTTCGACCGCATCGAGTATTTTGTAATACCAGATGAAGTCAATCGAGATGCTGGCGTTGTCTGAGGTGATGGCGGTCTGATGGGGGATTTCACGCACTTGCTCGCGCAGGTCTGCGCGCACGCCGCGATCAATGACGGGGATCAGAAGTACGATTCCAGGTCCCTTGGCGCCAACGCAACGCCCCAACCGAAAGACCACCAATCGCTGATATTCGGGAATGATCTTGATCGCGCTGGCTAACACCACCAGGGCGATGATGATCACACCACCGACCAGACAGGTGATAAACCCACCTGCGGCCGCTAAATCTTGGGCAAGAACTGAATAGAACATGACAGCCTCCTTTACTTATTCTCTACTTCTTCTACACGCAAGATAAAACCTTCGCGAGCGACTACTCTTACTGCTGCGCCTTGTGCGATGGGATCCTTGCTGTAAACCGACCATAATTCACCTCGCACTTGCGCTGATCCTTCCTGGTGAATATCGGTTTTGGCTTCCCCGATCGTTCCAATCAACGCGCCCAGGTCATGGGCAAAAGGCGCCTCGCCTGCTTCCAGGGTTTTTTGGACAGCAAGCCAGAAGAATCCTCCGGCTAATAACGAAACTACACTGGCTAGTACCGGGTTGACAACTGGTTTCCACCAAATCTCCCCCCTGAATAAGAACACGGAGCCAACGATCAAGGCCAGGATCGAAATTCCCAAAAAAATCATGCGCCTGGATTTGCGCACAGCAAAAATGAAGGGCACTACCCCACATACAAGGATGATCAAGGCCCAATAGTTGATGGGCAGGTTGTAGATGCCCCATCCGGCCAGCAACAAGACAAAGATGGCGCCGATCTCCAAAACGCCTGATCCTGGGGTCAGGATGGCCATCAGCGCCATCGAGAATCCACCTATAAGGAAAAGATAAGCAACATTAGGATTCAGTAAAAAGTCAGCCATGAACTACTCCTCTATTCGTCCAAAAGACAGGCGACGACGGACGGCGTTGATTATTTTATCAGATAGCGGTCGGTTGTCTGTGGTCAGCGGTCGTTACAATGACTTCTCATAGAATCGATATGTCTTATACACCTCGCCGCCCATCACGCGGATGGGGCGGCTGATGGCGTCGTTGGTTTCCAAGATCCAACTCATTTCTGCGTGTTGGATGCCCTTTTTCAGGGCAGCCTTCGCAGTCTCGTAATAGAAAAGGGCGTCTACCCCCTGGGCGCGGTAGGCCGGCAGAACGCCCAGGATCAACACCCTGGCCCAACTCACGGATCGTTTTACTTTCCAATGCCAGATCATCTTCGCCATCGTCCACCACTCCGGAGTTCCAGGCCGAGGATAAGCCAGACGCAAGGGTTGGTTCAGATCGGGCAGGGTGATGCTGACCCCAATGGGCTGGCCGCCGATCTCTGCGACCAAAGTCAGGTCGGGGTCGAGAATGGGGCGCAATTCCTTACCCATCTGAGCGAATTCCTCATCCGTCATCGGCACGAAGCCCCAGTTGCGCGCCCAGGACTGGTTGTAGATTTTCTTGACTTGCTCCACCTCCTGATCGAAGTCCTTCAAATCTACTTTGCGGATATGGATTTCGTCCCTGGCTTTGATCTTCTCCACCACGCGGATCAACTTCTCGGGGAATTTGCTGCCGCCGGCAAAGATGTCGGTATCCAGGGTATAGGCGTGCAAATCCATCGCTTTGTGATAACCCTGGTTTTCGATATAGCCCACATAGCGTCGGGGATTGTAGGTCATCAAAATGCGCGGAGGGTCGTCGAAACCATCCACCAACAAACCGCACTCCTCGTTCGTAGAGAATTGCGCCGGGCCGCGCAGGGTGGTGTGTCCGCGCTCCCTGGCCCAATTTTCAGCAGTCTCTAAGAGCCGTCGGGCAGCCTCGTGGTCATCGAGTACCTCGAAAAATCCAAAGAAGCCGATATTTTCGTTGTGAAATTCATTGTGCCGATGATTGGTAAAAGCAGCGATCGTGCCCACCACTTCGTCGCCGCGTTTGGCCAGGAAGAAGGATACGTCTGCATGCACGAAGAAGGGATGGTGAGCGGGATTGACGAAGTTCATGCGCTCCGAGAATAGCGGCGGCACCCAATGGAGGTCATCTCGATAAACACGCCACGGCAGGCTCACGAAGGCTCGCCGGTCTTCGATAGATTCTATAGATTGGAGGGTTAGAGGTTTCATGATTCCATTATACATCAATTATCCCTGCCAGGGGATTTGCGTGGTATCATTTCGGTATGGATGTAGCTTTCCATAATCAATAATTAATCAATAATTCACGAAAGCGATCAGGAGCCCGTCCCCGGGCGACCCGCGGATGGGTCTTGGATCCTTTTTCGTGAAGTACTGATAATTAATTGAGGCATTTTGGTCACAAGGATGATTGATTTAGCTATCAACACTGATCTGACTTGCAAGAAACTTACCGGCTTCATCGAAAGCGAGGTCGCCCGCGCGGGCCTGGAGCGCGCTGTGGTCGGCCTTTCTGGTGGAGTGGACTCTGCCTTGAGCTGCTGCCTGGCTGTAGAAGCTCTCGGTCCGCAGAATGTCCTGGCTGTGCGTATGCCCTACAAGACTTCGGCCCGCGACACCTTAGAGCACGCTCAATGGGTGATCGAAAAAACCGCCGTGCAATTCCTGACCGTGCCTATCACCGAGATGGTTGATCCGCTTTTCGAACGCTTCCCCGAGGCGAGTGAGATACGCCGCGGCAACGCCATGGCCCGCGCCCGTATGATCGTCCTTTATGATCAATCCGCAGCCTTCCGCGGATTGGTCGTTGGGACGGGTAATAAAACCGAAATCCTGCTGGGGTACACCACTCTCTACGGGGATTCTGCCTGTGCCCTGAACCCCATCGGTGATCTGTACAAAACCCAGGTGCGACAGCTCGCGCGCGCGATGGGCATCCCAGCGGAAATCATCGAAAAGCCGCCCTCCGCTGGTCTATGGGCAGGGCAAACCGACGAAGGCGAGCTGGGCTTCACCTACGAAGAAGTAGACCGATTACTCTACTTGTTAGTTGAAAAAAGATACACTCCCAAAGAGTGCGTCGAAGCGGGGTTAGCTGAAGATTTCGTCCAGCGCGTCATCGAACGGATGCAGCGCAACTATTTCAAACGCGTCATGCCCCCGATTGCCAGGCTCACTGACCGCGTCGCGGAGGATGATTTTCAGTATCCAAGAGAATGGGGGACGTAATCAGTGCGTATTCCTCCTGCATTACTCCACCGCCGCTTCCGGTTGCTTTGGAGCGGCTTGCTTATTTCCGCGGCTGGCTCGCAGATGCAGTTCTGGGCGTTGCTCTGGCACATCCGCACGCTCAGCGACCAACCCATCGCGCTGGGCGCTATTGGGGTGGCGCGCGTCATTCCTATTCTGATCTTCTCGTTGATCGCAGGCATCGCCGCCGACACCTTCGACCGCCGGCGCATCCTGTTCATCACCCAGTCCGCCCGCATGGCGGTGGCAGCCATGTTGGGTTGGCTCACCTGGACGGGACAAATCGCCCTCTGGCACATCTACACCCTGACCGTGCTGGAAGCCATCGCCACCTCGTTCGACCTGCCGGCGCGCCAATCCTTGACCCCCAATCTAGTTCCCTTCCAGATTTTACCCAATGCCTTCAGCTTGCAATCAATGGCGTTTACGGTTGGCTCGATCGTCGGCCCGGCTTTGAGCGGCATCGTGATCGGTTATCTCGGCCAGACCTGGGTATATTTCATCAACAGCGCCTCGTACCTGGCGGTCATCCTCGCCTTGATCTTGATGGGGCCGGTAGCCCAGCAGATCACGCTCCAAAGAGGCCGCGGCCAGGCCAGATGGAAGGCCATGGGCGAGGGGCTGAATTTCATCCTCAATCATCCCATCATCCTGTCCAGCATGCTGCTTGATTTCTTCGCCACTTTCTTCTCCTCGGCCAATGCCCTACTGCCGATCTTTGCCGTGGATATTTTGAGGATAGATGAAATCGGTTATGGCTGGCTCTCGGCGGCTCAATCCATCGGCGCGGCGTTGACAGCATTGCTCATGTCGCAGTTCGACAGAATCCGACGCCAGGGAGTTGTCCTGTTGATGTCTGTGGTATCCTACGGGATATGTACGCTGCTCTTCGGAGTATCGCGCTGGTATGAGCTTTCGTTCCTGGCGTTGGCGTTGATCGGCGCATCCGACACCGTCAGTATGATCATTCGCAACACCATCCGGCAGTTGCAGACTCCCGATTACATCCGCGGGCGCATGACCAGCATCAATCAAATTTTCTTCATGGGTGGGCCTCAACTCGGCGAGCTCGAAGCCGGAGTGGTAGCTCAATTCTTCGGCGCCCCACTCGCGGTGATTACGGGCGGGATCGGCTGCATCCTGGCCGTGGCGTGGATCGCCAGACGCTGGCCGATGTTGAGAAACTATCAAGGGGATGAACCTTCATAGGAAAGCTGGAAATGTCGAATTCATAACATTGCGAAATTTGAACCGCCAATACGCAAAGAGATGCGAAATTTGGACGCCAAGACGCAAAGAGCGCAAAGAGAACGAAAAAGTTACTGCTCAGGCTATCGATTGGAAATCGAGGCTGCGTTGCGAAACCGACCTTCGTCGGTTGAAAATCCAATCCGCGAAGGTGGATTTCGCATGCCAGCCTCGAATTTATTCGATGGCTGAGCAGTTACGTGTGGAAGGCAATTCGATTCTCCTTCGATTGTGCTGTACTCAGAACTGCAATCGTTCCCACTCAGCAATCAGGGCGTGCATCTCGCTTTGGATTTCGACATAATCATCCCCCAGGCGTTGAACTTCAGCGGAGTCTTGGGGAGGGTTTTCCAACTTCTGGCTGATTTCGGCCAGTTGGATTTCTAATTCGGCAGCGCGATTTTCGATCTGCTTGATGCGCTTCTGCCGGCGCCGCTGCTCGGAAAGGGCGCGGTTCTTTGCGATGCGCGCTTCTCGGTAGGAATCCGCCCCATCGTTTTCAGAATCACGCCCGAGGGGGTCCGCAGCATCCTGTTGATCTTTACTGGCGCGATATTCGCTGTAGGTTCCACGGAAAACATGCAGGCTGTCACGATCCATATCGATATCCCAGATCTGCGTCCCCAAGGCGTCTATCAGATAGCGGTCATGGGATACCAGGATGGTCGTCCCTTTGAATTCATCTAACACGGCCTGCAGCACTTCTTGCGCAGGGATATCGAGATGGTTGGTAGGCTCGTCGAGCAGCAGGAAATTGGCATCGCTGAGGGCCAGCTTGGCCAGGGCTAGACGGCCGCGTTCGCCGCCAGATAGCACAGCCACTTTCTTGAAGACATCCTCTCCGGTAAAGAGATAGCGGGCCAGGTAGCTGCGGATTTCAGCTAGGAACATATTCGGCGCCACGGACTCGATTTCCTGCACGAGCGTGTTCTCGGGATCGAGGTTTTCATGCGCCTGAGGGAAGTAGCCAATGTCTAGACTGGCCCCCAGGTGGATCTCGCCCTTGAGTGGCGGCAACTGCCCGAGGATGGTCTTGAGGAAAGTGGTTTTTCCGGCGCCATTGGGGCCGATCAGGGCGGCGCATTCCAGGCGCCGCAATTCGATATCCGGCGCAGTGAAGAGGGGTTTCCCCGGAAAGCCGATTTGCAGATCGTGTGTCCGCAGAACCAGCTCGCCGCTGCGCTGCCTGGCTCGAAGGTTTAGCACGAGTTTCTCGGGACGCCGCAGCGGATTGCGCAAGGCTTTGATGGCGGCATGCGCCTGATCTACGCTCATGATGCTCCTGGTCGTGGCGACGTCTTCGGAGATCTCGCTCCAGGATTTGCCCTGTATGGCATCCAAACCGATCTGCTCGATGGCTTGAAGCTGGCGGCTGAGGCGCTTGAGCCTGCCTCTGGCGCTCGATACATTCTGACCGGCGATATTGCGTTTGATGTAGTCGAGTTCTTTTTCCAGGCGCAATTTCTCGGCCTCGAAAATCGTCGCCCGACGTTCCCAGCGATCCTGGCGCTGGTGAAGATAGTGCGTGTAATTTCCTCGATAGGTCTCGAAGCCCGTTGGACTCATCTCCCAGACATGGTTGCAGACTTCATCGAGAAAATAACGGTCGTGGGAGACAATCAGGGCCGCGCCATCCCAATCTTTTAGATAACCCTCCAGCCATTCCACTGCCTGGATATCGAGGTGATTGGTCGGTTCGTCGAGCACCAGCAGCCTGGGCGCTTCGAGCAGCAGGCGCGCGAGGATGGCGCGCGTGCGCTGCCCCCCGGAGAGGTGTATCAGAGGCATGCGGAATTCGTCATCGGCGAATCCCAAACCGGTCAGCACCTGCCGGATACGGGTTTCATAGAGATAGCCGCCGGCATGCTCGAACTTTTCCTGCAAAGCGCCGTATCGCTCCAGAATATCCTCGTCTTGAGGAGCGACCCCCATCAGCGCTTCCAGGCGTGCCAGTTCGGCCTCTTGTGATTGCAAGCTGGCAAAGGGCAGCAGACATTCCTCCCACAGCGTGCTGTCAGACTCGAGCACGGATTCCTGGGGGAGGTAGCCTAGCGTCAGACCGCGCGCTCGATGCACTTCCCCGGCCGAGGGAGGCTCTATTCCTGCGATGACGCGCAGCAACGTGGTTTTGCCTATGCCATTCGGCCCAACCAGGGCGACACGCGCCCCATGCGGGATGCTCAATGTAAGCCCGGCGAAGATATCAACGGGATCGTAAGATTTTGCGAGGTTGTGAGTAGATACCAGAGACATGGACGGTGTAGAGAATCCACTAAGGACGCGAAGTTCACGAAAGGTTCTTTAGTGGTAACTGCTCAGCCATCGAACGGATTTACCCGAAAAAAGGGTGTGCGCAGGGGGCTACGCCCCCTGCGCACACCCTTTTTTCGGGAATTTCTCCGTT
>VGOC01000091.1 GCA_016865865.1 Chloroflexota bacterium
AGCCGGGGAAGCGCACATCTCTTCGATCGTGGCCGCATAGGAGGTCGGCACCACCACCTCGAAGAAGTAGCCGGTGGCTTCGTTCAACGCCTGCGCCATCACCTCGCCGCCCGACACGATCACAGCCACATCCGTCGAGGGGACGAACATGACCTTGATGGGTTGCTCTTCTGAACCCAATTCAGGCGGGAAGAGGTCATCGTAGGTGATGGTGAAGTCGGGGCCGAAGTATTTAGCATTGACTTCCTCGAGGAAGCCGTTCTTCATCAACTCTTCCAGAGCCAGGTTGACTTGAGCAACCAGCTCGCTTCCAGGGGGGAAGACAAAGCCCAATTGGTCGCTCGAGAGCGAAGGCCCAACCAGTTTGAGGGCGTCGGCGTTTTCGCCCAGGTAGCCTTGTCCGGCGACTTCGTCAATGATTACGGCGTCAATGTCACCTGCGATGAGGGCTTGCACAGCGAAGGGGAATTGTTCGAACGCTGAAATGCGATCTTCGGGCAGGAAAGTAGCCGCAGTGGCATAGTTGGTCGTGCCAGTCTGGGTGCCGAGCTTCAGCTCCTCATTGGCGACAATGTCTTCGATGCTCTCGATGCGGTCTTCGTCAATGCGCACCAACAGGCGCTGCTCGATAGCGATGTAGCCCATGGAGAAGTCAACGATCTCATCGCGCTCAGCGGTGATGGTGATACCATCAGCGGCGGCGTCGAACTGACCGTCGGCTACAGCCTGGATCATGCCCTCCCAGGCAGCCTCGACGTACACCGGGGCGCAGTTGAGCAAGGCGCAAATTTCGTCCCATACTTCGTAGTCCCAACCGGTGGCTACCTGAGTTTCTGGATCGATGTAGTTGAATGGCAGGTAGGCGTTCTCCACGGCGATGGTCACCTCGCGCCCGCCGAGGTCGGGAAACGCAGGCGCCTCTTCCACGGGAGCGGCTTCTTCGGCTGGGGCGGCCTCCTCAACGACCGGCTCGACCGGGGTCGGTTTACAAGCCGCGACGATGAGGCTTGCTGCGAGAAGCAGCGTCAGGATCCAAAGGATCTTCTTCATAATGATTCTCTCCTTTTCTCTTGATAAGATGGATTTGATTTGGGAATCTCCCAAAAAGACGACATATACAGGATAGACTAAGATGGCAAAAAAAGCAAGGGTAACAGGCAAGATTGTTGTGCTAAAATGGGGCAAATTACACCAGCAAAGAGGCTGAGATCCCCTATGACTTCGAGCGAAACCACCTCATCCACGGATTTCATCCGTGAAGCAGTCAAAGAAGATTTATCCAGCGGCCGTTTCCATTATGTGCGCACCCGCTTCCCACCCGAACCGAACGGCTACCTGCACATCGGCCACGCCAAGGCGATCAATATAGATTATGGCATCGCCAAGGATTTTGGCGGCCAGTTCAACCTGCGCTTCGACGACACGAACCCGGTCAAAGAAGAAACCGAATACGTCGAGGCCATCAAAGAAGATATCCGCTGGCTGGGCGCCGATTGGGAGGATCGCGAATTCTACGCATCGGATTACTTCGAGCAGCTCTATGAATTTGCGATCAGGTTGATCGAGAAGGGCAAGGCCTATGTGGATGATCTCGGCCCCGAGGAAATCCGTGAGTATCGCGGCACGCTGACCGAACCCGGGGTGGATAGCCCCTATCGAGGCCGCTCTGTCGAGGAGAATCTCGACCTGTTCGAGCGCATGCGGGCTGGCGAGTTCCCGGAGGGGTCGCACGTGCTGCGCGCCAAGATAGATATGGCCTCGCCGAATATCAACCTGCGCGACCCGGTCATGTACCGAATCCTGCACGCCGAACATCATCGCACGGGGGCTGCCTGGTGCATCTACCCGATGTATGACTGGGCGCATGGTCAATGCGATTCTATCGAAGGCGTCACTCATTCTTTATGCGATCTGGCCTATGAGATCCACCGCCCGCTTTATGAATGGTTCCTGGATGAGTTGGATATTTTCCGTTCCCGCCAAATCGAATTTGCCCGCCTCTATCTTTCTTATACCATCTTGAGTAAACGGTACCTGCTGCGCCTGGTAGAAGAAGGCCATGTGACTGGCTGGGACGATCCACGGATGCCCACTCTGGCCGGCCTGCGCAGGCGGGGATACACCCCCGAGGCGATTCGAGCCTTCATGGATACGATTGGCGTCGCCAAAACCGATAGCATTGTGGATATTGCCTTATTGGAGCATCATATCCGACAGGATTTGAATCTGTGCGCGGAGCGCCGCATGGCCGTGCTCCATCCCGTGAAAGTGGTGATCACCAATTACCCCGAAGGACAGGTAGACGAGTTAGAGGCGATCAACAATCCCGAAGACGAGAGCGCCGGGACGCGCAAAGTGACCTTCTCGCGCGAAATCTACATCGAGCGCGAGGATTTCCACGAAAACCCGCCCAAGAAATACTTCCGCCTCGGCCCTGGACGAGAGGTGCGGCTGCGTTACGGCTACTTCATCAAGTGCCAGAACTTCATCAAAAATGTAAGCGGCGACATCGTCGAAGTGCATTGCACATACGATCCCGAAACCAGAGGCGGTTATGCTCCTGATGGACGCCAGGTCAAAGGCACGCTGCATTGGGTTTCCGCATCTCACGCCATCGAAGCCGAAGTGCGCCTCTATGATCGTCTCTTCACGAGGGAAGACCCCATGGACGCGGACGATGACGCTGGAGAGGATTTCACTACCTACATCAATCCGGATTCTTTGACCGTATTGGAGCATTGCAAGCTCGAACCCAGTTTATCGAAAGCGAAACCAGGCGACCGCTTCCAATTCGAGCGACTGGGCTATTTTTGTGTGGATAGCGATTCGACTGACAACAACTTGATCTTCAACCGCACGATCGCTCTGCGTGATACCTGGGCGAAGATCAGTACGAAAATATGATCAAAGACCCGTCCTCGGGTCGCCCGAGGATGGGCTTCCGCTCTTTTTTGTGATCTACTGAATATGGCTAATCCCGGTTAAAAATTACCGGATATCGTTATTTTGTAAGGAGGACGAAATGCCACTCGATCAAATCAAAAGATCACAGATCAAGCTGGTCTTCGAAAAATTTTTATTCAACAGGATGCGTACAATCCGTACTCTAAAAATCCAAGATCTGAATATAAACCCATTTTTGCTGCGAATTCTTGTCAAGGAAATGGGTTTCGATAACTCCGAATCAATCATTCGCTGGCTTGTTATACAACGTTCGATGACGGGGATGAATACTTCGATGGGGTTTTGCTTGCAAGAAATTGCAGGATTATTCTCAGAAGGAACGGGGGCCGAAGGCGCCGATCTCCAAAAGACAAAGTCGGGACGGCATTACCATATTCAAGTCAAAAGCGGTCCTTCAACGATGGACAAGGATGCGGTCAAGCATATGTCCCAATTGTTGGTGTCGGTACAGAGGCGAAACCGGGGTTCCGTTGCACTATTGGGAATGTGTTATGGAACCCGCGAACAAGTCTTGAGCACTGTAAAGAAATATAGCGATGTAGATTGGCTTATCGGGCGTGAATTTTGGGAATTCATCTCAGACGATCCCGATTGCATCAACGAGATATATGAAATTGCTGCTGAGGTTGATGATGAATTCAGGTACAAACAAGAGGAAACCCTTTCAGAGGTATTGGAGGCCAAAATTGCAGAACTACAAGTGCAATTCGAGAGTCTGTACGGTAAGCGCGGCGATGATATGTGGAACAACCTCCTGGAAAAGAACTCGTGAGAAGCAGTTATGAACTTCATCGAGCGCGATTTTCCTATTGAAAAATTGAATCCTGTGGCGTTGGGTGAGGGGAATTCGAAAAAACCCATTTATCGCATGCACAAGTGGTGGGCGCGCCGACTTGGCAGCGTATTTCGTGCCATAGTACTTACAACATTTAAAAAGGCAATAATAGGAGAAACAGAATTATGGCGACAATTCACAGAGGGGGCAGATTTGGGGGGGAAAATCATCCTTGATCCTTTTATGGGGGGAGGAACAACGATTGTGGAGGCTCTACGGATTGGATGTAAAGTCATCGGCACTGATATTAATCCTGTCGCTTGGTTTGTAACAAAAAAAGAAGTGGAAACGGTTGATCTCGATGCTTTGGATGCTGCCTTTCACTCTCTGGAAAAAACTGCTGGCAAAAAGATTAAGGAATTCTACCGAACCTCATGCCCACAAGGACACGATGCCGATGTAATGTATTACTTTTGGGTCAAGACTGCCATGTGCGTTGAGTGCGGTACTGTGGTTAGGCTTTTCCCTAATTACGAGTTATCACGACGAGACAGCGCGAATCTCAGTGTATGCCCTAATTGTTTGCAAGTTGTCGAATCAGCGGGATATAGATCAAACACAGAATGCCCGGATTGTGGAAAGGTATTCGACCCGCGCCAAGGGATTTCCGGTCGGGGGACGTTCCGATGTTCTCGATGCACCAAGCCACAAAAAATATTAGATGCTGTCGAACATAGAGGTACAGCATTGGATATGGAACTTCATGCCTTAGAAGGTTATTGTGAAGTGTGTGGACGTTTCTTCAAACGGATTGATGAAGACGATAGGCGAAGATGGGAGAGCGCCAAAGCTGAGTTTGAGACACGAAAAGAGAATTTATTGTTTCCCCGTCAGGCTATTCCGACCGAGGGGCGCAGCGATCCGCGTCCCGTAAATCATGGTTATAGATACTTCTGGCAAATGTTCAATGAGCGACAATTGCTCAGCCTGTCAATTCTACTCGAGCAAATTCTGAAAATAACTGACCAGAATATTCGGGAGTTAATGCTCACAGCCTTTTCCGATAGTCTGAACACGAACAATATGTTCTGTAAGTATGAGGTCGAGTGGCACAAGGTTTCTTTATTCTTCTCATTACATGCCTTTCACCCTATTGAGCGTCCCGCTGAAAACAACGTGTGGGGTACGACTTTTGGGCGTGGCTCATTTGTGAAGTGTTTTAAGAAAGTGCGCAATGCCAAAGAATATTGCCGGGCCCCATACGAACGATTGCTAAATCTAAAAGGTATACGTTATTCCAAACGAACAGGCAAGGAGAAAATCGAAGGGCGTCTTGTAACCAATTTCGAAGAATTTTGCCAGATCAACCAAGCCGCTCTTTTGCGTTGTCAAAGTTCTAAAGACTTGTCTTATATACCAGACAAATCTGTTGATGCAGTAATTACTGATCCTCCCTATTTCGATAATGTTCAATATTCCGAACTTGCTGATTTCTTCTACGTTTGGTTACGCCTCGGGTTGGTGGACAAATATCAATGGTTCCAGCCTGAATTTTCCAATCGACCCAATGAGATCGTGAAAAACGATAAATTAGGGAAAACAACAGGTTTCTTTATCGAGGGGTTGCGATCGGTATTTCAAGAATGTCACCGCGTACTGAAAGATGACGGTTTGCTTGTCTTCACGTTTCACCATACCAAAACATGGGCATGGGAAGGACTAGGACAACTCTTGCTTGACGCTGGTTATTATGTATCGGCTACTCCAATAGTGCGATCAGAGGGGCGTGGCGAGGTTCATAGTAGCGAGGGCAATATCCGCTATGATTGTATTTTTGTATGTCGAAAGGTACCAAACCTTATGAAGCAAAACTCTCCATCACAATTAAAGGAGCATATTCTAACCGATGCAACCATTTGGACTCAACGCACTTTGGAGTCCAGAATGCCAGTTAATGAAATTGACGTATTCACGATCGTGATGGGAAAAACAATAGAACATTGCACCAAGTTCATTGCGACCCAAGAACAAAGCCACAATACGGTCGATCTAGCTGAGACATTGGAAGAAATGGCAAAGATGGTTAGCTACGTTGGCGCTGGGCCAGATATTGCTCAAAGTGCACTCTCTTCTGTCTATGCTGAAAAAGTACAGCAACTAACATTGTTCGTATTGGAGTCAAAGAAAAAATACCAATGACCTTTACCAACCTCTGCGTCCTCGGCCTCGGCTACATCGGCCTGCCCACTGCCAGTACGTTTGCGACTCATGGCATGCACGTCGTTGGGGTGGATGTCAACCCCCGGGTCGTAGAGACCCTGCAGAACGGCGGTCTGCACATCCATGAGCCTGGACTGCGCACCCTCGTCCAGGCGGCGCTGAAATCCGGCAATCTTTCCATCTCGACAGAGCCGGAAGAGGCCGAGGCCTTCATCATCGCCGTCCCCACACCTTTCAAAGAAGGCAAGCGAGCCGATCTATCGTATGTCATCTCGGCCAGTGAGGCCATCGCGCCCTATCTGCGGGAGGGCAATCTGGTGGTGCTGGAATCCACCTCGCCGCCGCGCACCACCATGGATGTGGTCGCCCCGATTTTAGAGCGATCCGGCTTGAAGGCGGGCGACGATTTTCACCTGGCCTATTCTCCCGAACGGGTGCTGCCGGGACAAATCCTGCGCGAATTGATTGATAATGCCCGCGTGATCGGCGGCATAGACCGGGCCTCGTCCGAAGCTGGCCGCGACCTGTATGCTACATTCGTTCGCGGCGAGATCATCTGCACCACCGCCACCACCGCCGAGATGGTCAAGCTGATGGAGAACACCTATCGCGATGTCAATATCGCCATCGCCAACGAGTTCTCCCGTCTGGCGGCTCGTTTCGGCGTGGATGTCTGGGAGGCCATCGAGTTGGCAAATCGCCACCCGCGCGTGGATATCCTTCGTCCCGGCCCCGGCGTGGGCGGTCACTGCATCAGCGTTGACCCCTGGTTTTTGGTTGAAGCCGCGCCTGATCTCACACCCCTGATCGCCACATCCCGCCAGGTCAACGATGATCAACCTCAGGTTGTGGTTGATTTGCTCCAGGAAGCCCTGGGTGGGCTGGATGGCAAGCGCATCGCCGTTTTGGGCCTGGCCTATAAACCCGATGTGGATGACCTGCGAGAAAGCCCGGCGGTGGAAATTGCCTGCCGTCTGGCCGAGAGGGGGGCGGAGGTCATCGCCTACGAACCGTATAAACTGGATGCCGAATTTCCTGGCATATCCATGGCTCAGAGTCTGGATGCCGCCCTGGGCGGCGCAGACGGACTGGCGTTATTGGTGGCTCATACCCCTTTGAGAAATCTTGCCCCCGAGGAGGTGGCTGCCAAAACCAAAGCCCGCATCGCTGTAGACGCCGTCAACGGCTGGGACCCTGTCGCCTGGGAACAGGCCGGTTTTCGCCTCACCCGCCTCGGCGTCGGAATCTGATACCCTGTATACCCTGTATACAAGGTACACCGAGAACACAACTCACACCATGCCCCCACGTCTTCGAGTCATCTCCATCTTCGGCACACGCCCCGAGGCGGTCAAAATGGCCCCTGTCATTCGAGAACTGGAGCGCGCTCCTGGGGTCGAATCCCTGGTCTGTGTGACCGCACAGCATCGCCAGATGCTCGATCAGGTGCTGGATTTGTTCGAGATCGCGCCGGATATTGATCTCGACTTGATGCGACCCGATCAATCCCTGGCGGAGATGACGGCGCGGGTTTTCACTCATCTCGACCCTGTGCTGGCTGATCTGAAACCCGATTGGGTGTTGGTGCAAGGCGATACCACCACGGTGATGTCGGCTGCGCTGCTGGCGTACTATCATCACATCAAAGTCGGCCATGTAGAGGCCGGCTTGCGCACTGGCGACAAGTGGCAGCCCTTCCCCGAGGAGATCAACCGCCGAGTGGCAGGCGTGATAGCCGATCTTCATTTTGCGCCTACGGAATGGTCGCGGCAGAATTTATTGCAAGAAAATGTTCCCGATGCGCAGATCGTCGTTACCGGCAACCCTGTGATAGACGCCCTCCACTGGGTCGCCGCCCAACCTGCCCCCTCGCTCCCCATCCTCCGCTTCGATGAACTCAGCGCGGCGCCTGCCCCCCGGCTCATCCTGGTCACGGCTCATCGGCGGGAAAATTTTGGCCTGCCGATCGAAAATATCTGCGCCGCCCTGATCGAGCTGGCCGAACATTATCGGGGGGAAGTGCAGATCGTCTACCCGGTGCATCTCAACCCCAACGTTCAGGAGCCGGTCTATCGCCTGCTGGGAGAGATCCCCAACATCACCCTCCTCGACCCGTTGGATTATCTCCCTATGGTGCACTTGCTGAAACGCTCCACACTGGTGCTGACAGATTCCGGCGGCCTGCAGGAAGAAGCCCCCGGCCTGGGCGTGCCCGTGCTAGTGATGCGGGAGGTCACCGAGCGCCCCGAAGGTGTCGAGGCAGGGACGGTAAAACTCGTCGGCGCAGATCCCCAACGAATTCTCACAGAAACCCGCCGCCTGCTCGACGACCCCGAAGCCCACGCCGCCATGGCCCAGGCAGTCAATCCCTACGGCGACGGCCACGCCGCAGAACGTATCGTCAAGGCGATACAGAATTACCAACCCCCTCCCTCCGACTCGCCCACTCGTTGACTCGCTACCACATGGACTTCATCACCCGCCTGACCTATTTGCGTAAGCACCCCATTTTGGGTGGCTTGGCTTATTACACCCTCAAACTCCTCGGCCTGGAAATCCCGCGTTCGATCGAGATCGGCGCAGAATTGGAGATCGCCCACGGCGGTTTTGGGATTGTCATCCATCGAGACACGAAAATCGGCGACCGCGTAAAAATCTATCCCGGCGTGTCTCTCGGGCGCGCCGACATTTACCGTCCGGCCAACCAATCGCTTTTCGAAGGCATTGTCATCGAAGAGGATGTCGTTTTATCGCCGGGCTGCAAGGTGCTGTGCAAAGCAGGGGTCTTGCGCGTGGGAAGGGGATCGGTGATTGGCGCGAATGCCGTACTGCTCGAGTCCACGGGGGAGAACGAGATTTGGGCGGGCGTGCCGGCGCGTCAAGTAGGAGAGCGATTTGGAGATTCAGCGAATCTACGATTCAGCGATTCAACGATTCGGCGGGATGCTGATTCGCTGAATCGTTAAATCATCGGATAAAAATGCCTGGTATAGCCGTTATTCCTCACGTCCGCGGCGTCGGCGGCATGGTTTCCTTCCGGGCGCGTTTCGCTGCCGGGTTAGCCGCGCGCGGCATCGAAATCACCTCCGAATTAAATTTTACGGATTACGATTCCGTTCTTGTCATCGGCGGCACGCGCGACCTCCCCGGCCTGTGGCGCGCCAGAAGCCGCGGCGTGCGCATCGTTCAGCGCCTCGACGGTATGAACTGGCTGCACCGCAAATTGCGCACGGGCGTCCGCCATTATCTGCGTTCTGAATATGGCAATTGGAACTTGAACTTCATCCGCACGCGCCTGGCTGATCACATCATCTACCAAAGCGAATTCTCCCGCCAGTGGTGGGAGCGTATTCACGGCCCAACACCAGTCGCCAATTCGGTGGTCTACAACGGCGTAGACCTCGATGTCTACACTCCAACCTCCACCCTCCAACCTCCTGCTCACGCATCCAACTTCCAACTTCTAATGGTCGAAGGCAGCCTGATGGGCGGCTACGAACTGGGCCTGGAGACGGCGGTACAACTGGTCGAGCAGCTAAATACAGCGCAGAGCCAGTCCCTGGGTCGAGCAGTGGAATTGATGGTCGTCGGGCGTGTGGCGGATCATGTGAAGAAGAAGTACATGGATCGCCTGAACCCACCTATCGTCTGGCGCGGCCTGGTGAAACCCGAGGAAATCCCAGAGATCAACCGCTCCGCCCACATGTTCTACGCCTCCGATATCAATGCCGCCTGCCCTAACTCGGTCATCGAAGCCCTGGCCTGCGGTACGCCGGTGCTGGCTTTCGATACCGGCGCGCTGCCCGAACTGGTGACCGGCGACTCCGGGCGAGTCGCGCCCTACGGCGGCGATCCCTGGAATCTGGACGCGCCCGACATCCCTGCCCTGGCCGAAGCCGCCGTGGAGATATTGCTCCACCAAGAAAAATTCCGCCCCGCAGCCCGCGCCCGCGCCGAACAGGCCTTCGGCCTGGATCGGATGATGAATGGGTACTTGATAGAATTGATAAACCACGAAGACACGAAGGCACGAAGGATCAAATAAATATATCTTCGTGTCTTTGTGCCTTAGTGGTAAATTGAGGAGGATGACATGGAATATGCTCCTTTGACAGAAAAACATGAAGAAATAGCCAAAGCGATTGTCAATGCAGCTTATGCTGTCCATAAGGCGCTTGGCCCGGGCTTGCTGGAAAGCATTTACGAGCCATGTTATTGCCATGAATTGCACAAACAGGGGTGGCGTATTCAACAGCAAGTTATTATTCCCATTGTCTATGATGGCATCACTTTTGGTGAAGGCTTTCGACTTGATGTTATCGTAGAAGATCTGGTGATTTGTGAGCTTAAAGCCGTTGACAGGATTCTAGCAGTTCATGAAGCGCAATTGTTGAGTTATATGAAGTTGACTGGTAAGCGACTTGGTTTCCTGATCAACTTCAATGTTCCTCTGATCAGAAATGGAATCAAGCGCTTTGTCCGATGAACTTGGAGTTTCAGCGCCTCGCCGGAGGCGTGCTGTGCATTCAGTGAAAGAATTTGTTCTTTATATTGTTGCAGGTTTGTCTCGGATACTGCCTGCATCATTCAAAAAAGCTCTCTACGAACTTGGTCCGATTGCGCGAGCTATTCGCAGGTTTCTCAACCTGGCTGCACCGTCTGGTCTGACAGAGATCGAAATTGCCGCCGGAGCGCTGGCTGGGATGAAGATGCGCCTCGACCTGCAAAGCGAAAAAGACTACTGGCTGGGAACCTACGAAATCGAATTGCAGAACGCAGTGCGAGAACTCGTGCAACCTTGTTGGACGGCCTGCGATGTCGGCGCGAATGTCGGTTATATCACGCTGCTGCTGGCGCGCGCTGTCGGCGAGAGCGGGCGCGTTTACGCTTTCGAAGCCTTGCCCGCTAATGTCGAACGCCTGC
>VGOC01000092.1 GCA_016865865.1 Chloroflexota bacterium
TGTGTTTATCAGTGGTTTCTGGCGACTTTTAAAACAGTCTCTTAGAGAAGTTTAGCTTCTTTGTTCGTGATACAGCGCGGGATCAGCATTTCCCTCAACTCCCCCAACGAGCGGACGACCACGCATTCGGCGTCCGGGAAGATCTCTTCCGGGTCAAGCAGCACGGGGGTGATGCCGGCATTCTTTGCCCCGACGATATCAGCGTAGTAGTTATCGCCTATGTAGATGGTGCGTTCGGGCGGGCTGCCTGTTTCCCGAAGGGCGCGGTCGAATATGGCCGGGTCGGGTTTCCAGGCGCCGACATCTACGGCCGCGTAGGCAAAATCGAAATAGGGCAGCAGGCCCAGTTCCTGACATTCTTCATGGCAGGGATGGGAGCGGTTGGATACCAATCCAAGGTTGTAACCAGCCTCCCGGATAGCTGCTAAAGTATCAAACGCTTCTGGGTAGACCATGCTTTGGGGGTTGAAACCCTCCTCCATCAGTCGAGCCAACCTCGGGCCCAGTTCCACCGCTCCATCCTCGGGTACGCCGAGAGCCATAAAATAGCGCGTGGCATAGTTATCCCAGAAAGACCTCTCTAACAGATCATGTTTTTCGATATCTCGAAGCAGGTCATCTGACTGCGCCCAATAATAGTGTACCCAGCGAGCTCCTTTTCGGCGGCATTCCCAGGAGTCCGGAACGCCGAGGCCTACCGCAAAGCCGAATTGGATTGCATCCGCCGAGGGGATGTTGTGGCGCAAGGTTCCGTCCAAATCGAAGAGGATGGTTTCGAAGTGGTTGTGATGAAACATTCAGCCTCCGATATAGGACATCTCTACTTTGGGGAGTGAGGCTGTTTCCGAGGAGCGGATTTCGGAATAGCGGTCCCCGCGCGGATGCCAGATGGCGGCAATCTGATCGGCAAGCTCTTCATCGGAAGCCCTGCCGCGCAGCAGTGGTCGCAGGTCATGCCCAGTGACCCCAAAGAGACAGGTATATAATTCGCCTCTGGGGGAGAGGCGGAGGCGGGTGCAATCGCTGCAGAAAGGTTGCGTCACCGAAGAAATCAGGCCGATTTCGCCGCCGCCATCTCGATAACGCCAGCGGTTGGCGACCTCGCCGCGGTAGTTTTGCTCCAGCGGTTCGATGGGCATCTCAGCGTTTATGATGGCGAGGATCTCTTTGGCGGGCACGACGTCGTCCATTCGCCAGCCGTTGGTGGCGCCCACATCCATGAATTCGATGAAGCGCAAGATATGGCCGCTGCCATGGAAATAACGCGCCGTGGACAGGATGTCGCCATCGTTGATCCCGCGCTTGACGACCATATTGATTTTTATCGGAGAAAAACCTACCTCTGTTGCGGCGCGGATGCCATCGAGGACACGCTGGACGGGAAAATCAACATCGTTCATCCTCTTGAAAGTTGCCTCGTCCAGGGCATCCAGGCTGACAGTGATTCGATCCAGGCCTGCATTCCTGAGGGCCTGTGCTTTCCTGCTCAGGAGCGAAGCGTTGGTGGTCATCGCCAGCTCCAGGCCGGGAATCTGAGCTAGCATCTCCACCAAGATTTCGACGTCGCTGCGTAACAGCGGCTCTCCGCCAGTCAGCCGGATTTTGCGAATCCCCTGTTCCGCCAGAATCCTTGCCAGGCGTGTGATCTCCTCGAAGGTCAGCAAATCTGCCCGCGGCAAGAATTCATAATCACGCCCGAAGATCTCCTTGGGCATGCAGTATTCACAGCGGAAGTTGCAGCGGTCGGTTACGGAGATGCGCAAATCGCGCAGTGGGCGTCCGAGTTTGTCGTTTAGGGGCAAGGCGTCTTCCTAGAAAATGCTGATCACGACGACGGTGCTGCCATCGAGGGGGTTGACGGTCAGGGTCACCGTACACCTTTGGCTGGCGTTCTCGAATGAGAGCACGGCGTAGGTCGAGGTCAGCACGGTGGTATCGTCGCCGGCAGACCAACCATAGTTGGGCATCTCATCTCGGTAGAAATCAACCACATCCTGGAGGTCCATAGGGGTGGTATAGGAAACCAGGTTGCTGCTGCCGATGAAATCATTGACTTCTCCACTCACGACTGGGATATTGGAGGGGGTCTCACCAAATGCGCCTTCGGTGAGCACCGCCTGGGCAGTCGCCATCATATCGGTGCTTTCTTTCGGTAGGTCAGTAATGGCGGCCAGCATCGTCTCCATCAGCCCCATCGCTTCGGCGGTCTGCACGACGCCGCTGCCTTCTACCTGTGTGAGGATTTCTTGACCGGCGGTGGCAAAAGCCTGCGCGGTCTGCGCGGCGCTCTCGACCTGCCCGGCCTTCTCGGCGATATCGTTCACCGCGTTGCAGGCCAGCGCAGCAAGGAGTAGCAGAATCAACCATCCATAACGATAAATTTTCATGATATTCTCTCCTGATCACTCTATGCGGTTAAGTTTTACCACAAATACTTTAGAAGTGTGCAGGCAAACGCCAGGAAATCTTGTGCAACCCTCCAGGAGATTCTCCGTATAGGAGTTTAGAAACGCTCGGGTCGCCCAAGGACGGGCTTTCGATCGAAAAAAATTACAGGTAGTGGATTCGGGGCGGGATATATGGGGGTGCGTGCTACGCACGCACCCCCATATATCCCGCCCCGCCCCCTCTTCCGTGAATTTTTTGTGAACACAAAACTGTAAAGGAGAAACAACCATGGGTTTGATAGAGTTTATCGTGGGGATCATTACCGGGGTTTTTGGCCTGGTCTTTGGACTCATCGGCGCGATCCTGGGGATCGTTGGCGGGATCATCGGCCTGGTATTTGCCATCGTCATTGGCGCAGTCCTGCTTATTCTGGCGCTGGTGTTGCTCCCCTTAGCCCTGCCGATCCTGTTCTTGATCTGGATTTTCTGATCTCGCGTGATTTCCTCAACACAGACTGGCGATGTCCCTTCTCCCTTCGAGATTCGAGAAGGCGCATCGCTTTTTTTGTTGAATATAATGATGTACAATAAACATCAGCGTGTAGCTTACCTGTTTGGTTGATTGGGCTTCGGTTTGTCCGAGTCAGGAGGCAGACGATATGCTAGTGATTATCAGCGACTTACACCTCAAAGACGGCACTTCGGGAAGTTCTATCACCCCAGATGCTTTCCAGGTTTTCGCAGCGCGGCTGCGAAGTCTGGCCTTCCAGGCCTCGTGGCGCGCCGATGGCCGTTACAGGCCTATCGAGAGCATTGATCTGCTCTTGTTGGGAGACGTCTTCGACCTGATCCGCTCGGAACGCTGGCTGGCGGCTCCTTCGGGCGAGGAAGAAACCATCCGTCCCTGGGACGACCACCAGTCGCCCGCGTTCATTCGGAAGATCTCCGACATCACATCCGCCATTCTGGAATACAACCGGGAGGGATTCGAAACACTCAGGAGAATCAGCGGGGGAGAAGAAATCTATATCCCTCCGGCGGCCGCGAACAGTGAACCGGACCGCGATTCCTCGGAGCGAGTCAACATCGCAGTTCGTATCCACTACATCATCGGCAATCATGACTGGTTCTTCCATCTTCCCGGCGCGGAATATGACCAAATCCGCGGGCAGGTCATCAATGGCCTGGGGCTGGCCAGCCCCACGGGGCCTTTCCCCCATACCCCCGAAGAATCACCCCAGATCAGCGATCTTCTGCGGCGCTACAGCGTCTTCTGCCGCCATGGGGATCAATTCGATCCGCTCAACTTCAACCGCGAAGCGGGGCGTGATTTTTCTAGCGTAGGCGATGCCATGACGATTGACCTGCTGACCCGCTTCCCTTACGAGGTACGTCACAGGTTGGGGAGCGATGTCCCCCTGTCGTTCAGCGAAGGTCTCAAGGAACTATCCAATGTGCGACCTGCTTTGGTGACCCCCATGTGGGTGAATAATCTGATCGTCCATCACGCCGAAGACCCTGATAAAGCCGAGATGATCAAACAGATTTGGGACGAAGCCGCCAAGCGTTTCATCCAATTACCGTTCGTGCGGCAGCAAGACAAATCCTTCGCCTTCGACTCCGTGGACGCTCTCGAAACGGCACTACTTTTCGCCAGAGGGCTTTCTTTCTCGACCATCGAACGCCTTGCTGGCTGGGTCAATCTAAAACTCCGCTCCGGCAACAGGTTCTCCATCGCTGAGCGCGCTCTGGTAGAGCCGGTTTTCAAGGATCGCAGCGCCCAATATATCGTCTATGGACATACCCATTTTCACGAGATCATCCCGCTGGATTGCTACATGCAGGAAGATAAACTGCAAAACCAGATCTATATCAATGCCGGCACCTGGCATTCCTATCACGACATAACTCTGCAAACTCAGGGGAGACTCAAATTCGTTGGCATGAATGTGATGACCTACCTGGCTTTCTTCCTGGGCGACGAGCGCAGAGGACGGCGATACGAGGCCTGGTCAGGGTCGCTATCGCAATAGACTAATAGGGAGAGAAGATATGGCAGAAATGAAACTCATCGAGGCCGTCGAGCGCTTCGCGTCGGTCGCCAACCATCTCTCTGACGAAGAGTTGAAAATCGTATGGAAATGGCGCACTCACGATACGAACATCCGGTTCGCCTTCTTCTGCACCTACGAAGAGCTGCGCACCCTGGCTGCCCGATTGATCTCGCAGCGCACCAGCGGGAGTAAGATAATCACTACCGCCCAACGCGCGCTGGCGCAGTACCACAGCGCGTATCGAAACCTGCAAGCCATCTTGCTCGGCGCTGACGAAGAGCTTTTGGACCTCCCCCCCGGAAAAGATGAATGGCCCTTACGCGTGATCCTGGGACACATCATGGCCGCCGAGCGTGAATTCTTCGCCCGCATCTGGTTCGCTGTCCAGCAACACCGACAGGATGCGGAAGAGGTCAAGGAAACAGTCGAGATGGCCGACGAGGAAGTAGAGAAATTCGTCGGCTCTTACGCTGATTTCGAACGGGCTATGAACCGGCTTTCTTTGGCGGGGATTCAGGCCTTTTACGACTCACTGCACAAGCGGGTTTTGCGTGAAATATCAGATATCCATGGTCTCGAGCTGGAAGCGCCTTCCCTGTGGTGGGAGGGGATTCCGCTGCCCGTGGAATACCGCCTGCACCGCCTGGATTCTCACCTGCGCCAGCACACCATCCAGATCGAGAAAACCCTCCAGGCGCTGGCCGGACCTCCCAGCGAGGCTCAGCGACTGCTGCGTCTGGTCTACGCCGCCCTGGCCGATGTGGAGGGGGTAGTCATCGGCGACTGGCTGTTGGGTCAGCGCGAGCAGCAAGAACTGGCAGCGACGATCCAGCAGCGCGCTGAAGAGATTGGGGGAATATTAACAAGCTGATCGAGTTTATGAACTCGACAATGTCGGATTAAGTTCGTATACTCGTAGTTTTTTCAGTGAACTCGTATTTGTTATCCAAAGTTAATGCGGTATTTCTACCTTGTCCGGCGCCTTAAACTTGAACCAGGTAGGCACCACTGTGATCAACGCCACGATCGCCGTGATGATGAAAGGCAGGCGCGGGTTGAAACGCTCCCATAATTGTGCGCCCACCCAGGGAGCAGGCAGGGAGAGCAGGCCCAGGCTGCTGCGGAACATCCCCGTGAACACCCCCAGCAGATTCTGCGGCACCACCTTGGACATCAGCGACAGATAGGCAGGGCTGAGCAGGCCTACACCGATCCCGAAGACGACCCAGGCCCCCGCAAAGCCGATGAAGGCGTTGGCCTGCAAAAAGATCATGAAGGCCCCGAACACCATCAAGAAGCCCATCGAGATAGGCACGCGCTCGCCGAACTTGTCCGAGATGCGCCCAGAGAGGATGGGGGTGAACATCATTGCGAACGAGAAGATCGAGCCAAGGATGCCGATCTGTTCCACGGAGATGCCCGCCACCTGTTCCAGGTAGAGGGGTTGCAGTTCACTCGAAAGGCGGAAAGCAATATCCCGCACGCCGTCGGTGAGAAATATCCAGGAGATCACCCCGCCGCCGATCAACAACGCCCACATGGATTGGAGGCTGAATTTGAAGGAAGCAATCGTCAGTTTCTCAGGCGCCTTTTCTTCCGGTGAAGTCATCGTGGTAGCCATCCAGATGCGCAGGCCTGCTCCTACGGAATAGAGCATCGCTGCGACCAGCAACATCATCTTGAAACCATACGCCCCGGTCAGAAAGCCTCCCAGGGGTGGACCGATCACGCCGGTGATCTGAAAGATCGTTTCAGTCAGGCCATAGACTCTCCCCCGGTTTTCCTTGGTCGAGTTCTCGGCGATGAAGGCCCCAAAGCTGGGTCCCACCAGGGCATACGGAATCTGACTGATCGAGATAGCAGCCAGCATCCAGGGCCAGGAGGGAGCCAGCAACATGGCGGTGAAACCGATCACTCCGCCGATGCTGCCCATGGCGATAGCCCGCAAACGTCCAATCGAATCAGAGACCCAACCGCCGAAAAGCTGCAAGATCAGGATCACCACTGAAGACAGGGTGAAGACCAGGCCCACCTGGCCAACGCTTGCGCCGAGTTCGGTCAAGTAGATCGGCATCAACATCGGGAACATCGAGCCGGCGATGTTAGCGACCACCATCGCGAACATGAACCAGCGCATGATAGGAGTCAGGAAAGGCAGTTTTTAGTTTTTCGTCATATGATGATCGAGCTTGTTCGACACGTAAGTATAGGATACGATACTAACACATGCATTTCGAAATCATCCTGTATCGCGCCTTGCCTGATGAAGTTGCCGCTCGAGACGGAGATCTGCGAATCGTGGACGAAAGCGGAGAGGATTATCTGTACCCTGCTGATTACTTCTTGGCTCTCGACTTATCGTGGGAAACAGAACAGCTATTGAAAACATCTTTTCTACAACCAACTACTCAACTCCCAACACTTCTCCGCCCGCAGCACTGGCTCGCCAGAAACATGCGCCAGATCCATCACGCCCTCCACCACGAAGGGGCGCGAGCTAGAGAACAATCCCTGGTAATTGCGGCGCTGCTCAGGGGAGAACAGCACTTTCAAGACGCCGGTCAAATCTTCCAGCTCCAAAATATAGAAGGCCTGCCCCTCCTGGGTGTGAAAACGCTGCAGGGTGTGCCGCACGCCTGCAACGCGCACACCTTGATCTTTGCAGCCGAGCGCTTCCAGTGTGGTGATCACATTGGCACGCGCCACCAAACCGGCAGCCAGCTCCAGGGGATGAGCATCCAGGCTCGCCCCCAGTATTTTTTCCTGGGCAGCCGCCCGCGTCGCCAAATCCCACTCGAGGGCTTCCACCTCAGGGGACAAATCGAACAACCTCGGCTGCCGATAACGCCAACCTGCCGCCTCGATCCGAGTCAACAGCCCGGGAATAGTGCCAAGCCCCTTCAGCGCACCCACCCGAATTAAGTTCTCAGCCTCCGTTAGACGCGGGTCGACGCGGGTCAGGAAATCATCCAGCGAATCGAAAGGCCGATCTCTTATGATCCGTTCCTGCGTCTTGCGCGTTAGATCGTGCACCTGATCCAGCCCCATATAGAGATTGGGTTGACCCTGAGGATAGCGGACGCAAAATTGCCGCTCAGCATAGTTGATATGCGGCGGCTGCAAAGGGATGCCCATGCGACGAGCCTCGTTCAGGTACACCCGCTGGCGATAATAGCCGCCCCAGTTCGCCAGCACCGCCGCGATGAACTCAGCCGGAAAGTGGCATTTGCACCAGGTCGAACGCCAGGCCACCTGAGCATACGAAGCAGCATGGGCCTTGGGGAAGCCATACCCCGCAAAAGCCGCCATCAACTCCCAGATTTGCTCGCCGGTTTGGGGCGGCACCCCGCTCTTCTGCTCGGCGCCGGCGATGAAGCGCACCTTCAATGTGCGCATCTGCTCCCCAGGATCGAAGTGGCTCATCGCCCGGCGCAGGATGTCGGCATCGGCCAGACTCAGACCAGCCAATTCGCTGGCGATGCGCAGCACTTGTTCTTGATATAAGATCACCCCATAGGTGTTTTCCAGTACTGTTGACAGCGCCGGATGAAGATGCTGCACGGGCTGGGCCCCAAGGTGACGCTGGACGAAAGTATCTTTCAAGCCCCCGGTGAGGGGACCAGGGCGATAGAGCGCCAGGGCGATCATGATGTCTTCTGGCGAGTGGGCGTGTATTTCCTTGAGGGTGGCGCGCATCCCAGGACTCTCGATGGCAAAACAACCCACGGTCTGGGCTTCCCGCACCATCTCGGCGGTGGCAGGATCATCCTCAGGGATGGCGTCGAGGACATCCAGGCTGCTCCTATATTCTGCCGATTTCCAGGCGCGCACCTGCTCCGCCACATCGCCGAGCACGCTCAATCCGCGCGTCCCCAATAGATCAATCTTGACCAACCCAAACTTCTCGATGGTCTCCAGGTCGAATTGGGTGATCACCACCCCTTTACTGGCGAGGTGGGTGGGAACCAGATCATTCAGCAGCCCTGGGGCGATCACCATGCCTCCGGGGTGAACGGAGAGATGGCGAGGATAATTCAAGAGGGCGGCAGCCTGCTGAAAAATAGTCCGATATGCCGGGTAGCGTCGAAGCAGATCGCCAAAGGGATCATCGCTATCAGCCCCCGTGGAAGAGCGAGGCCCCCAGCCATGATAAGGCAGCCCCTCGGTCAGCTCCTTGATGGTTTTTTCAGGCAACCCATGGGCTTTAGCGACTTCCCGCAGCGCTGAACGGCGGCGAAAGCGGTTGATTGTTGCCACCATGGCTACCCGCTCTCGCCCATATTGCTCATACACGTGGCGAATGACGATATCGCGGCGTTTAGAACATAAGTCCGTGTCAATATCGGGAGGGCTGCTGCGGGAGGGGTTGAGGAAGCGTTCGAAATACAGGTTCAGCGCCAGAGGATCAGGTGTGGTGATGTTCAAACAATGAGCCACCAGCGAGGAGGCTGCCGAGCCGCGTGAGGAAGTGGGTACATCCTGTTGACGGGCGTAATCCATGATCTCGGCCATAATCAAGAAGAGCGGCGCGTAACCGCGCTCTCCGATGACTTTCAACTCGCGGTCCAATCGTTCACGGATCGTTTTGGTAAGCGATCCATAGCGCGTTTTGGCGCCGCCTTCAGCGCGCTGACGCAGCACTTCCAGGGCGGTCTGGCCCGGCGGCAGGGGGATTTCGGGGTAGTGAGGCGCTCCCAGGGGTAGATCCAACTGACAGCGTTCGGCGATCTCCCATGTATTCTCGATTGCCACAGGATAATCCGCGAAACGAGCCGCCATCTCCTCGCCAGAAGTAAAGTAGACCCCCGATGGAGCAGGCGCGTCAGGCGGCAGCTCACCCAGACGGCAGTTCAGGCGCATAGCGCTCAGCATGCGTTGTAGCCCGGCATCGTCCGAAGTGATGTAGTGTACGTTGTTCGTCGCCGCAATCGGCAAGTTAGTCCGCCTGGCCAGCGCGACCAGATCATGCAGGCTTTCGTTGGCTTGTAGCTCTACATAGAGATTCTCATGAAAAACCGCCTTCAATTCGGACAGGAAATCCAATGTTGCTCCACGCTGGCCGCTGGCCGTCAAACGTTGCGCCATCCCGCGTACACCCCCGGTTAGGCAGATCAACCCGGCAGCATTCTCAGCCAGGACCTCGAAAGGGATACCCAGCTCAGGGTCGCGGTGGGGGGCTGTCTGGGCGGCGCTGCTCAGTCGGCACAGACCAGACCAGCCTTGCATATCCCTGGCCAGAAAGACAAGATTGCCCAACCCTACAGAGTGCTCAACCGCCAGTTCCAACCCCAAGATAGGTTTGATCCCCGCTGCCTGGCAAGCCACGTAAAACTCCAAAGCCCCAGTCAGACCATGATGATCGGTCAACGCCAGGGCGGGCATTTCGCGACGAACTGCGGCGATGACGAGAGTCTGGGGGGAGGGCACGCCGTCCAGGAAGGAGTAGTAGGAGTGGGTGTGCAAATGGATGAAAGTGGACACAATTCAATTAGAGCATTTCTTCTACATCTAACAAATAGTCCTCCACCTTTTCAGGGGGTGGTAATCGGCGCGAGTTGCGCTGATTGTCTCTATCCTTATCCCAATTGATGGGGTTGTCAACGATGTATTGGCGAATTGCGTTTAATTCACGTTCATTTCGGATAATATGTTCGTAATAATTGTGTTGCCAGAATTTCGCGCGCCGAGAAGGATCATTGATTTCAATCCAGTCCAGGTACACCTTGAATACCAATGATTTAAATGCGCCGACAACATCTCCTAATGCAGGCATGATATTTGTTTTCTCTGGTTTAGGAATCACCCACCCCGTAGGGACAGGGCTAGCCCCTGTTCCATTCTGGGTATCAACAAGGGATGCCCCGACATACTGAGTATCCGCAAGGGATACCCCTACATTCTGGGTATCCACGAGGGATGCCTGTACACAACCCATCAACCACAAAATAAAATGGATATGATTTGGCATGATGATGAATTCATCAAGGATTATGGTCGGAAACCATGAAGGCAATGCCAGCCATACATCGTTGATGATGCCATTTACGATTGGATCTTTTAACACACATTCGCGATTCTTCGTACAAATGGTGACAAAATACACGCCTGCGTTATGGTAATCATACCCTTTCAACCGAATGGAACGGCGATGATGTTTTTGCGGATCGTATTCCATTTTTATAAATTACCTCGTAGGGACAGGGCTTGCCCCTGTCCAGAATATAACCCTGTCCAGAACACCCCTGTTCTGGGCATCGGTTGGTATCCGCATGCGGACATCCGCGAGGTGCGTCCCGA
>VGOC01000093.1 GCA_016865865.1 Chloroflexota bacterium
CGCCGAGGCCAGCGAGCGCCAGCAGCGCATCGTGGCCGAGGCGCTGCGCGATACCGCCGCGGTGTTGAACACCACCCTGGACCTGGATGAGATCATGGATCGCATCCTGGAGAACGTCGCCGGCGTGGTGCCGTTCACCTCCGGCTGCATCTTCCTCATCGAGGAAGGTATCGCCCGCGTCGTGCGCCAGCGCGGTTACCAAAAGCACGGCCTGGAAGATTGGATCGCGCAACTCCGCCTGCCGATCATGGAGACACCCAACCTGCGCCGCATGGTTGAAACCCAGCAGCCGGTGCTGGTGGCCGATACCCGGGCCGATCCTGACTGGGTGGAATATCCCGAAACGGCCTGGATCGCGGCGTACCTGGCCGCGCCGGTCGTCGTCAAGGGCGAGGTGGTCGGGATGATCGGCCTGGATCACGAGCAGGCGGGCTTCTTCGGCGCGGCGAGTATCGAACATTTGATGGCCTTCGCCAACCAGGCGGCCTCGGCCATCGAGAACGCCCGCCTCTACCAGGAAGCGCTGCGCGCCGCCGAGCGGCGCGCCGTGTTGCACCGCAGCAGCCAGGAGATGGTGCGCGTCAGCCGGGACCCCGAGCAGGTTTACGAAGCGGCGCGCCAGGCCGCATCCCAATTGATGCCTGCCGAGGTGTTCACCGTCGCCCTGCTGGATGAAGAACGGCAGGAACTCGATGCGACGTACCTCTTCGATAACGTCGGGCGACATCCACCCCTGCGCATTCCGCTCGGGCAGGGGTTCAGCAGCCAGGTCATTATTTCCGGGGAAGCGATCCTCAACAACGACCTGCAGAAGAGCCCCCTCCAGGCGGTCCACTTCGGATCGGAGGCGCAGGTCCGTTCCGTCCTTGCGGTGCCGATGCGCATCGGCGGGAAGGTCATCGGGGCCATCTCGTCCCAATCCTATCAGCCGGGCGCCTTCGATCAGGAGGACCGCCTGCTGCTGGAGATGCTTGCCGCCCAAACCGCCGCCGCCATCGAAAACGCCCGCCTGTTCTCGGAAACCCAGCACCGCCTGCGCGAAATGGAAGCGCTGGTTCAAGTCAGCGAGGCCACCGGCCGGACGCTCGAATTGGACATACTGCTGGAGAACATCCTGGCCGCCGCGCTGAAAGCCATCCCGGCCGCCGAAAAGGGCAGCATTTCCCTGCGGGAAGACGGGCGTCTGCGGCTGCATTCCCTGGTTGGCTACGCGGATGAGCGCCTGCGGGGATTATTCTTCGAGCCGGGCGAAGGCTTCGTCTCACAGGCATTGCGCGAAGGCCGCGCCATGCTCGTCCATGACGCATCAGCCGAAAAGATGCCCCGCTCCGGCAGCGAGATCGAGGAGATGCTCGCAATCCAGAGCGCAGTGATCGCGCCGCTCATCAGCAAGGAGCGCATCATCGGCATCATTTCGCTCGATAACGCCTCCAGGAAGTCCGCATTCACCGAGGCCGACACCCGCTTGTTGGTCACCCTGGCTGCGGAGGCCGCCATGGCCATCGAGAATTCCCGCTTGTATATCCAGACCCAGCGCCGCGCCGAGGAATTTGCCTCGCTGTACGAAACCGCACGCGACCTGGCCGGCCGGCATGACCTGCCTTCGTTGATCCAGACCATCGTCGAGCGCGCCCGGCTGCTGCTGCACGCCTCCGATGGCGCCATGTACCTCTATGACGCTGCGCGCCAAGCCCTCGATAGCGTGGTCGTGACCAACCCCGCCATGCCGCGCCTGAATCTCAAGCTGGGCGAGGGCCTGGCCGGGCGCGTCGTGCAGGAGCGCCAAGCCATGATCGTGGACGATTACCGCGCCTGGGAAGGGCGCGTGGCCCGCTACGAGGGCGTCCCCATCTCTGCTGTAGTGGACGTGCCCATGCTGCACGGCGGCGAGCTGGTCGGCGTGCTGGTCGTTCACGAGATGGGCGATACCGGGCGCAGATTCACCGAGGAGGATGCCCGCCTGCTCAGCTTGTTCGCCGCGCAGGCGGCCGGCGCGGTCTACAACGCCCGCCTGCTCGAAGAGACCCGCCAGCGCCTGGCCGAACTGGAAGCGGTCAACCGCGTCTCCACCGCCCTGCGCACTGCCGGCCGGGTCGAGGATATGCTGCCGCTCATGCTGGACGAAACGCTCGAACTCGTCAAGGCGGAGGTCGGCGCGATCTGGCTCTACGATGCCGTCGAAGGAAAGTTGCAGCCAATGGTCGCGTTTGGTTGGCAAACCGGGCTGCCCCACAAGAAACTGGGACCTGGCGAAGGGATCATCGGCCACACCTTCAACCTCAACGAAGTGTACGTGACCCCGGATTATCACACCGATCCTCACCTGTTCGCCGCGAACAAGAAATACATCCCGGCTGGCTGGGGCGGGGTCTGCGTGCCGCTGCGCACGTTCAATCAAACCCTGGGCATTTTCATCGTCTCCATACCATCCTCCCGCCAATTGACATCCGGTGAGATCAAACTACTGACGACGGTCGCTGAAATCTCGGGCAATGCCATCCGCCGCGCCATGCTGCACGAGCAGACCGAACTGCAATTGCATCGCCTGGCCACCCTGCGCGCCATTGATACCGCCATCAGTTCGCTTTTCGACCTGCGCTTGACCCTGGATATCCTGCTCGAACACACCGTCGCGCAATTGAAGGTGGACGCGGTCAGTGTGCTGACCTTCAACCCCAACACGCTGATGCTCGAATTCGCCGCCGGGCGCGGCTTCCGCGGCCAGGCTACAGCGCAATTACGCCTGCGCCTGGGAGAAAGCCAGGCCGGCCGCGCCGCGCTGGAACGCCGCCGCATCTTCATCCCACAGTTGCAAGAGGCGAACTCAGTGTTCGCGCAACCCGAGCTGCTGGCCGGCGAGGATTTCGCCGCTTACTGCGCCCTACCGCTTATCGCCAAAGGCCAGGTGAAAGGCGTGCTGGAGGTCTTCCACCGCCAGCCGCTGGAGCGGGACGCCGACTGGATGAACTTCCTCGAGACCCTGGCCGGGCAGTTCGCCCTCGCCATCGAGAACGCCAGCCTGTTCGATGGCTTGCAGCGCTCCAACATTGCCCTTTCGCTGGCCTACGACGCCACCATCGAGGGCTGGTCGAAAGCCCTCGACCTGCGCGATGAGGAGACCGAGGGCCACACCCAGCGCGTCACCGACCTGACCCTGCGCCTGGGACGCGCCCTGAACATCGGCGAGGACGAGATGGTCCACATCCGGCGCGGCGCCCTGCTGCACGACATCGGCAAGATGGGCGTCCCCGACAGCATCCTGCATAAACCCGGCCCACTCACCGACGACGAGTGGGCGCTGATGCGCAAACATCCGGTGTTCGCATTCGACATGCTCCTCCCCATTGACTTCCTGCGCCCGGCCCTGGATATCCCCTACTGCCACCATGAAAAATGGGATGGCAGCGGCTACCCGCGCAGCCTGAAGGGCGAACAAATCCCGCTGGCCGCCCGCATCTTCGCCGTCGTGGATGTCTGGGATGCGCTGAGTTCGGATCGTCCTTACCGGCAGGCCTGGCCGAAGGAAAAAGTAATCAACTACCTCGAAGAACAATCAGGGGCCCATTTCGACCCGAGGGTGGTTGAGGCGTTTTTGAAATTAATCGAAGGAAATGAAGTGGCTGGTATAATGAAATCAGTGGAATGACCATATACCCATTGTCGAGGGGAATTATGCGTTAGTGTGGCCGAATCCAGATCATCCTGCACAAATCAGTATGACTTTCCAGTTTACTCCTTACATCCTTCCGTTAGCGCTGACCGCCCTGGTGACAACCGGCTTGAGCGTCTTGCTCTGGCGCAGGCGCGCCGCGCCAGGGGCGGTTCCGCTGGCCCTCTTGCTGCTGGCGATCAGCGAATGGGTCGCGGCTTACTGCCTGGAACTGCTGGGGGCCGATCTATCCACCAAACATTTCTGGGCGCAAGTCCAATATTTCGGCATCGTTGCGCTGCCGCTGGCCTGGCTGCATTTTACATCGTGCTACCCCCATCGGGAGGAACGAAAAAGACATCGTCCCTGGCTGGTGGCCTTGCTGCTGACCGTCCCCGTACTGACGCTGGTTTCTGTCTGGATCCCAGCCCATCATGATCTGATCTGGGTGGAGCACCATGTCGAGCAGAGCGGCCCTTTCCTGGTGTTGCGCACCCAATGGGGTATCGTCTTTTGGATTTTCGTCCTGTACACGTACGCCACGCTTGTCTACGGCAGCTATCTGCTGTTGAAGAAAACCTTTCGATCCGATCCCGGTTATCGCAGCCAGACGGTCGCCATCCTGGTTGCTGTGCTGGTACCCTGGATTGGCAATGGGGTCTATCTCTTCGAGCTGAGTCCCCTCCCGGGGTTGGATCTCAGCCCCTTCGGTTTCGCCGTCAGCGGCCTGGCGTTGGCATGGAGCATCCTCGGCCAGAAGATGATGGATCTGGCGCCCATCGCCCGTAACATCGTCGTCGAGAATATGCTATCGGCGGTGATCGTCCTGGATGACCGCCAGCGCATCGTGGACCTCAACCCCTCGGCGGTCGAACTATTTGGGGGAGGCAGCGAGGAGTGGTTTGGGAAACCCGCGACTGCGTTTAGCGTGGTCTGGCCCGAATTGGCCGATGCTATTCCCGAGGTCTTCCCCGATGAATGTCAAGGAGTCGTATCCCGTCAACTGGAAGGAACGACGCGCTGGTACGACTTGCACCTCTCCGCCCTGCGCGACGAGAAAGGCCGCGCCATCGGTCGCCTGATCCTGCTGCTGGATATCACGACTCGCCGGCAAGAGAGAGCTGCATTGGAGGAACTGCGCCAGGCGGTCGAGACCTCCGGCGAGGCCATTTTCATGACCGATGTAGACGGCCTGATCACCTACATCAACCCGGCGTTCACCCGGTTGTACGGTTACACCGCCGAAGAGGTCGTCGGCAAGACCACCCCGCGCATCTTGAAAAGCGGCGTACATACACAAGGGCAGTACGAACATTTCTGGCAAACGCTGCTCAGCGATACCACCGTCAAAGGACAATTGATCAATCGAAGCCGGAGCGGCGATCTCATCATCGTCGAAGGCTCTGCCAACCCCATCCACGACGCGCGGGGAAAGATCGTCGGCTTCCTGGCCATCCAGCATGATGTCACCCGGGAAGCAGAAAACCAGCGCAAGGTCGAGGAAGCCGAGGCGCGTTACCGCGGCCTGGTGGAGCAGCTCCCGATCGGGCGGTATGGGGGCGAGGAGTTTGCGCTGGTCTTGCCAGAAACCGACTTGCAGGCTGCTTTACAGGCCGCGGAACGCCTGCGCGCGTGTGTGGCCGATGCGCCCATCTCTTTTGCCGGCAGCCATCTGACGATCACGATCAGCGTTGGCGTCGCGGCGCTATCCGAGAAAACCCCCGATCTATCGTCTCTGCTCAATCAGGCAGATGAGGCCATGCTTCGCGCCAAGCGCGGGGGCCGCAACCGGGTGGAAAGATGACTTTCAAGACCTCACGGGTTTCTCGAACCTGTGAGGCCTCGTAGTAATTTCATCTCTGCTCACTCTGCGTCGCTGCGGTGAGAATAAGGAAATCAACCATGAACCGAGAAGAAGCCCTAACCATCGTCCGAGAATTCGTCAAGAACGAGAATCTGGTGCGGCACATGCTGGCCGTGGAAGCCGCCATGAAGTTCTACGCCGAGAAATTCGGCGAGGATGTCGAAAAATGGCGCGTCGCCGCCCTGCTGCACGATTACGACTGGGAGGTGCACCCCACCCTGGATGAGCACCCCCAGGCCGGGATCCCCATTCTGCGGGAGCGCGGCGTCCCCGAAGAGATCATCCGGGCTGTGCTCAGCCACGCCGAACACACTGGGACGCCGCGAGACTCCTTGATGGAGAAAGCCCTGTACGCCTGCGATGAAATCACCGGCCTGATCGTCGCCGTGGCCCTGGTGCGCCCCTCTCGCTCATTAAGCGATCTGACCGTCAAGTCCATCAAAAATAAGTGGAAGGACAAAGCCTTCGCCGCCGGTGTGGACCGGGAGGAAGTCGTCCGCGCTACGGAGGATTTCGGCGTCGAGTTGTGGGAGCATGTCGGCAACGTCATCCAGGCCATGCAGACGATCGCGCCGGAGTTGGGGCTATAGGCCCTTACGTTTTACGTTTTACGTGTAACTTCTCAATAAGTGGGGGGATAGCGTAAGACAGGTTGGCCGCCGATGGCATGAGCCAAACGGAGAAATTCCCGAAAAAAGGGTGTGCGTGGGGGGGCGCAGCCCCCCCACGCACACCCTTTTTTCGGGCTAATCCGTTCGATGACTGAGCAGTTACAATTTCGATATTTTCGGAGAAACAACGATGCGTAAAATAATCCTCCTCACTGTCATAGCCACCCTGGCGTTGGCCGCGCTGGCCTGCGGCGTGGATCTCAACCTTCCCATCACCACAGATATCAAAACCGGGCCGACGACCATCGAAGAAATCCGTATCCCAGAGTTGGGATCAGCCGAGGAACCTACCGAATTGACTCTGGCCTTTGGCGCGGGGGAACTCTTCCTCTCCCCGGGGGCAGAGAACGCCCTCCTCGAAGGCGCAGCCACCTACAACGTCGCAGACCTGAAGCCGGAAACCCGGATCGAGGGCAGCCGCGTCGAAATCTCCAATGGCAACCTGGAGATCAGAGGCATCCCCAATTTCCAGGAAAAGGTCGAAAATATATGGCAATTCGAACTCGGCAAAAGCCCAATCGTCCTGACCATCAAAGCGGGAGCATACGTGGGCGAATATGAACTGGGAGGCCTGAACCTGACCAGGCTGCACATCTCCGATGGCGCGGCCGATGTCGAACTGAATTTCGCCGAACCCAATCAAGCAGTCATGCAATCCCTGCGCTATGAGACCGGGGCTTCCAACATCGTGATGACCAACCTGGCCAACGCCAATTTCGAGACGATGATCTTCCAAAGCGGCGCGGGAAATTATGAACTCGATTTCTCCGGCGAGCTGCAAGATGACGTTGAAGTCTTCATCGAAACCGGCCTCAGCAATATCACCATCACCGTTCCTGATGGGACCAACGTGGAAATCACCACCGAGGGCGGCCTCTCCAATGTCACCACCCGCGGCGAGTGGCAGATTTCAGGGAGCACGTATTCACGGACAGGCGCAGGCCCAATGTTGACCATCAACGTCGAGATGGGGGCGGGAAATCTGAACCTGCGCATCCCCTGAAGTTAGAAACCCGTTTTCTCCAAGAAAACGGGTTTCTTGATTTCTATGTAACTGCTCAGCCATCGAATAAATTCGAGGCTGGCGTGCGAAATCCACCTTCGTGGATTGGATTTTCAACCGACGAAGGTCGGTTTCGCAACGCAGCCTCGATTTCCAATCGATAGCCTGAGCAGTAACATTTCTATGCTACAATCCGCATCATGACTACCCGGATTGTCTTCATGGGCTCGCCCGATTTTGCCCTGCCATCATTGCGTGCTCTCGCCGAACATTATCGAGTGGTCGGTGTAGTCACCCAGCCAGACCGTCCAGCCGGGCGCGGGCGTGAATTGACGCCGCCGCCCGTCAAGGAAGCGGCCGTCGAACTCGGACTGCCCGTCATCCAGCCGGCTCGTTTGAAAGAACCCCAGACCATGGCGCAGCTCGAAGCCTGGGCGCCTGACCTGATCGTGGTGGCCGCCTTCGGGCAGATTCTACGCCCTGAGGCGCTCGATCTGCCTCGACGCGGCTGCATCAACGTTCACGCCTCGCTGCTGCCGCGCTGGCGCGGCGCAGCGCCAATCAACGCCGCCCTCCTGCACGGGGACGAGGCGACCGGCGTTACCATCATGAAGATGGACCCTGGCCTGGATACAGGCCCTCTCCTCAGTATGTCCCGAATCCTCATTGCCCCCGATGAAACCGCCGGCTCGCTCTCCCCAAAGCTGGCTCGACTCGGCGGCGACCTGCTCATCGAGACGTTGCCCGCCTATCTGAGCGGCCAGCTTCTTCCCCAGCCTCAGGACGACTCCCTGGCGACCTATGCCCCGATGCTCGAACGCGCCGACGGCGAATTGGACTTCGACCAGCCCGCCGAAGCCCTGGCCCGCCGGGTGCGCGCCTTCGATCCCTGGCCAGGGACCTATTTGATCTGGGGCGACCAACGCCTGAAGGTTCATCGAGCGCATGCCGTCAGCGCAACTTCCCCAGGGGTTGGGGTGTTTACCATCCAGGATGGCTTCCCCGCCGTTGGCGCCTCGGATGGCCTGCTGCTCCTCGACGAAGTGCAACCCTCAGGAAAACGCGCCATGCCTGGGGATGTCTTTTTGCGAGGGGCGCATGATTGGAAAAGAATAAATGACACCTGGTAACCCTCCTACTTATCACATCACCCTGCTGCGACACGGCGAGTCGGTGGGCAATGCCGAGGGCTACCATCAAGGCCAGGCCGAGTTCCCGCTGACCGACAAAGGCCGCCGACAGGCGCGCGCCCTGGCAGATCATTGGTCTGCCAGAGGAGTCTCCTTCGACCAAGCTATCGCCAGCCCATTGTCGCGCGCCCGCGAGACGGCCGAGATCATCACCGCGGCTCTGAACATCCCATTGAGTTTCGACTCCATTTGGATGGAGCGGAATAACGGTCTGCTGGCGGGCCTGCCCCACTCGACAGCCGCCGAACGCTACCCCATCCCCGATTTCGTCTCCCTCTACCACCCCATCGCTCGAACCGGGGAGAGCCTTTGGGAACTGTTCATCCGGAGCGGTCGCGCTGTGGAAACGATCATGCGCCAGCCCCCCGGACGCTACCTGATCGTCTCCCATGGGGCGCTGCTCGACATGGCCTTCCATGCCATCCTGGGGGCGATTCCCCACCCCAACTTCCATGGATTCGCCCTGCCTCTGAGGAACACCGCCTATTCCAGGCTGCGCTACACCCCCCAGGAGGGACAGTGGCGCCTGCTGACCCATAACGAACACCCTCACTTCGACAGCATCGCCGAAAACGCCAGCGGGCTGGAACTCCCGCCTGACGCTTATCATTTCACCCTCCTGCGCCACGGCGAATCGGTGGGCAACGCCGAGGATAAATTGCAGGGTCAGGCCGATTACCCTCTCACCGAACGGGGGCGCGAACAGGCGCGCCTGCTGGCTGCCCGCTGGAGGGCCGAAAAAGTCACCTTCGATAAAGCCATCGCCAGCCCGCTCGAACGGGCGCATAAGACAGCGCAGATCATTTCAGAGAGCCTGGGCCTCCCCCTGGAAATCGCTCCTGCATGGATGGAATTCGATTGGGGGGATCTGAATGGCCTCTCCAGCCAGGAAGTAGATCAACGCTCCGCAACGATCCAATGGGATGATCCCTACTTCCCCATCGGTGGAGACGGTGAAAGCCGTTGGAGCGTCTATCTGCGCGCCAGCCGCAGCGTACAGGATTTGATCAACAGCCCCCCCGGGCGCTATCTGATCGTGGCGCACGGGGCGATCCTGAACCGCTTCCTGTCCGCAGTGCTGGGCCTCACACCGCAGAACCGCGCCAGCGTCCGCTTTGCGTTCGAGAACACCGCCTTCGCCGACCTGTATTTCATCCCTGACCGGCACCTGTGGGTGTTAGACAGCCTCAACAACCACGACCATCTGGAGCAAGAGGATCAGCGCCAATGACAAGATTGCGAATTCTCACCTTGGGGGCTGGCGCCATTGGTACGTACATCGGCGGCAGCCTGGCGTTGGCTGGACATGAAGTGGTCTTCGTGGAACGCCCCCAGGTGGCAGCGGATCTCAAGGCCCGGGGCTTGCGACTGGCCCTTGGGGATGGGGAGCATGCTATCCCCCACCCGATGGTGGTCGGCTCGCTCGAGGAGGCGCTTGCCCCTTCGACGGGCCCAGGGAGAGAGTTCGACATCACCCTCTTCGCCCTCAAATCCTACCAGGCCCAAGAATTCATCCAATCACTGCTCACTGGCCACTGCCTACTGCCCACTGTCTTATGCCTCTCCAATGGAGTCGCCAACGAACCCGCCCTGGCCTCGGCCCTGGGAGCTGAGAGGGTCATCGCCGGCACGGTCACCAGCGCCATCGGTCGCCGCGCCGCCGGGGATATCGTGGTGGAACGCCTGCGCGGGGTGGGCATCGCAAGCGGTCACCCGCTCTCTGCGCGCCTGGCCGAGGCATTTACAGAAGCCGGTCTCGGCGCTCGTCTCTACCCTCGCGCCGCCGATATGAAATGGTCCAAAATGCTCACTAACCTGATCGCCAACGCTTCCGCCGCCATCCTGGATATGACCCCTGCCGAGGTCTTCGCTCATCCCGACCTGTACCGGCTGGAAATCGCCCAATTGCGCGAAGCCCTGAAAGTGATGAAAGCCCAGCGGATCGGTGTGGTGGACCTGCCCGGCACGCCGGTGCGCGCGCTGGCCTTTGCAGCGCACTATCTACCCTTGAGCATCTCCCGCCCCCTGCTGGGAAAAGCCGTCGGCGGCGGGCGCGGCGGCAAGATGCCCTCCTTCCACATTGATCTGCACAGCGGGCGCGGCGAAAGCGAAGTGGGCTATCTCAACGGCGCAGTCGTGCGCGCCGGGGAGAAACTGGGCATCCCCACCCCCGTAAACCACCTGCTCACCGAAACCCTGCTCGGCCTGACCAGGGGCGACAGCCCCCTGGAGGCCTACCGCCATCAGCCGGAGAAACTGCTGGCGAATGTATAACTG
>VGOC01000094.1 GCA_016865865.1 Chloroflexota bacterium
CGGGAATCTTGTTGTCCGCGGTGAGCGCGAGCGGGTTGCAATCGTCCACTGTCATGCCCGGCTCGAAGCCGAAGCGGAGAGGGACAGCCGTGGGCGAGGGGGTTGGTTCCGGGGTGGCGGTGGGTGTGGGCTCGGGAGTCGTGGTCGGGACGGTTGTCGGAGTTTCGGGTGGAGTCGGGGTCGCCGAGACCGCGGAAGGAGTGTCTGAAGGAGGGAGAGTCGGGGTGGCTGTGCTTTGTGGTGGTGAACTGCACGCGGCCAAAGCCAGGATTGCCAAAAAGTGAAGGATCAGGATTCGATTACTCATGACTAAACACCTTTTTTGGGGTACTTTATCTCACATAGCCCAAAAATCCACGCCCCATCACCAATCCACCAAGGAGAGTGTAGCATGACCCCTGGGGTGATCAAGTTTTTCGAACACGAAAACGATCAGGAGCCCCTCCCCGGGCGACCCGCAGACGGGTCTTGGATCATCTTTCGTGAAGTTCTGATTATTAGAACATCATAGCGTTGACTTTGGCGATGGTCTCCCGCGGAGGGCGAATGCGATCAGGGGATAAGCGGTTGAGAGGTTCATCCGGTAGATGATACAGATTGAACAAGGATTTCTGCCCCGTGTTTATATAAATCAAACCGGTGATCAACTCCTGTTTCCGGTTGGCTTCTTCCAGCATAGTCAGGATCTTCGAGCGATCCGTGGGGTCGTAATCTGCCCCTAATTTGCGCAGCACGATGCGTGAGCCATCATGCATATCAACTTCCTTGGACTCCCCCTCCGCATACTCCACCATGATCTCTTCTGCCGGAGGGACATAAGCTAACTCGTGCAGGGCAATCTCGTGATTCCGGCCCCAGGCATAAGAGTGATGTGAGTCATCCTGATTATTGAACGTCACACAGGGGCTGATGATATCCAACACAGCGATGCCGCGGTGGCTGAGAGCAGCCTTGAGGAGTTCCCTGACCTGTTTGGGATCGCCGGCGAAGGAGCGCGCCACGAAGGTCGCCCGCCCGACAACAGCCTCCCAAACGATGTCTATGGGCATATATGGATTCTGACCCTGTCCTTTGAGAGCCAGGCCCTCCTCGGCAGTCGCAGAGAATTGGCCTTTGGTCAGGCCATAGACGCCGTTGTTGGCGACGATATACACCAGCGGCAAATTGCGGCGCATGACATGCTTGAACTGTCCCATCCCAATACTGACAGTGTCCCCATCGCCGCTCATGCCAATGCCAATCAACGTAGTATCGGCAAACATAGCCCCGGTAGCCAGGGAGGGCATCCTGCCGTGTAGACCATTGAAGCCGAACGAACGGTTCAGGAAATAGGTGGGCGCCTTACTCGAACAACCGATGCCGCTAAACTTCACCAGCTTCTCCGGGGGGATGTTCAACTCGTAGCAAGCTGCGATAATCTGACTGCTGATGGAATTATGCCCGCAACCCTGGCAGAGCGTCGTCGGATCGCCGCGATAGTCCGTTTTCGACAAATTGACCAAATTTACCTGGGGGTTCCTTTGTGTGACCATGTCATTTGCGCTCCTCAGCCAGAATAGCGCCTTCGATCCAATCCGCTGTCAAGGGTAAACCGTTATTCTTGGAAAGAGACTTCAGATTTGCAGCGCGGTCAGGCGTCTCCAGAGAGAGGATCTGATGGAGCTGTCCATCGCGGTTCATCTCGACCACGTACACGCGCCGATGGCTTCTGACAAAGTCTCTCACTTCGTCGCAGACAGGCAAGGCGCGTAATCGCATGTAATCAATTGGTAATCCGTCGTCGGCCAGATGATCCTGGGCTTCACGCACTGCCGGATCGGTGGAGCCGAAGGCAATGACCCCGATATCGGCTTCGTCTTTTGTGACGATCTCCGGCTTCGGCATCATCCCGCGGGCGGTCTCGAACTTGGCGCGAAGGCGCTCCATGCCGCGCTCCCACACATCAGGATCCTCGCTGTAATTGGCGTATTCATCATGTCCTGTTCCTCGGGCGAAGTATGCGCCTCGAGGATGCCGGTTACCAGGCAGGGTCCGGTACGGGATTCCATCTCCATCGGGATCGAGGTAGCGCCCCCAGTTCTCGATTTTCCCCAGATCCTCCTCCCAAAGGACTTTGCCGCGATCGATCTCCGTATTGGGATACTCGAAGGGCGGAGTCATCCAAACGTTCATGCCCAGATCCAGGTCGCTTAGCACAAATACAGGAGTCTGCAACCGCTCAGCATAATCGAAGGCCCTCCAGCCAAACTCGAAGCACTCGTTGGCTGATCCGGGCAGCAGCACCACGTGCATCGTGTCGCCCTGGCTCAAGTAATAGACCAGGTTGACATCGCCCTGGGATGTGCGCGTGGGTAAACCGGTGCTGGGCCCCATGCGCTGGATGTCCCAGATCACGAGGGGAACTTCGGCGTAATAGGCCATGCCGGCATACTCGGTCATCAGGCTAAGCCCCGGCCCCGATGTGGAAGTCAACGACCGCAAACCGCCCCAGCCCGCGCCGACGGCCATGCCGATGGCGGCCAGCTCATCTTCGGCCTGGATAACTGCGTAGGTATTTTTACCGGTCGCGGGATCTTTCCGCAGCATGGGCAAATACTGGTTGAGCGACTCGGCTAAGCTCGTAGCCGGCGTGATCGGGTACCAGGAGACGAACTGGACGCCGCCATAGATCGCCCCCAATGCGCCAGCGGTATTGCCGCTAGCCATGATATAGCCATCGGTAGCATCCATCGCCTGGACGCGAAAGGGATCAGTTTTGACGAGATTCTCAGCAGCCCACGCCATGGCATTCTGCACCACGCCGTAATTCAACGCTATGGGCTTTTCCTTGCCATTGAAGTGGAAATCCAGCGCCTGGCGGATTCTGTCTATATGGATGTCCAATATATGTGCCAGGACCCCGACATAAACCATATTGGCAATATAACCGCGCAGGTTGGGAGGCGCGTCGGATTCGCGGGCTAGTTTTTCGACCGGCATTGGATAAGCGACGATGTCAGAGCGGGTGATGGCCTGTTCGATATCGTCTGCATAGAAAAACACCCCCCCGGGCGCAACTGCGGCCTGATCCTCAGCGAAAGTGGCCGCGTTCATCGCTACCATCACTTCAGTGGTTTCACTGCGAGCTAAATAACCGTCTTTACTGACCCGAATGGTATACCAGGTCGGCAAGCCCTGGATATTGGAGGGGAACAGATTCTTGCCCGAAACCGGGATGCCCATCTTGAACAAAGCCCTCTGCAGCGTCAGGTTGGATGTCTGGCTGCCCGAGCCGTTCACTGTCCCCACTGTGATAGAAAAGTCATTGATGATCGAGTCGGTGATCATGTAACAAAACCCAAACATTGGAGGCTAGGTATTGGAAAAACTCAGAAGGGTTACGCCAGTGGTTCATGAGATCACCAGTGGCCGACTTCAACGGAAGTGGGCTGTTCCATCATTCACCCAGTCCAATAATACGACTATCCAAGAGGGGAAACCTCTTCGCGCGGGAATTCTTTGGCGCCGCGTTCGCCCAGATCAACGAGGACGGTTTCTTTGAGCGGGTTGACTTTGATGACCCGACCGTCTCCCATGGGGGTGGTCACATGTTTCTTGAGCCTCGGAAGACCCTTATGCGCCTCGACATAAGTTTCGTACTCATATTGCAAGCAACAGCGCAAACGACCACACATGCCGGTAATCTCCGTGGGGGCCAGAGATACGTCCTGAGCTTTTGCCATCTTGATCGAAATAGGGCAGAATTCACCCAGGTACATCGAACAACAGCGGGTTTCCAACCCGCAAGCGCCTAACCCGCCGATAATCTTAGCCGCATCGCGCGGCCCAACTTTGCGCAGGTTGATTTTTGCCCGGTAGAGTTTCTGCATTTCGTTACGCAAAGGAGTCAGATCGAGCTTGTCATCTACCTCGTTTGTGTACAAAAACGTCAGGCGATCGCCATCCAGGGTGAATTCGGCGGAAATAATTTTGACTCCCTTGAGCTTCAATTGGGAGGCCTTTGACTGGCAGCTTTTCACCGCCTCGGTCTCTTTTTCCTCCCACACCTGTCTGGTCACCAGATCGCGCGGAGATGCTTTCCGCAAAACGGACTTCCAAGAGTCATTCTCAGGCTCGCCAGCATCCTCGACCAGTTGGGCAACTTCCCCAAGCTGAAGCCCACGGCTGGTCTCGACAACAACATGGTCGCCAACCTGGAGGTCACGTTGTTGATTGGCGCTGAAATGATAGATCTTGCCGGCCTTTAGAAAACGCACACCAACGATGAAATCAGTCATGGCCTGATTTTACCGCAGATTCGGATACCTTTTTCATCCAAAATGCTTGCTATTCTGCATTTCATCAATTATGATGTACGATAAACCAATGACAGTATTTCGAGATAGGCTAACACCCCATGAAACCCTGGAAGGTGATTACCAACCGAGAAGTAGAAGCAATCCACCAGGCTACGCTGCGCATCTTGAGTGAAGTTGGGATCGTGCTCGAACACACTCGAACGCGGCAAAGATTGTTCGATGAGGGAGCATCTGCCTATGGGCATCGAGTGCTCATCCCCCCAGAGTTGGTCGAACGGTGTTTAAGCCTATGCAGGAGCAAGGTGCGCGTCATGGGGAGAAACAAAAAGGAAGTTGTCATCGGGGGTGGGACTCTTCAATGGCATAATCTGGGGGGCGCACGAGATGTCTTCGAGCCAACCACGGGAAAGACCCGACCCGCTACCACGCAGGATGTGTGCGACAGCACTCGCCTTCTGGATGCATTAGATCAAGCCACTACGATTACGCCATTCTTCACCCCTTTGGATGTCCCGGGAGAAGTAATGTCTTTGGCCATGTACAGGCATGCTTTGCCCCACACGATGAAACCTCTGCATGGACCCGGCGTTCAGACTGCCCAGGAAGTGAGATACTCGGTTGAAATGGCCCAAGTGATCGGGCCTGTAGATGAAGTGATCTTTATGAGCGTATCTCCTGTAAGCCCGCTGACTTTCCCGGATGGCATCGTCTCGGCGATGGCGGAGATCGCAGAACACCGCCTTCCCTTTGGGGCGTTGCCATGCCCCACGGCCGGCACGACCGCGCCGCTATCCCTGGCGGGCGCGTTAGCCCAACAAAACGCCGAAGTGTTGGCCTCGATCGTCATCGTTCAGCTTGTCAGGCCCGGTTTGCCGATCATCTACTGTGGAAGGTTAGCGATGATGGAACCGCGCACGGGCGGCTCGGTTTGGGGCGGCATCGAATTAGGAATCGCCTCGGCAGCGACTGTGCAAATAGGTCATTACTATGATCTGCCGGTCAATGTTTACGGCCTCTCCACGAATTCCCACAGCCTCGAAATCCAAAATGGCTTCGAGCGTACCGCCAATGCCTTGCTGCCGGCGCTGGCAGGCGCCGACGAATTATCTGGCATCGGCGAAATGGATGCCGGCGTAATGGGCGCTTACGCCCAGATGGTGATTGATAACGACATCTGCGCCAGCGTCCGACGCGCCATCCGGGGCTTCACGGTTGATCATGACGCCCTGGCGGTGGATGTGATCAAATCGGTCATGGATGGCCCGCACACCTACGTTGCAGAAAAGCACACCGTTGACTATCTGCGCGCCGGAGAAATCCTGCTATCACCCCTGGGCGAACGGCGTCCATTCAACGAATGGGATGCAACCGGCAGAGAAAGCATGGCCGAGCGCGCCCAGGCGGAGGCTGAACGCATCTTAGCTCAACACGAAGTTCCACCACTTTCGAGTATACAAGAAGAAGAATTGGAGAAAATCATGCGGGCGGCAGAAAGCGAATTGGCGCCAAATTGATTTTCACATCTTTTGTTTCCAATAGGTCTGTAAATGAAAGGAGGCGCCTGGAAACGATTATTCGGCAAACCACCAGAGTCCAATCGGGTGGTTTCGAGCTCTTTAATTCACAATCTAGTACGAGAGGAGAAATAGCATGAAACAAAAAAGATTTTATCGAATAGTGACAGTTCTGACCGTTCTTGCACTGACTCTATCTGCATTTGCATCACTTGCAGGAGCTCAAGAAGCAGCTAAAGTAGCTACCTTCGCCTGGACACAAGAGCCAGACTCATTGAATCCATTCTACACGGACATGTGGTTCGCGACGCTCATGCACCAGGTATACCTTTGCTGGGCCTGGCAGTTCGATGACCAGGCCGTTGCATACCCACATCTCGTAACAGAACTTCCAAGCGTAGAGAATGGAGGGGTTTCTGAAGATGGGTTGACAATCACCCTGAACCTGCGCGATGACATCACTTGGTCAGATGGTGAACCGATTACCTCGGCGGACTTCCAGTTCACGTATGATATGGTCATGACAGACGCCAACACGGTCAACTCCCAATATCCATACGATTACCTGGATAGCGTGGAAACCCCCAATGATCTCACGGTTGTTATGAATTTCGCCGAGCCTTTCGCGCCCTGGCTAGCCAATTTCTGGCGCGGCATTCTGCCAAAGCATATCCTCGAGCCAATCTTCGAGAGCGAGGGTTCATTGATCGAGGCGGAATGGAACGAAGCCCCAACTGTCGGATGCGGCCCCTATGTTTTCGACGAGTGGGAATCGGGTAGCTATATTCGATTTGTCAAGAACCAGAACTATTGGCTTGGCGAAGCCAATATTGACGAGATCTTCTTCCAATTTGTCCCTGATGACGCGGCCCAAACCGCGGCTCTCATCGCTGGAGACGCCGACCTGGGTACCTTCCCCCCACTTTCGGATGTTCCTGTTATGCAAAATGCGGGCATCAATGTCCTCAGTGTTAACGGTGGATACTCCGAGATCTGGTTCTTCAACTTCAGAGATATGGCCAGTCCTGGCGCAAAAGACATAAACGTCCGCAAGGCAGTCACTATGGCGCTAGACCGCAATGCAATCGTTGATGACTTGATGCTAGGATTGACCCAAACCGGAGAAACCATGTGGGATCCCCTGACTGCTTATGGTTATGTCTCCCCCGACATCACGCCCTGGGAATACGACCCTGACGGAGCGCGTCAGCTTCTTGAGGATTCTGGCTGGATAGACCGCGATGGAGACGGCATCCGCGAGGATGCGGATGGCAATCCCTTGACTCTCTATCATGGCACTACCATCCGTGAAATCCGCCAGGACATCCAAGCTGTTGCCCAACAACAGTTACTCCAGGTTGGCATTGACTTACAGATCATGAGTGAGGACTCGGACATCTTCTTCGGAAGCTATTCCGACGGCGCTTCTTGTGCGACGGGTTCTGTGGATGTTATGGAATGGTCGGATGCTCCTTTCTTCCCGGATCCAGATACAGATTACTGGCTGTGCGATCAAGTCCCCAATGATGAAAATCCCTGGGGATATAACTATTTCGGTTGTGACGAAACCCTGGACGCCCTTTTCCGAAGCCAGTTAGTGGAAACAGATCCCACGGCGCGAACGGAAATCTTCCATGACATCACGCAATACATGCACGACCAGGTGTACCTGATCCCCCTATATATTGATCCTGATATATGGTTGATTAACCCCCGGCTCACGAATGTGACAATTTCTGGTGTGACGCCTTTCTACAGCATCATGTCTTGGGACATCACCGAGTAAGCTCCAGAACTTGACCAATTGTTTTGGCTGGGTTATCGCTATCCCAGCCTCGTTCGACATAACAGCAGGTGACAGTCATTTCGCAAGTGGCTGTCACCTGCGTATCGTAAGTTCGGCATATCACATGTAATGATGGAGTAAGTATGACCAGGTATATCATCCGCAGAATACTCCAGGCTATCCCCCTGTTATTCATCATCAGCGTACTCCTTTTTGTGTTGATGATCAACACCGGAGATCCGCTAGCAACCATGGGGGGGCGGAAAGCCACCCGTCCAGAAGACCGGGCGAGACTGGCCCGTCAGTTGGGACTGGATCAGCCCATCTATAAACAATACATCTATTGGCTGATCGGGAACGATTGGGCTTTGATTGATATGGATGGCGACGGCATTCTTGAAACGCCCGGAAGCCGCCTGGGTGTGCTGCGCGGCGACTTCGGCAATTCGTTGATCAGCCGGGGAAAAGCGGTCATCGAAATCATTTGGGACCGCTTACCCAATACGCTCATCTTGATGATCCCAGCCGAGATTATCGTCATCATCGTCTCGCTGATCGTGGGCATCTATTCAGCATTAAGACAATACTCCCTGATAGACCACACCGTGACAGCTTTGTCTTTCATCGGCTATTCGATGCCGATTTTCTTCGTGGCATTGGTTTCGATGTATATCTTTGGGGTCAATTTCAAACGCTGGGGATTGCCGTACCTTCCCACCGTCGGCATGTTCGACCCTAAGATGGGCAAAACCACCGTCCAAATCATCTGGCACATGATCTTGCCGATCTTCAGCATGACGGTGATCACCGCGGCGGGCTACAGCCGCTTCGTGCGCTCCCAAATGCTGGAAGTGATCAGCGAAGATTATATCCGCACGGCGCGCTCGAAGGGATTGCCGCAACGCCTGGTCATCTCCCGGCACGCCCTCAAGAACGCCGCCTTACCCTTGGTTACGATCGTAGGTCTGGATGTACCCTTGCTGCTGGCTGGAGCCGTGGTGACAGAAACCATCTTCGCCTGGCCTGGGATGGGCAGGTTGTTCATTGATCACCTATCCAGATCTGACACGCCGGTGGTGATGGGGATACTGATGATGATCTCCGTCGCAGTAGTTTTTTCGCAGCTAATCACGGATATCATCTACGCCTGGTTGGACCCAAGGATCCGCTACACCTAGGGCAAGGAGACTCACATCAAATGGCAGCATTAGCAGAAGCAGATGTCATCCGCCTGCAAGAAGAGCTGAAGGCGAAGCCCCTCACCCCTGGGCAGCTCATTAAATTGCGTTTCCTGCGCCACAAAATGGCTGTCCTTGGCGCCATCATGCTCTTAGTTTTGATCCTGTATGCTTTTGGGGGCGCTCTGGTCTATAGTGAAGCTGAAGCTAATTTTACCGATACTAAAATCCGCCTGAATCCTCCCTCGGCAGAACATCCCTTCGGTACGGATACCGTGGGCAGGGATATCCTTGCGCGCACGATCTACGGAGGGCAAATTTCCCTTCTGATCGGCCTATCAGCTGTGGTCGTGGAAGTCATCGTCGGCGTATTGATCGGCGCGATTGCGGGTTATTATGGCGGCTGGATAGACGGCTTGCTGATGCGCTTCACCGAAGCCATGTTCAATATTCCACAATTATTCTTATTACTCGTGATGGCCAAATTTTTCGGTGGGAAAATTCCCACGATCACATTTCTGAATCGCGAGTTCAGCGGCAGCGTGATTGTGATTATCGTAATCATTGGGATCACCAGTTGGATGTACCTGGCGCGCATCGTGCGGGCGAACTTCCTATCGCTCAAAGAACGCGAATTCGTACTGGCCGCCCACACCACCGGCACATCGAATCTCTCGATCATCTTCAATCACATCCTGCCCAACAGCATCGCGCCGATCATCGTGTCTGGTACATTGAGCGTGGCAAACGCCATCATCTCCGAAGCGTATATCAGCTTCCTGGGGCTGGGCGTGCAACCACCCACGGCGACCTGGGGCAACATGCTCGAAGGAGCTTATAATTACATCGAAACAGCTCCCTGGCTGTGGATATCCCCCGGCATCTTGATCGTTTTGACGGTGCTATCCATCAACTTCGTTGGAGACGGCCTGCGAGATGCGCTGGATCCTCATGCCATTGTGGAGGCAAAGTAGCTGATGGCGAAACAACCAATCCTGGAACTGCAAGACCTGGAAGTGAAATTCCACACCCTGGATGGGGTGGTGCATGCCGTCAATGGGGTATCCTACACCCTGGAAGAAGGTCAAACCCTGGGGGTGGTCGGCGAGAGCGGCTGCGGCAAGAGCGTCAGCGTGCTATCGGTGATGCGACTGATCCCCGATCCGCCAGGCAAGATCTCTGGGGGCAGGATCCTCTTCCATGGGGAGAACCTGCTGGAATACGAGGAGGCCAAGATGGAAGGCATCCGAGGCGCTGAAATCGCCATGGTTTTCCAGGACCCCATGACCTCCTTGAATCCAGTACTGACGATCGGCAGGCAGGTCAGTGAAGCAATGATCGTCCATCGCGGGTTGACCGCCGAGGAGGCCAACCACAGGGCTGTCGAACTGCTGAACATGGTCGGCATCCCTGATCCCGCAGAAAGATTCGGAGACTATCCACATCAGTTTTCAGGGGGCATGCGCCAGAGGGCAATGATTGCCACAGCGTTGTCGTGCAACCCCGAAATCCTGATCGCCGACGAACCCACCACAGCCCTGGACGTGACCATCCAGGCTCAAATCGTCGAGCTAACCAAGAATTTACGCGATCGCCTGGGGATGGCTGTGATCTGGATCACCCATGATCTGTCCGTCATCGCCGATCTAGCCGATAAGGTTGTTGTCATGTACGCCGGGTATATCGTCGAAGAGGCGGATGTGTTTTGCTTGTAC
>VGOC01000095.1 GCA_016865865.1 Chloroflexota bacterium
CAGATTTTCGATAGTCTCGACCTGCGCGCCGTCCGCCTTCGACATTTTCACCAGGCAGGCGCGGCGCACTCTGCCATCCATGATAACCGAGCACGCGCCGCAATGACCGCTGTCGCAGCCGTTCTTTGTGCCGGTCAGGCCCAGATAATCGCGCAAGAACTTCATCAGGTTCATATCTGGGGGCACCTGCACCTGGAGGAGTTCGTTATTTACGGAAAGTTGAACATCGATAAGTTCGGACATAGAATTTACCCTGAAAGACCACGGACGGCGGACAACAGACCGCGGTCGGTGGTCTGCCGTCTGCTGTCACACCTCTAAAGCCACTCTTGCGTTTCGACGACAGCCTTCATTTTCTCCCGATTGACCAGCTTGCCATGGCTGATGACATAGGCTGGGGCTTCGTGGTTCCGCAGCGCTTCGAGGACGTTGGGTTCATCGAGCACGACGATATTGGCCGGCGCGCCGACCTCGAGCGCGTGATCTTCCAGGCCGATGCATTGCGCCGCTTTGGTGGTGACCATATCATAGAGGATTTCCATATCCTGACGGGCGGTCATCCACAGCAGGTGAGAGGCGAGGAAGGCCACTTCGAGCATGTTGTTGCGCCCAAATGGATAATAGGCGTCGGAGATGTCGTCCATGCCCAGGCAGACCAGCACGCCCTCTTCGAGTAGCTCGCGCACACGGGCATGCAACGGCCCGGTGTGGGGATCGCTGACCACGCCCATCTGAGCCTGCTTGAGTAAAGCAGCCAATTTCTGCAAATAGGGCTTGGGATACATCGCCATGGCGCGGGCGTGATGCGCCAGGGAGCGGTCATGCCAGCCGCGCCGGATGGTTTCGAGTGCCATCAACTCCAGCGAGCGCAAGCCGGGGTCCCCGGCGTCATCCACCAGCATCGAGACCGGTTTGTCGAACTCCTCGGCGATGTCGTAACAGATTTCGACGTGCCTGGCGATATCGGCGTCGGTGAACTCGATCCAGGGGATGCCGCCGACCACGTCGGCGCCCAATTGCATGGCCTGGCGGACGAGATCGGCCGCGCCGGGTTCGCGCACGATGCCGTCTTGAGCAAAGGCCACCACCTGGATATCCACGATGCCCTTGAACTCTTCCCTGGCCCGGATCAGGGCTTTGACGCCGATCAGTTTAGCCTTGCTATCCACGTCTGCAAAGGCGCGCATGTGCGTGCCGCCGTAAATCGCCGAGAGGGCGACGGCCTTGCGCACGTTCTTGATGATCCAGGATTCATCATAGGACTCTTTGACCCGCGCGGCCAGTTCGATAGCAGTCATAGCCTTGCCCATATCCGCGCGCTGATAATCCTCCATCGCCAGCTCATCCATCATCGGCAGGGTGTAGACTTTGCACAGGTGCAGATGGGTGTTGACGAAGGATTCTGTGACCAGGTTGCCCCCGGCGTCGAGCACGGTTTGGACCTTGCCGGATAGGTTTTTTCCAAGAGCAGCAATTGTCCCACCGGCAATACCGATGTCATAACGCGCCTCGGGCTGGCCGCGCAATTGGCAGTTTTTAACTAGAATATCGAATTGGGTGGTCATATTTACCTTTAGTCCTGGTTTCTTGATACCTGATACTTGATGCTTGATACCGGATACCCAATATCCAATACCTGATCACTACTCCCGATGATACGGCTTCAACAACGCCGCCGGGTAAGAAGCTTTCCGCCCGGCGATCACCAGGGCGATGATGGTGACGATATAGGGCAGCGCCAGGAAGGTCTCATAGGGGATGGGCAACTGCAAGCCCATGGCCTGTAAGCGCAACTGCAGGGCGTAGGCGCCGCCGAAGATCAGCGAGCCGAGCATGACTTTGGAGGGGTTCCAGTTGCCGAAGATCACCAGCGCGATAGCCACCCAGCCGCGCCCGGCGATAATCCCGTGGGTGAAGGCGCCCAATTGAGCCAGGGATAAGAATGCCCCTCCCATCGCCATCAATCCACCGCCCACTGCCAAGACGATGTAGCGGATGCGGAAGACATTGATACCGGCGGCGTCGGCAGCTTCGGGATTCTCGCCCACGGCGCGCACTTTCAGGCCGAAACTGGTGCGGTACATCACCCACCAGGAGATCGGCACGATCACCAGGAATACGATATAGGTCAGCAAATATTGATTAAGAATGGTGCTCAAAATCGGGATATTCGCCAGAGGGGTCAATTGCTCGAAAGGCGGTATGGATGGCGGGGTTGCACGCCCACCGTAATTCAGCCGGAAGGCGAACAGGGCTAATCCGCTGGCCAGCAGAGTGATCCCCAGCCCGGAGACATGCTGGTTGACGCCCAAAGTCACGGTGAAAAAGGCCATGAGAACGCCCAGCAGGCAACCGATGACGACGGCGATCAACAAACCTGTCCACAATGAATTTGTCAGATCAGCGACGAAAAAGCTGACGAAAGCGCCAAAGAACATGATGCCCTCGATGCCCAGGTTGAGCACGCCGGCGCGCTCGGAAAACGTCTCGCCGATGGCTGCCAGCAAGATCGGTGTGGCGACCCGCAGGGTGGCCGCCGTCAGGGTAGCGATGAACAGTGCAACGACCATCATGCCCTCCGGATGCGATAACGCTGCAAGATGAACATCCCCAAAATGACCAGCAGCATGGTCGCCTGGGTGACCTCGCCGAGGTAGACCGGCACACCCAAAGCCCGGCTGACGGTCTGAGCGCCGGTCTCGACCAAGCCGAAGAACAACGCCGATGCCGCCGCGCCCAGGGCGGTCAAGCCGCCCATGGTGGCGATGATGATGCCAGTATAACCGTAGCCAGGGGAAAGTTCGCCGATCAGATGGTATTGAATTCCAGCGACTTCGACATAGCCGGCGATTCCGGCGATGCCGCCGCTGATCAGCGCGGCGAGCAACATACTCCGTTCGACGTGGATGCCGGCGAAACGGGCGCCTTCTCGCCCGAGGCCGACTGCCCTGAGCTTCAACCCAAAGCTGGTCCTGGTCAGGATGAACCAGACCATCGCCACGGCGATCAAGGCCAGCACGAAGCCGAAGTGCAGGCGCGAGCGCGCCGCCAACTGCGGCAGGCGCGTGCTCTCGGCGATCTCCGGGGATTGCGGCCAGCCCGACTGCGGATCGCGCCAGGGCCCGTTCAGGATGGCGCTGATGATGAACAGGATGATTGAGTTGGTCAGCAGGGTGGTCACGACTTCGTCAACGTTCATGTAGACGCGCAATAAGGCCGGGATCAGCGCCCACAGCATCCCAGCGACGAAGCCACCGAGCACCATCAACAGGATCGCTACGGGGGTAGAAACCCCTCCTAGCACAGTACCCAGCCAGGCTGCAGCCAGCGCGCCCGCATACAACTGCCCCTCCGCGCCGATGTTGTAATATCCCGCCACGAAGGCCACTGTCACAGCCATCCCAGTTAAAATCAGGGGTGTAGACTTCACCAATACTTCCAGGAAGCTAACCCTCCCAGAGAGCGGGTCTATCAAGAAATAATAATAGGCCTCGAAAGGATTGGCCTTGCCCCAGATGATCAACCCCGATGTCAAGAGAAAAGTCAGCGCTAACGTGATCGGCGGTATCAGCCCGCGAAACCACAGCGGCGCGCCTGTTTTTTCGAGTCTAAATTTGAGCAACGGCATTATCCTTTTCCTTCAACACACCAGACATCATCAAACCCAGGCGCTCGATGTCGGCCTCCTGCACCGGCAACATGCCGACGATCTCTCCCTCGTACATCACCGCGATGCGATCCGATAACGCCATGATTTCATCCAGGTCTTCCGAAATCAGCAAAACGGCTGCGCCCTGCTCGCGCTGTTCCAACAATTGATTGTGAACATATTCTGTCGCGCCCACATCCAGGCCGCGGGTGGGCTGGGGCGCGATGAGCACATCCGGGTGGTTAGCCAGCACGCGAGCCAGCAACAGCTTTTGCAGATTGCCCCCTGAGAGCGTGCGTGTCTTATCGGTCGGGCGAGCTTTGATCTGGAACTGCTCGATCAAACCATCGGCGTAGTTCCTGATCGCTTTTTTATCCAGGACGCCGCGCGAGGTATAGCGCGCCAGATATTCCATCACCAAATTGTCGGCGACGGTCAGCTCTGCGACAACGCCGGCATGACGGTCTTCGGGAATGCGCCCAACGCCAGCCGCGGTCATTTCCGAAGGGGATGCGCCGCTCATCTCCTGGCCGCGCACCTGGATGCTCCCGCTGGTTGGCGACCTGATCCCACAGAGCGTCTCGGCCAGCTCTTTTTGACCATTTCCTCCTACCCCGGCAACCCCAAGAATCTCTCCGGCATTGACGACCAGGGAGACCTCCGCTAGAGCCTTGAGGCCGCGGTCATCCACAGCGCATAGATTCTGGACCTCGAGGATGGGTTGGTCGGTGGCCACCTCGCCCTGCCGGGTGACGCCGAAGGTCTCACGGCCTACCATCATCCTGGCTAATTCAGTTGGATTGGTCGAAGATGTATCAATCGTAGAAATCACCCGCCCATCGCGCAGCACCGTCACCCGGTCGCTGATGGCCATAACCTCGTTCAATTTATGGGAGATAAAAACAATCGAGATGCCCTGTTCGCGTAGATTCCTGAGGATGCCAAACAAGGCCTCCACTTCCTGGGGGATCAATACGGCGGTCGGCTCATCGAGGATGAGAACGCGGGCCTGACGAAAGAGCGCTTTGAGAATCTCGACGCGCTGCTTCTGGCCTACCGAAAGATGACGAACAATTGCAGATGGATTGATTTCGATGCCGAATCGAGCCGCCGAATCAGCGACCTCCGCCTCGATTGCCTTTATATCCAGGCTCAAGCTCTCGCGGTAGCCCATGATCACGTTCTCGGCCACGCTGAAGGGCGGCACCAGGGCGAAGTGCTGGGTGACCATGCCAATGCCCAAACTAATCGCATCCTTTGGCGATGCAATGCGCGCCGGCTGACCGTCAACCACGATCTTGCCGCTATCCTCGTGGTACAGGCCAAAAAGGATGCGCATCAGGGTGGTCTTGCCGGCGCCATTTTCTCCCAGGAGGGCGTGTATCTCTCCGCTCCTCAACTGAAAATCCACGCCTTCGTTGGCGACCACATCGCCAAATCGCTTGGTGATCTGGCGCATTTCTACAACGTACATAAGACCTTCCTAAATTGAGTCTACTGAAAAAACCACGAGGAGAGGATTCAGGGCGGCATATATGCCGCCCCGCCTGCCCATTCAAGAGTTTTTCAGTGAACTCTAAATTAAACAGTACACGGATGAACACGGATTCCACGGATACAGGTTAAACATTGTACCCGTCAATAAAAGGTTGGATGCGGGTGAGCCGCTGTTAACGGATTTATTAGAATAGATTGAACAGATACCGACGCCGCCAGCGGCGCATCATCCGCTAAATCCGTTCCCGAAGTCCGTTGACAGGGGTTTTTCCGAGCGCCATCCTATTCGACCTTTGGTTGACGGTGATAGATAAAGGTTAAAATCCTGTAAATCCGTGTAATCCGTGTCCAAAGTTTGAAATTAATTCGATCCAGCGGGGGCCGCTTCGTCAATATCGACGCGGAAGAGGCCATCGAGGATCTCCTGATTCCGCTGCGCCACCAAATCGAGAATCTCAGCAGGGATCTTCGACTCGAGGCCATGATAGTCGGCCAGCGAAGCACCGCCCTTCCCCATCATGCTGAAGTCCTTGAGATCCTGGGAGGTGAAGGAGCCGGCGATAACCTGCTCGATGACATAATCTACAGTCGGCTGCATATTCCAGACAGGGCCGGTGAGCACGTTCTCGGGGCCAAGCTCATTCTGGTCGCTCATGTTGCCGAAGGCGAAGAGACCGTTCTCTACCGCCGCCTCGATGACGCCGAAGCGCTCGGCGAAGAGCACATCCGCGCTGGCGTCAATCTGCGAGAGAGCCGCCTCTTTGGCCGCGGCGGGGTCGAACCAGCTATTGATGAAGGTCACCAGCACGGTGGCCTCTGGGTTGACTTCCTTGACGCCCTGGATGAAGGCGTTGACGATGCGGTTGACCTCGGGGACAGGATGTCCGCCAACCACGCCGATCACGCCGCTCTCCGAGACGCCGCCGGCGATCAGGCCGCACAGATAGGCCGGCTCGTGGATCCAGTTGTCGAAGACCGAGAAGTTATCACCCGAGGGGCCAAACCCAGACCCGAATGCGAAGGCGATCTCGGGGTAATCGGCGGCCACACGGCGCACGGCTTCTTCGTTGCCGAAAGCGTCGCCGAAGATGATATCGGGCTTGCTTTCCTCTGCGACCTCGCGCAGCACGCGCTCCATATCTCCAGCGTAGCCGATATCGTCGGTGTACTCGTAAGTGATGCGGCCATCGCTCTCGGCTTTCAGCAGCGCCTCATGGATGACGCCATCCCAGGGTTCTTCGATGGCGGTGGCAAAGGCAGCGAATACAGATGGCACGCCAGCCTCTTCGACTACTGGTTCAGCCGCAGGGGGCGGGGCGCAACTGGCGGCGACCACCACCAACATCGCTGTGATCATAAACAGGGCAAATCGTTTGAGAGACATATCTACCTCCTAGACATGACTATTTCTATTTTCGAGTTCATTGAAAAAAACTCATGAACGAGTTGGCGGGGCGGCATATGCCGCCCAAAATCCCCTACTCGTTGTTTTTACAGTGGACTCATTTTTAAGAATCGATGGAATAGAATGATCTGATTTTTCGGGGGTCATCACCTCCTTTCGAGATGAGTTGCGGGACTCGTTTCATGTTGGTACTGTTTTTCGAGAGAATCTATTCCCGATGATTCGGCAAATAACGAGATCGTTAAACCAGGACCTCTTCCGGGATGGTCATATTTTCATTGGCTTCGACGATCATATCGAGAGTCACTATTCTATCGGCTCGAATTTCAGCCCATAGATATCTTCTCCATGCTGCTGCCGAACTGAAGCCCAGTTGGGTCGCACCTTCATTCCCAATTTCAACCCTTCGACCGATTGCGCATCAACTTGCCCCATGGCCTTGACGCCATTTTCGAATTCGGCAATACCGATGATCAGGAAACGCTGATCGAAACCCCATGGCAGGTTGAAGATCGTTGTGTAAGTAAGCAGCTTGGCATTCCCCTTGGGAGCGATCTCCTCGAACTCGCGGCTTTTGCAGGCCAGGCAACGATCATGAAATGGGAAATGCACCCTGCCACATTTTTTACATTTATAGGCTACTATGTTGATGCTCATCATTGCTGAACCCTCCTCAACACAAAGGCTAGAACATTGTTTCCGAAACCGCCAAAATTGACAGTCAATCCATTTTCGGCGCCTTTTACCTGACGATTCTTGGGAAGTTCATGACGCAATTGGAAGGTGATTTCTACCACTTGAGCTACCCCGGTTGCGCCAACGGGATGGCCGCGCGCCTTCAGCCCGCCAGAGACGTTGATTGGAATCTGACCGCCGAGCTTGGTCTTCCCTGCCAGGGCGGCTATTGCGCCTTCGCCTTTCTTGAAGAAGCCAACATGCTCACTTTCGGCAATTTCCAGGATTGTGAAAGCATCGTGCAGTTCAGCTACGTGGATATCGGCGGGTTTGAGTTTAGCCATTTCGAAGGCTTGCTTGGCAGCCAGACTCACTGCTTTCAAATCGGTTGGGTCATCGCGCTCCTGCAAGGTGTGCGTGTCGGTAGCCTGGCCGAAACCGGCAATCAAGACGGGAGGCTTGCCAGTTTTTTTGGCTATCTCCAGGGGGCATAAAATCACCGCCGCTGCGCCGTCACTCACCGGGCAGGCATCATACAGGTGCAGCGGGTCGGCAACTGGGGGATTATTCACCACAGAGTGAGGGCTGTCCAAAATACCTTCACGCGAGATACTCATCTCGACATGAGCGTAGGGGTTCAAAGCGCCCATATCCTGATTCTTGATAGCGACTGCCGTGAGATGCTCGCGCGTCACGCCATACTTCTCCATATACAAGCGGGTGAACATGCCCGCCATCCCAGGCAAGGTGACTCCATAAGGATATTCCACTTCCGGATGGGTCATCGTGGAGACGAAATCGGTGGCCTTCCAGCCGGTAACCTCTCTCATCTTTTCTCCACCAACGACCAACACGTAGTCGTAATAACCGGAAGCGACTGCCAGCAAGCCATTCTTTACCGCAGAGCCGCCCGAAGCCGGGCCGTTCTCCACAGTTTCAGCAGCCGCGGGCAACAGGCTCAAGCGATCTACCAGCGAACTGGCAATTGCCGTCTGATGCTGTATGATGCCCCCACCCATATTGCCAACATACACCGCATTGACTGACTTGTCTCCCAACCCTGCGTCGTCCAATGCTTTCAATGAGGCATAGGCCAGCAGGTCCATCAGGCTGTCTTCGTCACGCCGCCCGAAGGGGATCATACCGACGCCAATAATCGCAACATCTCTCATTTTTTATCTCCCTTTCAAACCTGCTATTTTTACGTTGATGGTTTCCTCGTCTGCTACGAAAACGTTTTCCAGCGCGTAATCCAGCAAGTCTCGAGGCGCCGGGCGGTCACCGACTACCAGGCGAGGCTTGCTATCGAAATACATCTCTCGTGTCAGACGATACGAATCCGGGCCACCCAACTCATGCTGGATTTCCGTTGGCTCCAGACCGTATTCAATCATCCAGCGCCGGAAACCGATCGGGCTTTCTGCTACGATCAGCACTTCGCTCTGGCCCAGGTATTCGATATGGTGTTCCATTTTCGCAGCGAACAAATGCGCACCAATACGCAGACCACGATCAATAGCCAACGTATGGTAGCTCATCCCAACTTTTTCATCGACCATACGGCCATTGACGATTCCTACCAGATAGCCATCGATCTGCCCAACCAGGCAATACTCGTTGCGAACCCGGTAGCGATACCAGGCGAGTAACTCGGCATATAGACGGGCGCCGACAATATCGTAAAAGTCACGGGGAATGAAAAGCGTCGGGTGAACTGCTTCGAGCAAGGTTGGCACTTCCTCGCGCTTAGCTTCACGCACGACCATTTTCTTCCCATTCGCCAGGGTGATCACCTTGGGCGGGTAGGGTTTCATTTCAAGCGCTGGCGGTCTCAATACCGCTTCAAGCTCCATATCTAGAGGCATAGGTTTACTCCTTGTAAAATTGATATTGGATTCGAGTCACTGCTCTGCCATCGAACGGATCGGCCCGAAAAAAGGGTGCGCGAAGGGGGCGCAGCCGCTTTGAGTTCGCGCACCCTTTTTCGGGAACTTCCCCGTTTGGCTGAGTAGTGATGGATTTGACAATAAGTATATCGCAAGTTGAACGCGAAATAGATTCCTCTGCTCTCAACTCATGTTTGCCTGAGATAACCTCTCAAGCCGCGCCACATGTTCAGGATCATAAGCATCACCGAACCTGGTTTTTGGCATTCCAGCCTTCTGTTCCATCAATTCTGCATATTTGTCGTCCTCCATAAAAGCCACACAACGGCCAATGCTGGATTCGCCATCCACGAAGCGCCAGGGGAAGAAGCCTATCTTGGCGCGCTGGTTGACTAACAAATCAATATCGCCGCCCAGGCATTCGGCATGGATGATGCCATGCGGGAACATCTCGATGTGCATCAACTGATATTTACTGTCATCGAAGAATTCCGCCAGCGGCTTGCCGAACTTCTTCTGGAAGACCTGTTCGGCTTCTTTTGCCTGGCGAGGCATCCAGTTACGAATGATGGTATTCATGGGATGGTCGGCGCTGCCACAGTCTACGCCGATCCAGCGCAGCTTCTTGGCCTTGGCCCACTCGGCGAATTCACGGTCAGGGCCGGGGTGTTTGACCATGTAGCGGATCTCGTCAGCCGTGCTATGATCCCAGCCAAAATGGTGATAGCCGGTATGGATGATGAGGATATCCCCCTCTTTTACCTCGACGCGTTCCTCTACCATCTTGCTGGTATAGACATCGTAGTCGCCGGCCACATCGCTGAGATCCACGATCACGCCTTCGTTGACCAGGAAATCCATGTCCAATTCGGCCATGTCTTTGCCTGGCGTGTAGAAGTGGATTTCGCCATCCAGGTGTGTACCCAGGTGATTGGAGTGGGTCAATAGCTGGCCATTGGCCCCATTGGGCGCCAGTCGTTTGAAGTACTTCACCTGCAAGGGTTCGTAGGTAGGCCAGGGCGGCGTACCGATACCCAATGGGATAGTTAGATCAATGACTTTCATATCACTCTCCTTGTTTCGACTAATCGTTCGAATAGAGTTTATGACTCTCCTGCAAAAACGACCGGATAAAACCTATCCAAATTGCACCCTCCTCAAAAGGCGCAAAGTTTAATGAGTTCACTGAAAAAACTCCTGGACGAGGGGGCGGGGCGGCATATATGGGGGTGCGTGCGCAGCACGCACCCCCATATATGCCGCCCCAAATCCTCTACTCGTAGTTTTT
>VGOC01000096.1 GCA_016865865.1 Chloroflexota bacterium
GGTCAGGGCTTCGAGATACTCTCGATCGGACGGACTGAGTTGGACATGTTGTTTTTTCATCCTGCTATTTTCATCCAGCAGGCAGGTTTTGTCAAAACATTTCAAGAACTTATTTTACGGTGTAATTAATTTGTCAAGCATAAAATTATGCAATTTTGTGGGAGTTAACCCCAAAAGTTGGACCGATTTTTTCGGTTTTATGTAACTACCTACCCTACAAGCAGGGTGACCGGTTGATGGGCGAATAGATTGCGCAAGACTACAAAGACGTTTCTCTCTTGCTTGCGGGAAGTGGAAATCACGGCTTGTAAGCGAGCATACACCCTTTGCGCCGCCTTCCATGCGAAAGCAGCCGCATACCTTTTGTTCGACCTTGGCCGGGGCGCAGATCGCGTTCTGCCTGGTTGTTGGTAAACGGTACGCCTTCTATCAATGCAAAGGCCAATACCGCATCTTCATGTTCCTTCAGACGTCGGAGCAGGTTGCGTCCGGGTGTGTTTTTCGGTCGTCCTTTCCCCGTTTTTGGTTGAGGTGGCGGTTCTTCCTGTTCGGCTTGGGAAAGGATTTGACGATAGTGTTGACGAGCCGCTTCTGCCTCCTCTTCTGGCAAAGGACGAGCCTGGTTATACAATGCGAACAGAAAGGTGCGCATCGCTTCGGCCCAGGATGAGTCTTCGTCCATCAGTGTCTGCAATTCCCGCACCACATGGGCATCACAGAGCCCGTGTTGAGCCTGGGTAAACTTGAAGTAGGCAGCTAAACAATCATGGATGGCATGACCGGTAAAGTCTTTCAACACCGACGCTTCACTACGCAGCGCCTTTTCACCGCGTTTTTCATGCACGAACAGGTGTGTGTCGATATCCTCGTCGCAGGCTTCGATCTGGCGGAGCATTCTGGGTGAAATCGAGTGGTACATCGTTGCCAAAATTACCTGGTACATTTACGTGCGCGAATTGACAAGAAACCCGTTTTCTCGGAGAAAACGGGTTTCTGGCTGCCTTATCTAAACAGTATTGGGCTTAGATCACATTTCCGTGAATCACCGAGAGTAGATTATAATCGGCTTTATGACGATAAACCTCTCCCACCTCGACGATTCCGGCCGCGCGCGGATGGTGGATGTGGGGGGCAAACCGGTCACCGGGCGGATGGCAGTCGCCAAAGGCGAAGTGCTTATGCAGCCCGAAACGCTGGCGTTGATCCAGCAGGGCGCGCTGAAGAAGGGAGATGTGCTCGGCGTGGCGCGAATTGCCGGCGTGATGGCCGCCAAACGCGCTGCGGAGTTGATCCCGTTGTGTCATCCTTTGGCGCTCGAGCAGGTGCTTGTGGATGTCGAGCCGAAGCCCGAACTGCCCGGCGTGGAGATCACCGCCACGGTGCGCACCAGCAGCAAGACAGGCGTGGAGATGGAAGCCCTCACGGCGGTGTCGGTTGCCGCGCTGACGGTTTATGATATGGCTAAGGCGGTCGAGATGACCATGCGCATCACGGATATCCGCCTGGTGGAGAAGCGCGGCGGGCAGAGCGGGGATGTGGTGATGGAGTGAGCAGGTGTCAAGTATCAGGTGTCAGGTGTTCGAGTGGTAGATGAATGAGATAACGGTATTGTTTTTTGCGACCATGCGCGACCGGATTGGTGAACGAGGGATCACTTTGGAAGTGCCTGAAGAGAGCCGGGTGCGAGATTTGAAACGCATCCTGGCTGAGCGTTATCCGGGGGCGGCGGAAGCGATTGGGATCACCCTGGTTTCGATCAACCGCGAGTACGCCTTCGATGAGGACCTCATCCCCGCCGGGGCGGAGGTGGCGATGTTCCCTCAGGTGAGCGGGGGGTGAGTCGGTGGGTAGACAGATGACTGAATTCCCGACGATCTATTCCATCACCGAAGACGAGCTCGATCTGAATAGCCTGCTGGCGCAGATCACCCTGCCTTCGACGGGCGCGGCCTGCGTGTTCACCGGCTTGGTGCGCGGCGAAACCGGGCGCGACGGTTTGCCTCCCAGGACCGAATACCTCGAATACGAAGCCTATGCGCCCATGGCGGAGGCCAAGATGCGGCAGGTTGCCGACGAGATTCGGGGACGCTGGCCGACGGTGGAGGGCATTGCCATCGTGCAGCGGGTCGGCCGCCTCTATCCGCGGACTCCTACTGTGTTGATCGCCTGCACCGCTCCCCACCGTGATACCGGCGTGTTCGATGCAGCGCGGTACGGCATAGATCGGCTGAAGGAGATCGTGCCGATCTGGAAGAAAGAAGTCAGCCCTGAGGGGGAGGTTTGGGTGGAGGGAGAGTATACGCCGACCCCGGGTGAGTAATGAAATTTATTATGCTGGCAGGAGATGTTTGACCAGTTTGGAGAGTAGAGATTTTTCGGTTATACTGGGGGAGAAAAAATGTAACTGCTCAGCCATCGAACGGATTAGCCCGAAAAAAGGGTGTGCGAAGGGGGCGTAGCCCCCTTCGCACACCCTTTTTTCGGGAACTTCCCCGGATGAACATAGTCAGTTAAGATTGGATAGTTCTCTCCCGTTTTCTGGCCCGAAACGTGTAAGGGTAATTGTGTTATCTACACTGGAAGATGAAATAGATGAGATTTCTTGGTCGCAAGCGGCTTCGCGTAACACCGCATTCGCATTCCTGGCAGATCCGGTAGAGGATATTTATTCCATAAATGATGGGAAGCCATTCAATGACAAAATATAAAGTTGTGCTTGTGCCTTTTCCAAGTGTTCGGCTTCGCCTATGATCCGCTGCGCAAAGTGCCAAAAACCTTATCCAGATGACAGTCCCCCCTACCGCTGCCCGGACTGTGGAGGGGCGTTCGATTTTTGCGATCCTCCGCGCTTCGACCCTCGGCAGATCGAGCCGCGCCTGCCGGGCATCTGGCGCTACCGGCATACGTTTGGGCTGCCCACCGATGCGCCGATCATCAGCCTGGGCGAAGGGGATACCCCGCTGGTCTGGGCGAAAGCCTATGGGCGAGAAGTCGCTTTCAAGCTGGAATATCTCAGCCCTACGGGATCGTTCAAGGATCGCGGAACGGCCTTGCTGGTCAGTTTTTTGCGTTCTCGCGGAGTTGATGAAGCTGTCGAAGATTCTTCTGGGAACGCCGGGGCTTCGTTTGCAGCCTATGCTTCCCGGGCAGGGATGAAGGCGCGGGTTTTCGTCCCTGAGTACGCTTCTGGCCCGAAGCGGGAGCAGATCGCGGCGTTTGGCGCTGAGGTGACGCCAGTCCCCGGGCCGCGCTCCAAAGCGGCGCGCGCAGTGCGGCAGGCGGCTGAACAAGGCGCGGTTTACGCCAGTCACGCCTATTTGCCTCAGGGATTGCCGGGATTCGCTACGATCGCGTATGAGTTGACCGAACGCTTGGGACAGGCGCCGGGATCGGTGGTCGCGCCCGCGGGCCAGGGCAGCCTGTTGCTGGGGATGGGGCGCGGGTTTGCCGCCCTTCGCGAGGCTGGCGTGATCGAAAACCTGCCGGTTTTGGTCGGCGTCCAGGCGGCGGCCTGCGCGCCATTGTGGGCGAGGTTCCGGCATGGCCCCTCGGGGGTAGAAAATGTCGAAGAGGGAGAAACACGCGCGGAAGGCGTCCGCATCCTCCAGCCGCATCGAGGCGAGGAAATCTCGAAATGGGTGACATCCACCCGGGGTTCGTTCGTCGCGGTCGCAGAAGAGCGCATCCTTCCAGGGCGCGACGCGCTCGCCCGGCAGGGATTCTATGTAGAGCCGACCTCTGCTATCGTCTGGGACGCTCTGGCGCAAGTCATCACCGAAGTACCCGAACCGATTGTGGTCATCCTCACCGGATCAGGCTTGAAGAGTCGCCGGTAACCAGCGTATAATGTGAGTCTACTGAAAAAACAACGAATAGAGAATAGGGGGCGGCATATATGGGGGTGCGTGCGCAGCACGCACCCCCATATATGCCGCCCCGCCCTCTCATGCGTGAGTTTTTTCAGTGAACACATAATATCCCTCTGAAAAAGTACACAGGTACCTGTCTACCGTGTACACCCTGGATACTGACAGAGGAACTGATGGACCGCGAGATACCCGATCCCTGGGATGGGGTATCTCGCGGCCCCTGAGTTCTGAGGAGGAAGTTATGGAATCAACTCAGGCAATCCCCGAGCAAGAATCCCCGCGTGCCCTGGCAGAACGGCTAGGGATAGAGTTTTCCGACTATCGCTTGCTCAACCGGGCGTTGACGCACCGTTCCTATCTCAATGAGAACCCCGGGGCGTTGGAAGACAACGAACGCCTGGAATTCTTGGGGGATGCGGTGCTGGACTTTTTGGTGGGCGCGTGGTTGTATAATCGCTTTCCCGAGATGTCGGAAGGCCAGTTGACGCGCATGCGCTCTGCGCTGGTGCGCACAGAACAGTTGGCGGCTTTCGCCCGCAAGTTGGATCTTGGCCCGGCGATGCGCCTGGGATTCGGCGAGGCCGAATCGGGAGGGCGCACGCGGCCGGCTCTATTGTGCGCCACCTTCGAGGCGCTGGTGGGCGCGATCTATGTAGGCGCCGGCATCCCTGTGGTGCGGGAATTCGTGGAGCCGCTCTTGGAAGGCATTGCTCATAAAATCTACGCTTCGGGGGGGATGTTGGATCCCAAGAGCAGGCTTCAGGAGTGGGCCCAGGCCAATAGCAATGGCGCGCCATCTTATCGGACGATTTCCGAATCCGGCCCAGACCATGCCAAGGTTTTCGTGGTGGAAGTTTTCATCAATGGCAATTCCTATGGGATCGGTTCGGGTTACAGCAAGCAGAGCGCGGCGAAAGCGGCTGCCGGGGAGGCGCTCTTCAAATTGGGAGTAGATTGACAAGGCCACGATAACAGACATGCATCTCAAATCACTTGCGCTTCAAGGGTATAAAACTTTTGCGGGGCGGACAACCTTCGAGTTAGCCGAACGCATCACCTGCATCGTCGGTCCGAATGGGTCGGGCAAGTCGAATATCGCCGACGCCATCCGCTGGGTGCTGGGTGAACAATCGTACAGCCTGCTGCGCGGCAAGAAGACCGACGATATGATCTTCCAGGGGTCGGAGCAGCGCGCTCGGGCTGGGATGGCTTCGGCGGAGATCCTCTTCGATAATAGCAGCGGCTGGTTGCCGGTGGATTTCTCGGAAGTCTCTATCAGCCGGCGAGCGTATCGGGATGGTAGCAACGAATATATCCTCAACGGGCAAAGAGTCCGTTTGAAGGATATCACCGAGTTGTTGGGCAACTCGGGCCTCTCGGAGCGGACGTATACGGTCATTGGCCAGGGATTGGTCGATTCGGCGCTATCGCTGCGGGCGGAGGAGCGGCGCAGACTCTTCGAGGAGGCCGCTGGGATCGGTTTGTATCGCGCTCGCCGCGAGGAAGCCCAGCGTCGTCTGGAGAATACGGAGCGGAATTTGCAGCGGGTCGAGGATATCCTCTCCGAATTGAGGCCGCGTTTACGCAGCCTGGAACGTCAGGCGCAGCGCGCCATGCAATACGATCAGGTCAAGGCTGATTTGCAGGTCTTATTGCGGGATTGGTATGGGTATCACTGGAATCGCGCGCAACAAGATCTGCGCGAGGCCCGGCGGACGGCGAAATATCAAGAGGCGGCGTTGCTCGAGGCGCGCCACAAACAGGCCGAACTCGACCAAAAAATCACCGGCTTCCGCGAACACATCCAGGGAGTGCGGGCGCGTTTGAGTTCATGGCACCGCGAGTTATCTCTGTTGCACGCCCAGCGCGAGACGATCACGCGTGAGCTGGCCGTCTCTGATGAGCGCGTCCGGTCGCTGATTGCCCAACGACAAAAAGCATCGGACGAGTTGGCGCGTTTGGAAGGGCAAATCGAGGTTCATCGAGAGCGGCTGGCCGAAAGCGACGCCGAGACGGCGCGTCTGAAGAATGAATCGAATGAGGCGCAGGAACGCCTTGCCTCTGCTCAGGCGTTATTCGAGCAGCGGCAGGCCGAGCGCATCCAGGCGGAGAAGGCGGTCGAGGCTGCCCAGGGGCGTTTATCGGAGCTATCCACGCAGCAAACCCGTCTGGCTGCTCGCCTGGCGGAATATCAGGCCCAGGCAGCGCGCCAGCGAGCGGAGTTGAAAAATGTAGACCGGGCGGTTGCGGAGGCGGAACGGGCTTTGCAGGGGATCGAATCTCGACTGAGGGAGGCCGATCAGGCAGTGGAAAAAGCCACACAGGTGCATCGTCGAGCGGAAACGGCTTTGCAAAACCACCGCCAGAAGATCGGTCAGATCGAAACCGAACGGAAAACCAAACTCGACCAGAGCAGCGCCTTGCAGACCGAGTTGGCTCGCCTGGGCGCTCAGCTCGAGGTCTTGGAGCAGGCCGAGAAGGCGCTCTCGGGGTATGATGCAGGAACACGTCTGCTGCTCAAGTCTGCGCATGCAGGTCAGATTGGGGACGTCCTGGGGGCTTTGAGCGCTCATCTGGATGTGCCTGCGGAATTGGAAAACGCCATCGCCGCGGCTTTGGGGGAATATCTGGATGCGGTGCTTTTAATGCAGGCAAGCTCTATCGAAGATGCCCTGGAAATCCTGGCCCAAGAGTCGACGCGCGGAGTGATCTTGCCGTTGGATGCGTTGACCCCCCCCACCCCCCCCCGAAATTGGGGGGGGCAGGAGGGGATCCTCGGTATCGCTTCTGATCTGGTTCAGGCGCCTCCGGAACTCCGCCCGGCTGTGGATTTGCTGTTGGGGCGGACACTGGTTGTGCGCGACCGGGCGACGGCGCGGCAGGCGCTGGCGGGACAGCCGGAGGGTTTCCAGGCAGCGACCGTGCGCGGGGAGGTCTTTTACGCCAGCGGGCCGGTGGCGGTCAGGCAGACCGGGTCTTCCAGCACGCTCAGCCGCCCGCGCCAGCGCAGGGAGATCGGCGCTCGAATCGGGGCCAGTGAGAAGAAAATCGCTTCGATCAGGGGGCAAATCGGCCAGCTCGATGAGCGACTGGCGAAGATGCAGTCCGAAGAGAGCGATCTCTTGCGGGGGTTGGAGCATCTTCGATGTGAGATGGAAGACGCCGATCGGACCCGGCGCGAGATCTCTCTGGAGCAGGCTCAGGCTCAGCGGCAGGTCGAGTGGCAGCGTCAACGGCGGGCCAGCCTGCGGGACGAGATCGAGCATGGGGAAACAGAATCAGCCCAGATTACAGAGCGATCTTCCGCCCTCGAGGGGGAAATTGCCCAGGCCCAGGAGAGTCTCCGAGGGATGCAATCTTCCCTCAGTGGATATTCCCTGGAAGAATTCCAAATGGAGGTGGGTCATTGGAACACGCAGGCAGCCGTGGCCGAGAAAGCGTTGGAAGCTGCCAGAGTCCGACAAACCGAGCGTCGGAGCGCGGTCGAGGAGGCCGGGGCGGCTTTGGAGGTTTTACGGTCACGAGTGCAGGACATCCAGACCGAAGCGGATGAATTGGTAAGCGGTAAAGAGGCTTTGCGCGGCCAGGAGGCGGAGATTATCGAAAAAGTGAATGCTCTTGGAGCGTTGATCGCCCCGGCCGAGGATGAGTTAGCGACCGCCGAATCCCGGCAGGATGAGCTACTGGTTTCGGAGACGGCGGCTCGAAATCAACTCAGCGCAGCCGACCGGCTCAACGCCCAGGCGCAACTGGCGCAGAGCCGCATGCAGGAGGATCTGGATCGTCTGCGGGAACGCATCGAGGCCGATTTCGGCCCGGTTTCTTTCGAGTACGCTCCCCAGATGTCCGGCCTGACCCCGTTGCCGCTGGATGGCATGGCGCAGGAGCTCCCGGTGGTGGTCGAACTGCCCGAGGGTTTGGATGACGCCATTAAGCAGCAGCGCGCCCAATTGAGGCGGATTGGCGCTGTCAACCCCGAAGCCCAAAAGGAATACGAAGAAGTCAACGAGCGAACGACCTTTTTGACCGCCCAGGTCGAAGATCTCGAGAAAGCCGAGGAGGATATCCGACAGGTGATCGCTGAGCTGGATGTGTTGATGGAGCGGGAATTCCGCGTCACTTTCGATGCTGTGGCTGTCGAGTTTCGCGAGATTTTCACGCGCCTGTTCGGCGGTGGATCGGCCAAACTGGTTTTGACCGATCCGGAGAATCTGACAGAGACGGGGATTGATATCGAGGCTCGCTTGCCGGGGCGGCGTTTGCAGGGATTGTCGCTGCTTTCGGGCGGCGAGCGCAGCCTGACCGCCACGGCCCTGGTTTTTTCTTTGTTGCGAGTCTCGCCGACTCCCTTCTGCGTCCTCGATGAGGTGGACGCCATGTTGGATGAAGCCAATGTAGGCCGCTTCCGCGAGCTTTTGAGCGAGCTGGCTCAGAACACCCAATTCATCGTCATCACCCATAACCGCAACACCGTCCAGGCCGCCGACGTGATCTACGGCGTCACCATGGGGCGTGATACGGCCAGCCAGGTGATCTCGCTGAAGCTGGATGAGGTGGCGGAGGTGGTGTGAGGGTGGCGAGTCTCGACGATTTCATCTTTACGGCAATTGCATTTGTACGGGAATAGAAGGTTCGGTTGGGACTTCTTCTCTCCAGTCGTCAGCGATGATGACATCGGCGCTGTCGTGTCGTTCTGCGAGCCAATCCTGGAAGGTCTTCTGCCTGATTTGGTCTATGCGTTCATTCGAGATGGGGCGAACTTCGCGACCCAACACCTGAATGATGTGCCATCCGAAGTTGGATTCGACGGGTTCGCTGATCTCGCCGATTTCCAGGCTATAGGCGGCTTCCTCGAAAGGGGCCACCATTACGCCTTTGCCAAACCACCCCAGGTCGCCGCCGAGCGCGCCGCTGCCAGTATCCGTGGAAAGCTCCCGGGCTAACTCGGCGAAGTCTTCGCCAGCCTCGAGTCGTTCGATCACTTTGGCCGCTTCTGCTTCCTCAGCGACGAGGATGTGTCGCGCCCAAATCTGTTCCTCCTCGGTCTCGAAATCAGCAGTGATAACATCCATGAGCTTTTTCTGATAGAGATCTGCCCGGATCATCCAGCGCAGGTCATTTTCCGAGACGTTGGCATATGACTCGATGTAGTTCAAATAATCCTCGAGTTCTGCTTGATAGGCTTCCTCGGTGTATACTGTGGGGGTCGGGAAAGCGATAGTAGGTTCGGCCTCGGTTCCCTCGGCGTCGCTCTGCCCGTCAGCAGCCAGTGTGGGTTCTTCGTTGGCTTCTTCCGTAGGGGTCGCGGTTGGCCCCTGGGGTACCATCGTCAACTGCAAGGATGTCAATGTCGAAGTCGGGAGGGTCACCTGGGTGGGGATCGGGGTGGGAGTGCCTTCGGGGTAATACATGAAGAAATTCTCGGCGATATATTTGTCAACTTCTTCATCGCTGACAGTGATGCCCCGCCTTTCAGCTTCCTGCCGGATGAGGAGATCGCCAACGATTTCATCAATGACGGTCGCCCCCAGGAAGGCGGGTTCGAGCTGGAATTGAATCTGACGCAGATTGCTCTCGATCAGCGATTGGGTGCTTTCGTCGCCAAAACTCTGCATGAAGCTGTAATAATTGGCGTATTGATTGACCAATTGGAAACGCTTGAAGCGCGCCCAGGTTTGAAACTCTGCAATAGACACTTCCGTTTCGCCAATCGTAACGACTGGCCTTCGGGGATCGAGGACGCCTTCTTTGATCAAACCAAACCCTGTGAGGGAGATGACCAAGACCGCAACGATGATCGCTACGATGCTGATGGCGCGTTTTTGTAGCTGTTCGCGCTCGATGCGGGCTAAGTGCTTGCGACTGGTGATAGAGACTCTACGTTTTTGTTTTGCCATGTTTTCGCTTGTTCGTGTATGTGATTATCTCACGGTATGCAGAACGTCCCGCAGGTTGCCGTCGTTCGAGGCTAGTTTCAGTGGAAACCTGCGGGACGTTATGTCATTACTGATTAACGCAGGATTTCGCCAACGAAAGGCAGCAATGCGATGTGGCGAGCGCGCTTGACCGCTTGAGTGACTTCGCGCTGGTGTTTGGCGCATGAGCCAGTCTGTCTGCGAGGGCGGATTTTGCCATCCTCGTAGACAAGGCCTTGTAAAAGTTCGGTATTCTTGTAGTCAATGACAATTTTGCTGTCGGCGCAAAAGCGACAGTTTCTTGGGCGTAGAAATCGCTGTTGCTGTTGTTCCTCTTTCTGCTTCTGCGGCCGCCGTCTTTCGTATCTTTCGTATGTGGTCACGGTTCGTACTCCTGATTATTT
>VGOC01000097.1 GCA_016865865.1 Chloroflexota bacterium
TCAGGTCGAAACTCTGCAGGTTGATGCGCGCGTCGGAGAAGTTGAAGGTCATGGATTGTCTCCCCGCCCCAGACCTCCGAGGTCTTTAAGACCTCGGAGGTCTCGGCCTTGGACAAGCCCCAGCGAGCAAATGATCTGCGGTTCTTCGGCCTTCTCTTCATCGTCAGCACGGATACACAAGCGTCCTTCGCTGTTCAACGCCACTACCAGGCTGGCCAGGGCTTCGTCCGATATGCCGCTGCGCAACTGGCGATTCAAGGTATCCACGGCTACGCTACGCAGAGGAAAGCGGTAAATATCCTCGATGGTTTTTCGCAACTCCTGCGTATCCCATAACTGACCTTTGATCTGTTCCGCATATTGCTTCAGCCGTTCATAGGCGCGAAATTTAGCGCCGGATGGACGGCCCAACTGTCCGCCGATGGCTTGTTCCACCACGCCGAGATAGGCTACCCCCGCTTGCACCAATTGATGATGATTTTCTGAGCGCGGCGCGGCGGGTGTATCAATCGAGCAGGCAGCGGCTCGCAGGATGGCGAACTGCGATTCAGTAACACTTGATCCGTTGTTATCCATCCAGCCCAAGGCATCGTTCCCTTCCGCAGTACGCAAATAAACCAACACCCCTTCTGACTCGCGTTCAGTTGGCGTATGTGCCTGGGCAGAGTACACCACTGGAGGCAGGTCGGAGATGATCTTCTGCAACTTGGGATTGGCATCGGTGGCGTTCTTCCAAATCTGGTAGGCATAGGAGGCTAGATCAACTTCGGTCTCATCCTCGTCACCGTCCAGTATTCCCGCTTTCTCGTTATATAGGTCCACGATAACCTGGTTGTTCCGATCATCTTCGAAGAACATTTCATCGGACCCGATAACTTCTGCGTTTTCTTTGAGCCGGTTGCGCAGCCGCTCGCGCAGGTGGATGATCCGTTCCACCCCCTCGGCTGGAAGGAAAAGATAACTGTAGATCTCTTCCGCCTGTTGGCCGATGCGGTCTATGCGCCCGACGCGCTGGATCAGGCGGATGATGGCCCAGGGTAAGTCGTAATTCACGACCACATTGCAGTCTTGCAGGTTCTGCCCTTCGCTGAGAACGTCCGTCGCTACCAGCACCCGCAGTTCATCCTTCGGTTGAATCTGGTCGCGTTTCTCGTTGCTCACCGGACTGAAGCGCCATGCTAGCGCGGTCGGATCAAGCGAATCCCCGGTAGCGCCGGCCATGGCAACCACACCGCGTTTTTTGAGTTGATCTTCCAGGTAGCGGACAGTATCGGCGAATTGTGTGAAGACCAGCACCTTGTCAGCCGGATATTTTTTCGTCACCAGATTGTACAGGTTCTCAAGTTTTGCATCTTTCGCCGGGTTCCACGCTCCGCAGCGATGCAGAATGTTCATCAACGCCGCGGCATCTTCACACAAGTGTTTCGCCAAAGTCGGTTTGAAAATATCAGGGCGAATCCATTGGAATCGTTTGCGGTATTGGGCATGATATTGCTCGTACACCTTCTCGGCCTCGCGCTGGAAATCCTTTTCTGTAAACAGGTTGGCAGTCTCAGTTTCCGTTCTTTCTTCATCCTCGTTCAGATCGTTATCCTCTATGTCGAAGAGGCTTGCCAAATTCCCATCCTTGTCCTCGTCGTTATAACGGGAATCCAGCAGCATGGCATCCTGAGTGCCAATGGGCAGGGGCAGCCCCTTTTCCAGGGCATACAGGAACACATGGTTTCGAAGGATGTGTCGTTCAATGGAAAGCAGGAAGGCTTGACCGCTGCTCTCCAGCCGCTTGAACAGGTTGGTGCGTGAGAACCCGATCAGGCGCTTCCCGGCGCGTGATAGATTGTCCAGAATCTTCTTCTCGCCGGCTGTCAAATGAACATCCAGGTCTTCGATATATTGTTTTTGTCCCAGGCCGTAGCGCGGCAAATGCAGGTTGCCAATGGCGTCCACCACCTCGGGAGCGAACAGGTGCACATATTGGTCGTTCGGATCTTTTTCGTCCAACTTGAATTTGTCCGTCTTTGGAATGCGCTCCGGGAAGTAGGATCGCCGGTTGTCCGGAAAGAGCAAATACTTGCGGCCCTGTTCGTCTGTTTGGGCATAATTGGCTTTGATGAATGTGCGCGTGCGCCGCACCAGGTAAAGGCGCATGAGTTCCTGCCAGTCTTCGGGATGTTCGCTCTTTTCAAAGGCAGCCAGCGAATGCAACGGCGATTGGTGCCTGCGTACGAATTCCACCTCGCCTATTTCACGCAGTAGGTGATCGGGTTTTGTTGAAAGATGTTCATCCTCCGGGACGAACAACCGCAACTGGCTGGAAAGATCGAGGTAGGTCTTGTTGTACGGTGTGGCTGTCAACATCACAACCTAGCTCTCGTTCTTCTCGATATAGTCTTTGATCGCTCCGTACCGTTTCCCTTCGCGGTTGCGCAGGTTGTGGCTTTCATCAATCAAGACCAGTCGGTAACGCCGCAGCGCCGGTAATTCGCGGATTACCCGGCTGATGGAGAGCACTTTGGCCCGCAGGCGATACTTATCCCTGTAATCCTCCCACATCTTGACAAGGTTCTTCGGGCAGATGATGAGTGTATCGAAACCGAGGTCCTCATCGAAAACCCGAGCGACTGCTGTGCCGACCAAAGTCTTCCCCATACCGACAACATCGCCGATCAGAACGCCGCTGCGTTTGTGAATGTGATGGGCGGCAATCTTGACCGCAGCAACCTGGAATTCGAGGAGCTTGTGGTACAAGTCACCTGGAATACGGAATTCGGAAATACCGGTCCGCGCTTCCTGGGAGAGGTGGTAAGCCATCTTCAGATAAATGTAATAGGGCGGGATCATATCCTCCCGTGCCCATGATTCCCCGATGATCTGCACAAGTTCCTTTGAGATATCCACACAGAAGCGATCACCCCAGCGGTCATTGAACCATTTGGCGAGTTTCGCGCTGGCATCCGCATCCACCACATCCACGTTCAATTCGCCCTGTGCCGACAAGCCTGCCAGAGTCAAATTGCTGCTGCCCAAATATCCGACCCGCGGCGCATCCTCATCGTTACGGAACAGCAGGTATAGTTTGGCGTGAAGAGGATGGCGCAGGAACAATTTGACGATCACCTTCTTGGCTTTGATTTGTTCGGCCAATCGGCGCAAAGCGATTTCGTCTTCGTTCGTCGGTGTACCGATGGTGAGTTGTTCCCGGAATTCGGCTGCCAGCCGTTTGCGGATGCGATCAGCAACCTCGTTGCTGATCTCCGCTTGCGGTGAAATACTCATCAACTCACGCAGTTCTTCCTGCGGGAGTTTCTGCATTCCTACCAGCAAGCGGCAGCAACTGTTCTCGCCTCCGGTCCAACGGTCTATCTGGTCTTGAAGATTCTTCCAGCCGCGCAGGTTGAAATACCCTACACAGAAGTCTGCACGATAGGAAACTTGTATCGTCTGCTGAAGCGCTGGTAGAAGATGCTGGTGGATATTGTCAAAGATGCGTGGCATATCAACCTGCTGTGTTGATGATCAAGATCGTCTCGATGTAAGTGTGGATGAATACGTTATGATGCAACTATTTCTAATAGTATATCCCCCATTTGGGATTTTGTATGCTTGAGTCTACTGCAAAAAGATTACGGGCAGAGGTTCCGCCGGAATATATGGTGGGGGGCAGTGAAGCCACCATCCCCATATATTCCGGCGACAATTCCACTCGGTTGCTTTTTGCAGTAAAGTCATGCTTCCATCTGGGTGGGATTGGTCGCTAAATATTAACAATGCGACATCTGGATAATAGCGTATCTCCCAGGTGCTGAAGGCATTCGTGGACGTAAAGGGACTCAGGAGCCTGTCACTTCGCCGGAACCGCTCAGGCGAACGCTCAGTGCGGCGCCTGCCCCCCTTCCCACTGGGAAGGGTATGCAACCTTGTGCTGTAATGGTAGATACCATCCGATTATCCCTACCTGCGATATAATACCGCCCAGGAGCAATCATGGAAGAACGTCTGCAAAAAATCATGGCGCATGCCGGGATCGGTTCACGGCGAGCCTGCGAAAAACTCATCGAAGAGGGATTGGTCACCGTCAATGGGCAGAGAGCCGCTCTGGGAATGAAAGCCGACCCTGATAAGGATCGCATCGAAGTCAAAGGGGAACCGCTCCACAGGGCCGAGTCCTTCGTTTATATCGCTTTGAACAAACCGCGTGGGGTGATCTCGACAGTCGCCTCCCCCGACCCGCGCCCCACCGTGCGCGATTTGGTGAATATCCCTGGCCGGTTGTACCCGGTTGGACGGCTCGACATCGAAAGCGAGGGGTTGATCCTGCTGACGAATGATGGCGAGTTAGCCAACCGTCTATCGCATCCGAAATTCGAACATGAGAAAGAGTATAGCGTCTTAGTCGCCAGTCGGCCAGATGAAAAACAGTTGGCTGCCTGGCGCAATGGCGTGGTTCTGGAAGATGGCTATCGCACGAAGCCCGCCAGGGTTCAGATCACCGGCGCAAAAGGCAAAGGCGCCTGGCTGAAAGTGATCCTTAAAGAGGGGCGCAAACGTCAACTTCGCGAGATGGGAAGATTCACCGGCCTGCCGATCGTCAAGATTACCCGCGTGCGCATCGGCAGCCTGCGCCTGGGAGACCTCAAACCGCGTCAATGGCGGTACCTGACACCCCAAGAAATCGCTGACCTAAAGAAATAATCAGGATTCGAGACACTCGATCAACGCTGTCATATTTCCCCACCGGATACGTTTTCAATAGTAGTTGGATGCCCTGGACGACCGCATTGCCGAGACGCGCAGCAGTTTTCGATGATTTCCAAGAAAAAATCCACCGCAAATCACACTGCCCCGCTTCGAGATGCTGAGGGATTCCAGGCTCTTTACCAGCGGACGCATTTGATCGTCTACCGCTATATCTTCGGTTTGTACACCGGCCCGGCGCAAGATGTCGAAGACCTGACCACCGAAACGTTCATCCGCGCCTGGAGAGCCAGGCGGCGTTTTCGCGGCGACTCCGACGCTGCTCTGGGGTGGCTCCTGCGCATCGCCCGCAATCTGGTGATCGACTCGTTTCGTCGCCATCAGAGGCGCGGCGAACCACTCGATTTAGCCGAACACATCGTTCTATCTCCTCTGGCCAGCCCGGAGGAACGAGCTCTACAACAAGAAAGAACGAACACACTTTGGGGCGCGTTGGGCAAATTATCTGCCCGACAACGGGAGATCATCGTCCTGCGTTATTTCCTGGGCTGGCAAGTCAAAGCGATAGCCGTCTATTTGAAGATGAAAGAGAACACTGTCTCAGTCAATATCCGCAGGACATTAGAGCACCTCCGCCAGGAATGGAAAGATATTCATGAAGAACTCGATACTTGATGAAAATGAGATCAGCGAATTGCTGAGCTCCATCCAACCCAGACCCAGCCAGCGCTTCCACAGAAGAATGGCCGAACAATCCTGGGTTCGGAAAGATCATCCATCCCCGCGATTCAGAATCCATGCCCAACAACTGGGGATCCTTGTTGGATTGGCCTTCCTGTTGGTTTTGCTCCTCAGCCTGGCAACCCCCACACTAAAAGTCGTCGCCCAGAGATTGATCCAATTCTTCCTGCCCACAATCAGCGACCAGACAGTCGTACAGATCACGCTCGAGGAGACCTCTAGCCCGGCAGATAATTTTCCACTGACTATCTCCCAGGCGGAAAGCCTAGCGGGATTCGATGCCCATACGCCATCTCTTTTACCCGAGGGCTATTCCCTCACTGGCGCATCCTATCATCCTGAGCGCAACGCCATCGTGTTGGATTACCATACCGAAGCTCCTGGTCAGATGCTGCGAATCCTGCAACGCCCATCGAGCGAAGAATACCAACAGATCGGCGCCAGCGCGTTAGTGGAAACCATCCAGGTGGACGCCGTAACCGGTGAATATGTGACCGGCGCCTGGACGATTCCTGAGGTAGAATCGGCCATCGAAGCAACCGAGTTGGGAAAAACACCCCCCCTGCTAGCAATCTGGGATCCCGAGGCGGAAATCCAAATGCTTCGCTGGGTCGAAAACGAGATGCTTTTTGAAATCATCTTCAGTAGCGGCAATCCCAATCAATCCGATTATCTGAGCAAAGCCGATCTAATCGCTCTCGCCGACAGTATGCGCTAAGGGAGAGATGACCAGCAAAGGAAAACCCATGCAAAAAAAAGAAAAAAACACAACCTGGCTCGATCAACCCATCCTCACACATTCGACCCTCAATTGGGAGACTCTCACCTTCACCGCCCTCCTCATCCTGGCTGTCGTGACGCGTTTCTACGACCTGGAATCGCGCGTCATGAGCCACGACGAGAACTCCCACGTCTACTATTCCTGGCAGCTCTCCCAGGGCGGAGGCTACAGCCACACGCCCATGACGCACGGGCCGTTTCAATTCCATATCGTAGCCTTATCGTATATCCTCTTCGGCGACAACGACTTCACCTCCCGCATCCCCGCCGCCATCTTTGGCATCGCTGCCATCGGCTTCCTGTGGCATTACCGCCGCTATCTAGGGCGGGTGGGCGCTTTGATCGCCGCGGGCCTGATGCTGATCTCCCCCTTCCTGTTGTACTACGCCCGGTATGTGCGCAACGACATCTTCTCGGCCTTCTGCGGGGTGGTGATGGTCTGGGCTATTCTGCGTTATCTCGAAACAGGCGAGGCCAAACACACCTACTGGCTCACTGCGGTCACCATGCTGCACTTCACCGCCAAAGAAACAGCTTTCATCTACACCGCCCAGGCTCTGCTCTTCCTGGGATTGCTCTTCGTCTACCAGGTCAGCCAGAAACGCTGGCCGGTTCCAAAGTATCGCAACCTCTTTCTCATCGCGCTGATCCTGGCCTTCGTATGCCTGGCGGTGGCCTTTGGGCTGAACGCCTTCATCCAGCCGCCTGAGCCGGCCGCGGAGGAAACCGCCTCGACTCCCCCGATTCATCTGCTCATCCCCATCGGCCTGAGCGGCCTGGCTTTGATCGCAGCCCTGTTTTTGGCGATCTTCGGCCTCACCTGGGACTCCCTTCGGGGGAACCGCCCTTTCAGCCTGATGATGCTGCAACTGACCCTGGTGCTGCCGCAACTGGCCCCCTTCCCGGTCAGGGCGCTCGGCTGGGAGGCCCTGGACTACTCGACCACCGGCATGTTGCGCACAGGCGTCTTCATCGCCATCCTGGCCGTCATCGCCATCGCCGCCGGTCTGCTCTGGAACACGCGCCTGTGGCTGATCAACGCGGCGATCTTCTATATCCCATTCACCATTCTCTACACCACCATCTTCACCAATGGCGCTGGCTTCTTCACAGGCATGGTCGGCTCCCTGGGCTACTGGCTGGAGCAGCAAGGCGTCGAGCGCGGCAGCCAGCCGTGGTACTATTACATCCTGGTACAGATTCCTGTGTATGAATTTCTACCCCTTTTAGGCTCAGTCCTGGCCGGATATTATTGGATTCGGCTCAGGGGCAAGACTCCCCTCGAAGGGGACGATCAGCCCGGACTTTGGCCTGATTCTCCCCCCGATGAGGGGATTCAGCCTGGGGGCGCTCCAGCGATCCCCCTTCTGGGTTTTTGGTCGCTCGCCAGCATCATCGCCTACACCGTCGCCGGGGAGAAAATGCCCTGGCTGACCGTGCATATTGCCTGGCCATTGATCCTGTTGGCAGGCTGGGGGCTGGGCGCGCTCATCGAACGCATCGAATGGCAGAAAGTCAAAACCCAGCGCGGCCTGTTGCTGGTCACCCTGATCGTGGTCTTCCTCGTCAGCCTGACCTCGGCGATGGGCATGTTGGCCGGCCCCAATCCCCCCTTCCAGGGCAAGGAACTGGCGCAGCTCAACGTCACAAACGCCTTCATCCTGGCTGCGCTGATCGCGATCGCCTGTGTCGTCAGCATGAACAGATTGACCACGAATTGGGATTTGGTGCAAATTGGCCGCCTGACCACCCTGACCATCTTCGTCTTCCTGGCGCTGATCACGGCGCGGGCTGCTTTCCGGGCGGCGTACATCAACTACGACTATCCCACCGAATACCTGGTCTACGCCCATTCCGGCCCGGGTCCCAAGATCGCCATGAAGCAAATCGAGGAGCTTTCGCGGCGCGCTACTGACGGGCTGGATATCGTCGTGGCCTACGATGACGAGACCACGTACCCGTATTGGTGGTACCTGCGCAATTATCCCAACCAGAAATATTACGGGCCGAACCCCACCCGGGAACTGCGCGACGCTCCTGTGATCCTGGTGGGTGATAACAACTTCGACAAGATCGAGCCGGTGGTCGGGCAGGCCTACCACCAGTTCGATTATATCCGCATCTGGTGGCCCAACCAGGATTACTACAACCTGACCTGGGAGCGCATCAAAAACGCGCTCCTCGATCCGCAGATGCGGGGGGCGATCTTCCAGATCTGGCTCAACCGCGATTATTCGCAGTACGCCGGGCTGAAAGGTCTGGACTTGAGCCTGCCAAACTGGTCGCCCTCGGATCGTATGCGGTTGTACGTGCGCAAGGACATCGCCGCCCAGGTGTGGAATTACGGTGCCGCGTCTGTGGATGCCGAAGAACTGCTCGCCGATCCCTACGAGGGCAAAGAGATCACCCTGATGGCCGATAGAATCCTGGGGGGCAACGGCGCACAGCCAGGCGAGTTCGAAAAACCGCGCGATGTCGCCGTGGCGCCGGATGGCAGCCTCTACATCGCCGATACGGGCAACCACCGCATCCAGCACCTGAGCGCTGAAGGAGAAGTGTTGCACGTCTGGGGAACCTTCGCTGACGCCTCGAAGACGGCTGCGCCTGGAGGGTCGTTCTACGAACCCTGGGGCGTCGCCGTCGGCCCTGACGGGGAAGTCTTCGTCGCCGACACCTGGAACCATCGCATCCAGAAGTTCACCGCCGAAGGCGAATTCATCACCCAATGGGGGTACTTTGGACAGGCCGAAACAGGTACCGCCTTCTGGGGGCCGCGCGATGTGCTGGTGGATGAGCAGGGGCGCGTATTCATCACCGATACCGGCAACAAGCGCGTGGTGGTCTTCACCGACGAGGGCGAGTTCCTGACCGCCTTCGGGGCCGCCGGTCTTTTGGAAGGTCAATTCGACGAGCCGGTTGGCCTGGCCCTCGGCGCCGATGGCCGCATCTATGTGGCCGACACCTGGAATAAGCGCGTGCAAGTCTTCCAGCCTGACGCCAGCGGCCTGAAATTCACGCCCGTCCTGGAATGGGAGATCGTCGGCTGGTACGGCCAATCGCTGGATAACAAGCCGTACATCGCTGTCAGCGAGTCCGGGCAAGTTTTCGTCAGCGATCCCGAGGGCTATCGCGTCCTGGAGTTCGACGCCCAGGGTGGATTCGTGCGCTATTGGGGCGACTATGGTTCTGGCCCAGAGGGCTTCAACCTGCCCGGCGGACTGGCAGTTGGCCCTGAAGGTGGGTTGTGGGTCGCCGATGCGGGCAATCACCGCATCCTGCATTTCACAATGCCTGCTGAATAGCCAGAGGAAGGTGTGTAGGGCAGGTTTTTCTTAGACTTCCGAATTCTCCAAGAATTCGGAAGTCTCGTTTCAATGCCCTGACGGGCATTATATGTTTTTCTGTAATAGCGCAAAACTCGCTTTTGTCATTCCGAGGAGCGGCGTTTGAAATCACAGCGCGTTAGAATTCGAGGCAGCGACGAGGAATCTCATTGAAACTCGGAGATTTCTCGCTCCGCTTGAAATGACAGAGGGACTTTTGCGGTATTGCCTAACAACACTCAAGAAGGTTTTTCTACTTCGGCATGGTATAATCGCACCGCGTTTTCAAGACCATTCCGCAGGGAGCGTTTCTTTCATGAAACTTCACGAATATCAATCCAAACTGATTTTCGCCGAGTACGGTGTACCGATCCCGAAAGGCAAAATTGCGGCTACCGCAGTAGAGGCAAAACAAATCGCCAAAGAACTGGGTGGCCGCGTTGTTGTTAAATCTCAGGTGCTTGTCGGAGGCCGGGGCAAGGCTGGCGGCATCCGGCTGGCCAAGAACGCTGCCGAAGCCGAAGAACTGGCTACCCAAATCCTGGGCATGGAGATCAAAGGCCTGCCCGTCCGCAAAGTATTAGTTGACGAAGCCGCAGACATCGAAAAGGAAATCTACCTGGGTATCACCAACGAC
>VGOC01000098.1 GCA_016865865.1 Chloroflexota bacterium
GCCCTGGAAGCGCGTTGCCATCGCCCACTCGACTTGCAACGGGTCGTAGACATCTATATCGCTATCCACCACGTAAACATGCTTGCACGAGCGATGCCCGGCAAAAGCCGCTCGGATAGCCTTCCTACCATCATCTTCCTGTCGCTTGATGATCTGCACGATGGCATGCAGCCAGGAACAGCCCCCAGGGTTTATATTCACATCCTGGCATTCGACGACCTTATTGACCTCCCGGAAGATGGTCGTCTCGCGCGGCATGCCCATCAATAGTTTGTGCTCCAGCCCTCCAGGGAGCAAGGCCTGCCAGATGGGATCAACCCGATGAGTGATGGCCTTGACCTCGAAAACCGGCTCCTGGCGGAGGACATCCTGGGTTCCAGTCAAATCCACGAAGGGGCCTTCAGCATGTCGTCGGTCGCGGTAGACCGTGCCTTCCAGCACGAACTCAGCCTCGGCAGGGATCATCAAATCCACGGTGATCCCCCTGACCAACCGCAACGGCTCCAGCGCGTTGGCGATGGTCAGCTCATCAACGCCGATCTCCACCGAGACCGCCCCAGCCGCCAGCACGTTGGGCGAATTGCCAATGCACACAGCCACATCCACCTGCCCCAAGTCTTCGAGAAAGCGGTGAAAATGCCGCCCTTCGACCACCCGAATGGCCATCTCCCTCGGGGAGAATTGCATACAGCGATGAAAATCCAAATTCTGCCCATATTCTGGGTGTTTCGCTGCGAAGACCCCGGCGGTGATATACGGCCCGCCGTCGCTCTCGAAGTGAAGAGGAATAGGCAACGAGTCCAGGTCGGGGTCGAGGTGGACAACTTCCTGGCAGGGGGCGCTGACCTCACCTCCCACCCCCAGCCTCTCCCCCCTCTCCCAAATTGGGAGAGGGGGAGGGGGGGGGGAGGGCTTCTCGATTGCCCGCGTAAGCATCGGAATGATCTCGGACACCGGAATCCTAAAATAATCCGCGAAATACCCCTTGGTACAGAGAATATTCCCCACCACCTGATATTCAGATCCAATCACATTCTCGAAGATCACAGGCCGTGGTTCGAGTTGTTTGAGCACTGCGGCAATCTCGTAGGTTTTCGAGATTGGCTCGGTAATGCGCACCAGGCAGCCTTCAGAATCTAAACGCAGCAGATATTCTCTCAAGCTCATCGTCGCAACCTTTCATCCGAATCAGGCACTTCTTGAGCGGCCTTTTCTAGAATATCGAAGCCCATCTCGATGAGTGTATCCAGCACATCAAATCCCTGGGCCTCATCCAGCCTGGCCAGCGCTTTGTGCAGCGACGCCCGCACGCCGCTGGCGCGGCGCGCCCAAATCGAATCCGCAGAGAGACGCTCCAGGCGACTGACGAGCAATCTGGCTTTGAACAGTCGTTGTCGGTCTACAAAACTCACCACAGACTGAATTATACAGGATAACCAGAAACCCAGTTTCTTGGAGAAACCGGGTTTCATCAATTGAAAGTAACTGCTCAGTCATCGAACGGATTAGCCCGAAAAAAGGGTGTGCGTGGGGGTGCTGCGCACCCCCACGCACACCCTTTTTTCGGGAACTTCCCCGTTTGGCTGAGTAGTTACAATTGAAATTGAAATGATAAAATCAAGCTACCCATAAAACGAGGCTATTGAATGAACGATCAAAAAGTCATTTTCTCCATGGCGCGGGTCAACCGCCGCTTTCCGCCCAGCAACAAAGAAGTGATTCGCGATATTTCGCTTGGGTTCTTCTACGGCGCTAAAATCGGCGTCGTCGGATTGAACGGCTCCGGCAAGAGCACCCTCTTGCGCATCATTGCCGGATTGGATGACGGCTACGATGGACAGGTGGTTTTTTCCCCAGGATACAGCATCGGCCTCTTGGAACAGGAACCCAGCCTCGATCCAGGGAAGACAGTCAAAGAGATCGTCGAGGAGGCTGTTCAGCCGATCATCGAAAAGCTCAAGGCCTTCGACGAGATCAACGAGAAATTCGCCGATCCCAAGGCTGATTTCGATGCCCTGATCGCCGAGCAATCGCGCCTGCAGGAATGGCTCGATCAGCACAACGCCTGGGATTTGGACAGCCGTCTGAATATGGCCATGGAGGCTTTGCGCTGCCCGCCGCCGGAGACTCCTGCGTCGGTGCTCTCGGGCGGCGAGCGCCGACGGGTAGCCCTGACGCGCCTGCTGCTGACCGAACCTGACATCCTGCTGCTCGACGAGCCAACCAACCACCTGGACGCCGAATCCGTGGCCTGGCTGGAACATCACCTGCAAGATTATTCCGGCACGGTAATCGCCGTGACTCACGACCGCTACTTCCTGGACAATGTCGCCGGCTGGATTTTGGAGCTAGACCGCGGCCATGGCATCCCCTGGCGAGGCAATTACTCTTCCTGGCTGGAGCAAAAACAGGAACGCCTGCGCGTCGAAGAGAAAGCCGAACACAAGCGTATCAAAACCCTGGAGCGCGAACTGGAATGGATCCGCATGGCGCCCAAAGCCCGGCACGCCAAAGGCAAGGCGCGCTACACCGCCTATGACCGGCTGCTGTCGCAAGAGTACGAGGCACGCCGGGAAGAGTTGGAAATCTACATCCCGCCGGGGCCGCGCCTGGGCGATACGGTGATCGAGTTCGACCACGTCGGCAAGGGCTACGGCGAGCGTTTGCTGATCGAAACTTTCACCCGAAGCATCCCGCCAGGGAGCATCGTGGGGATCATTGGCCCCAATGGCGCCGGGAAAACCACCTTGCTGCGTCTGATCACCAACCAGGAAAAGCCGGACGCTGGCGCAGTCAGCATTGGGCAAACGGTGAAATTGGGCTATGTAGATCAATCGCGCGATACCCTGGATGGCGAAAAGACGGTCTGGGAGGAGATCAGCGGAGGCGAGGAGTTCATCCCACTGGGCGGCCGCAAACGCAATTCGCGGGCGTATGTGGCCTCGTTCAACTTCCTGGGCAGCGACCAGCAAAAAAAGGTCAAGGATTTATCCGGCGGCGAGCGCAATCGCGTACACCTGGCCAAGATCCTCAAAGAGGCCGCTAACGTAATCCTGCTCGACGAGCCGACCAACGACCTGGACGTCAACACGCTGCGCTCCCTGGAAGAGGCCCTGGAGAATTTCGCCGGCTGCGCCATTGTGGTCTCCCATGACCGCTGGTTCCTCGACCGCATCGCCACGCACATCCTGGCTTTCGAGGGCGATAGCCATCTGGAGTGGTTCGAGGGCAATTGGTCAGCTTATGAAGCTGCCCGGCGAGAGAGATTGGGCGCAGAGGCCGACATCCCCAAACGCATCAAGTATCGCCGCCTGACGCGCTAAAAAATCCCGCCTTTGACAAAAATCTATCCTTGTGATATTCTTCGCTGCTGAGACCGACTAGTCGGTCTGTTTCGTTTGTTCGAATGAGGAACCACCATGTCTGAGCCGATCAACACCACCCGCCAACGCATCTTGGATGCAGCAGTCGAACGGTTTGCCCGAGATGGCTATCACAACACCAAAGTTGACGATATCGTCGAAGATTCTGGCACATCCAAAGGGGCGGTCTATTTCCACTTCCCCAGCAAACAGGATATCTTCCTCGGCCTGGTAGACCATTTCGCTGCCCTCCTCCAAAGCCGCCTGGAAGAGGCCATCGCCCAGGAAGAAAGCGGCGTCCGGCGAGTGAACGCCGCTCTCAGCGTTTGCCTGGAAACTTTTTCGGCCTACAAAAAGCTGGCTAAAATCTTCCTCATTCAGGCTACCGGACTGGGGGCAGCCTTCGAAGAGAAGCGGCGCGAAATCCACCAGCGCTTCATCGAGATCATCCAACGACACCTGGACGAGGCCGTGCAAGAGGGCGCTCTTCCTCCCATTGATACAGAAATTGCCGCATACGCCTGGATGGGCGCCATCAACGAAGTAGTCATCGAGTGGGTGTACACCGGTCATCCCGAACCAGGCCGGGCCTTGCCTGCGCTGCGCACGCTGCTCTTGCGCAGCATCGGAATCGCCGAAGAACGCATTCGACAACTAGAAAGTTTGGATGTGTCTCAAACGAGTTGAGAAGTTCCGGAAAAATGGGTGTGCGGGGGTGTACACCCCCGCACACCCATTTTTCCGACCTCCCTTCAATTCAAATTTTCTATCAGAACAGGAGAACCAACATGAGTAATTCACAATCCATCACCGGCCCAATGCGGCTGCCATTCTTGATCCTTGCGCCTGCCTGTGTGCTGGCGGGCTTTGCGGCGGCTGTCTGGGCCACAGGCCAGGTCAACTGGCTGTATTTCGTCCTGACCGTGGTCGGCGCGGTCGCTGCCCATATCAGCGTCAACGCTTTCAACGAATACTACGACTTCAAGAGCGGCCTGGACGCCAGGACCTCGCGCACGCCCTTCAGCGGCGGCAGCGGGACCCTGCCCGCCGCGCCCGAAGCAGCCCGCAGCACCCTGATCACCGCCTCGGCAACTTTTCTCCTTACTGGGGCCATCGGTCTATATTTTCTCTACGTGAGAGGCCTGGGCCTCCTCCCCGTCGGAATTTTGGGGCTTGTAACGATCTTCATCTATACCCAATGGATTACGCGCAATCCCCTGCTGTGCCTGATCGCCCCCGGCCTGGGCTTTGGCGTCTTCATGGTGATGGGCGCATATTTCGTCATCGCTGGGGAATATTCCTGGACGGCGTTCGTTGTCTCATTAGTACCCTTCTTCCTGGTCAGTAATCTGCTGCTGCTCAACCAATTTCCAGATGTCGAGGCCGACAAGAGCATCGGCAGGAAACACTACCCGATTGTGATAGGCCGCCAGAAGAGCGCCTATATTTACGTGGCCTTTTTGTTGCTTGCCTATCTCAGCATCATTGCAGGCGTCGTCGCCCGCGTATTACCTCTGGCCAGCCTGCTTGGGCTGCTCACGCTTATCATCGCTGCGCCGGTTATCAAGAATGTGCTGGCCAACCCCGACGATATCGAAAAACTGCTCCCGGCCATGGGGCAAAACGTCCTCATCAATATTCTGACACCAGTGCTCGTCGCCATTGGTTTATTCATCGGCTGATTACGGCAACCTCCCCGGCGGCGCGCCGTACCCTGCGTTGCTGAACAACCAGCAACGCAGGGTTTGCTCCTCCACGCCCAGGGGCTGCAAGACGGTATGCGCCGCCCGCAGGAACAACTCGCCGTAGCGGGCAATGTCCACGGACTCGGGGCGCGGCGCAGCAGCGGCGTCCCAGGGATGCACCCCCGGTTTGCCGCGAGTGTACAGGAAACGCACGTACTGCCCGCGGCTGACCTTTTTGCCATCCGCCGCCAATCGAGCCGCCGCCCGCGCCGGGGGCGAGGGGACGCGGTATTCCTCCAATTCTCGGCTCAACTTCTGGGTCGCTAACAAATCTTCGAGGGGAACGCGGCCGGAGCGCAGTTGCGCCAGCCTGCCTTGCAAATAATCCACCACCTCGGGCAGAACCTCGGGGAGCCGCGCAACCGAAGGCGCTCGCGCCAGGATTTCGAGGGCTTCTCGCTGAACCTGTTCGATAAAAGGCGGCGTATCCCGGCGGCGGGCTTCGATGCCGCGCTGCTTGATCCGCCCATCCTGGAAGACGCCGAAATAGCGGTTAGCCACCGGGACACGCGCATCCACCCGCGAGGGCAAAAAGGCCACCCAGCGATAGATGCCCTCCAAGGCCAACGGCAGGCCGGTGCGCGTCATGATTTCCTCCAGGAGAGGCTGCAAATCGGCCACCCGGTTAGCTCCCTCCCGCTGCACCCACAACCCATCAACATACATGTGAAGCACCCGGAAACCCTGGTCTTCGGCGGCTTCCTTAGCCCGTAGCAGGGCCTCGCGCCCATAAGCTGTCACCGCTTCGTGGGCTTCGATGCGCCCGAAGCGGGCGTTCTTGTACCCCAGATAGCCGAAGCAGGTCACCAACAGCCATTTATGAGCCGACGAAACAGCCTTCGCGCGGGCGTAGCGAGGATCGCGGCGGTCAAGCTCCAGCAACCAGCTCTTCAAGGCGATGCGCTTCTTCAGCAATGGCTCCAGCGTGCGGGGGATCAGGCCTGGGCGCGTCCGATCAATGGGCAGGCCCAGATCGGGAACCCATTGCGCCGTGTCGAGGTGTTCTCCCACCGTCTCCGGGGAAATGTTGAAATGCACCATGATGCCGGGGTACATCGAAGTGAAATCAATCTCGGCCACATCGGCGTGCAGCCCAACGATAGGCTGATAGACCAGCCCGCCCTTATCGGTGTGCAGCAGGGTCAGGGCCGACTTTGGCCGCTCGGCCTGTTGTTTGCGCCAGGGCACCAGCACCCTCTCTTCCAGGGCCTGGCGCATCTGCATGGCCGAAATCCCCGTCCCCGGCGAGACGCGCGCCGCCGTCTGCACAGGCAGCCCGGTGACGCGGGCCATCTCCAGCACGCCCTCCAGGGCGTAATCGTGGAACATGACGGCGTTGTAAACATCAATATGCCAGCGCCCGAACAAAGTCAGCTTGGGGCCGCGGTAGATCACCTGCCCGTAAGAAAAATACGTCCGCTCAGGTTGCCGCGCTGCGCCCATGCCCACATCCCGGCTCAGGAGCAAGGCGATGCCCATCTCTTCGGCGCGCGACAGCAAATACGGGATCAGCCAGCTATCCCCCCAGGCGGTCAGCAGCAGATCGGGATCGTAGCGGCGAAGCAGTGCGCCCAGGCCGACCAGCAGCGGCCGCGCCGGTTGCAGGGAGAAACGTATTTCGTGATTCTGATAACGCGCCAGCAGATATGCGGGATCGGCGTGGGCAGGATCGCAATCCGGCCTTAGCTGGAGGATGCGGACGGGGGGCGAGGCTGGTTCCAGTTCCCAGGGAGAATCCAGCGCCTCGAGAGCCTGAACGCGACCCTCCTGGTCAACGCCGACGCAGCAGCGCGCCAGGGGGAAAACGCCATAGGCCGCGCCATAGCGCAGCGGCAGGGGGATGTCGGCGTCGTAGTAGGTCAGTTCGGGAAAGCGCCGCGCCGCATCCCGGAAGACCTCTTCCTGTGCGGCGGGATTCTCCACCCGCGCGGCCAGCACGGTCAGGAGCGATTCCTGGAACAAGTCGCGCCGCTCCTGGCGCGCCAGCTCCACAGAGAGAGACCGGTCGCGCAAATAACGCCACAGCGCGCGCAATTGCTCTGCCGGGCCGGCGGCGTAGAAAGTCACCGGGAAGGGTTGATGAAAACGGAGTCGCCCCCCCTCGTCGCTCAGCAGCCACAGCACGACGCCATCCTGGGGGTGAGCGTAGAGGTCAAGCAGCCAACCGGTGTATTCAACCATTCTCTCCCTGAGCCAACGCTTCCATCAACCGCCTCAGGCGAATCACCTCCTTATGCTCCTCCAGCAGCATGGCCAGCAAGAAAGTCTCGAAAGGCAGCGCATGAGAAGCGTAGGCCGCAGCGGCTAGATGCTGCTGGGCGCTGGCGAAGAGGTCATCCAAAACCAGTTGATCCGACCGGCGAAGGGCGCGGCGAAAACGCGCGAAGGCGGCGCGTTCTTCGAGAAAAGCCTGGGTGATGGAAGCAATTGTACGGCCCATAACGGTTAGAATAACCTCGGCTGCGACGGCGCGGCCTCTGGCTCGAAGCGCCAGACGTGGTCGGCGGCGTCTTGCAGGCGGGAGAGCAAGGTGTCGTCCGGGGTTGGGGGTGGGGCGCTGACGATCACCAGAGCCTGCCGGGAGAGCGCCCGCAGGCGGGCCAGGGACACATCCAACAGGCGCAGGCGTTCCGCGAGTGAGACGCTCTCATCTTCGAAGGTGATCAGCAGATCGAGCGCCAGCGTTGGGATTCTCAGGGGCGGGGTCTCCAAAAGCAAGGTCACGGCCTGGAAGCAGGTAAATGCCCGGGCCACGCGCACCCGCCTCAAAGGGAGATAGAAATTCCTGTCCAGCCGGCGCAGTTCCCTACTCAGGCCGCGAGAGTCGAAACGGTTGCCTCCATCCAGCACGCGCACCGATCCAGCCAGAGCCAGCCGGGCGATCAGGTGAGTCATCCACTCGCCGCGGGACGGCCGCGGCGCCAGCAGGGCGTGCAACTGACCACGGGGGAGATCAACGAAACGATCCACGCCTTTACAATACCAAATACGCGCCGGGGAGACCATCCGCGATTGGGGGAGATTTTGGGGAAAAAGGGGCTAACCGAAAAGGGGAGGGCGCTTCCTACTGCCAGGCCTGGAAATCCCAATCGACCAGGGCGTTGCGCAGCTCGAGTTTGGTGCGCAGGCCGAACTTTCGCTGAACGTTGCGCAGATGGGTCCGGACGGTATCCGGGGTGATGTTCATTCGCAGGGCGATCTGGCGGTTGGTGAGGCCCAGGCAAGTCAGGGCGGTGACCTGGCGCTCGCGGGGGGTCAATGACCTCCACTGTTCCAGGTTGGCGGCGGCGGCCCGACGATGCTGGAGGGCGAAGGTCAACATCTCACAACCCAGGTCGTCGAGAGGGCGCGCCTCATCGTCAGCCAGGCGCGCCAAATCCGAGGCCAGCTTCTGATCGAGTTCGACGAAGTGGCCAGGGAGCAGCAAATAACGCAGGGTCTGGCGTAAACGGTCAGTCAACATCGAGAAAGAATTAGAACGTATATTCTAATTATAATCAGATTCCCCCCATCCCGACCAATGGTACTAAAGTCCTAAAAATATGGGGTTTATCCCCCAGCCAGCTTGACCTTGTATCCCAGTTCCCGCAAGACCTCGGCGATCTTCTGGCGGTGCTCGCCCTGGATTTCGATCACGCCGTCTTTGACCGTCCCCCCGCTGCCGCAGGCCTGTTTGAGTTTTTTGGACAATGCTTTGGCGTCCTCTTCCGAAAGCGCCAGGTTTTCGACCAGGGTGACCGTCTTTCCGCCGCGGCCTTTGGAATCGCGGTGCAGGTAGGCGGTCTGCTGCTGGGGGGGCAGCGAAGTTTGTGCGGCGGGTTTCGAGCTTCGTTTGCGCAAATCCCCATGTTGCGAGGACCAGACTGTGGGGCGGTTATCTTGTGGTGCTTTGCTCATTGAGTCCATACCATAGCGCGGCCTCCAGCCGCAACCGAAAAGATTCGCCGCGAAGATACGAAGCACGCGAAGGGTTTCTTCACGTCCGTGAAGACCTTTGCGCTCTTCGCGGCTTCGCGTTTTCGAAAGATTTGGTGCCATCCTCGGATTAATACGCTGGCTGAGCCGTCACGATTTGTGCTAGAATGAATCAACGAACCATATTTTACAACACAGGAGGATAGGCTGCCAATGAACAGCCAACAGTGTCGAAGATGACAGTTGGCAGTATTGCTGCGGGAGGTTTCGATGTCACTAGATATTATCGTCGGCGCCCAATGGGGCGATGAAGGGAAAGGCAGGGTGGTGGATTTGTTAGCCGCCGAGGCTGAGTATGTAGCGCGCTACAACGGCGGCGATAACGCCGGGCATACCGTTACGGTGGGCGAGCAGACCTTCAAATTGCACCTGATTCCCTCGGGGGTGGTTCACCCTCACACAATCGGCGTGATCGGCAACGGGGTGGTGGTCAACCCCAGGGTGCTTCTGGAAGAGATCGAATCCCTTCGGGCGGCTGGGGTCGAGATCACCCCAAAGCGGCTGCGAATCTCTCACGCCGCCCACGTCATCACACCCGCGCATCTGGCATTGGACAAGGCCCTCGAACAGGCCCGCGGGGACGAGAAGATCGGCACAACTCTGCGCGGCATCGGCCCAGCCTATCATCACAAGGCCGCCCGCACCGGTCTACGCATGGAAGCGATGCTCTCGTTGGAAGATTTCGCCGAGGCAGTCGCCGATCAGATCGAAGGGGTCAATGAAGTGTTGATCAACCTCTACCACGCGCAGCCATTGGGTTCGCTCGAGATTGCCAAAGAATATGTCGGCTACGCACGAAAAATCATCCCCTATATCGGGAATGTCTCGTATCTGTTGAATGAGGCCCTGAGGAATGAGGCCGCTGTACTGGCCGAGGGCGCTCAGGGCACACTGCTAGATCTCGACCATGGCACCTATCCCTTTGTGACTAGCTCGAACCCGACAGCCGCCGGCGCTCTGGTGGGGC
>VGOC01000099.1 GCA_016865865.1 Chloroflexota bacterium
ACAGGCGCTCCATCGGCATCCTCTAACGGCAGAACGACATCTACGTCTCCATCCATGCGCAGGTTGAACGGTTCACCCACCAACCGGTAGCCCTTGGCCTCCAGCACTACTCGCAGCACGCCTTCGGCCTCTTCCTCTTCCGTGGACCCAACCCGGTTGCTCAGGTCGCGCAATTCGGTTTCGGTGCGCGCCTGAGCGATAGCAAGCTTCTCCACGGCAGCTTCGACCCGCGACAGGCGGTCCTCGCTGCGCTTTTGCGCTTCTGCCAGCTCCTCGACGCGCTGCTCAGTGCGCACTTGCGCGGCAGCTAACTCTCGCTGCGCTTCGGCTAACTCCTCGACGCGCTGCTCAGTGCGCGCTTGCGCGGCAGCTAACTCTCGCTGCGCTTCGGCCAGTTCCCGCACCACTTGCGGCAGAGACAAAATCTCGTCCGTCAACACCAATTGACGCAGTTCCGCCCGCCATTCCGGGTGCTTGTAGGCCATCTCGACCAATGTGTGGAAATCAGATACGGTAAATGTCATGGCTGCTTTCTCCGATGAGAGCAATTATACCATTTTTGTAACTACTCAGCCAAACGGGGAAGTTCCCGAAAAAAGGGTGTGCGAAGGGGGCTGCGCCCCCTTCGCACACCCTTTTTTCGGGCTAATCCGTTCGATAGCTGAGCAGTTACCCATTTTTACACAAATCTCACGAACACCTGGTTGCCCAGCAGGCATCCACGCGCCGTCAAACGGAGGCGGTCGTCTACCCATTCGAGTAATCCCAGGTTCACGAGTTCGGAAATCTCTTCCGCGAATATTCTGCTCAGATCAACCCCAAAGCGCGCCTGGAATCGCTCATCGGAGACGCCTTCACGCGTCAGGCGGAGGCCCATGAGCATGGTCTCGCGCATTTCGGTATCGCGGTCAATGGGGTTGGTTTCGAGGGTGGCAGGGGTTTGGGGAAAAGGGGTTGGAGGGTGGAGGGGGGAGGGGAGGAGGCGGTGGATATACTCTCTTGGGGAAAGGACATTGGCGGTGCGGACATTATTGGCATAGCCGTGCGCGCCGGCGCCGACTCCCAGGTAGGGCAGGTTGCGCCAGTATTGCAGGTTATGTTTACAGGCAAAGCGCGATGAAGATGTCTGGTATTGGAAATCAGCTATTGGGGATTTCGCCCAGTTGGAGATTTCATACTGGATGTACCCGGCGCTGTCCAGCTTTTCTTTGGCGAGTTCATACATATCGGCGGCCTCATCGGGGTCAGGCAGGGGGATCAAGCCGCGATCAGCCCAACGCCCCAGGGGCGTGCCATGCTCGATGGACAGGGCGTAAAGCGAGAAATGCTCCGGGCTGAGTCGCAAAGCCAAATCAAGGGAATCACGCCAAACGGCGATGCGCTGCTCCGGCAGCCCAAAGATCAAATCCAGGCTCAGATTATCGAACCCGGCCAGGCGCGCCCATTCGACCCCGTTCACGACATCCCCATAGTCATGGCTTCGTCCCAGGAAAACTAACTCTCCCGGGTGAGCTGACTGCATCCCCAGGCTGATCCTGTTGAATCCCATCCCTCTCAAATCGCGCAGATAGGAGAGCGAGAGCGCGCCAGGATTGGCCTCGAGGGTGATTTCGATGGGAGGATCGAATCGAAAGGCTGAATTCAGAGCTTCGAGGAGCTTCTCCAGGGATTCGGCTGGGAGCAGGGAGGGGGTGCCGCCCCCAAAGTAGATCGTGTGGACAGGGAGAGGCTGATCCAGACCGGAAGCCAGGATTTGGATTTCCTGGATCAAAGCATCCGAATAAGCGGGGATCAGCTCATGCAATCCGGCATAGGTATTGAAATCGCAATAATTACATCGCTGCCGGCAAAAGGGGATGTGGATATAGATGCTGTGAGGGATCATCGAGAGGAGTATACCAGGGTACAGCAGGCAGTAGGCAGTAGGCAGTAAGCAGAAAGGGGGGTGTTTTATGTCACGAGCGGTTTATGGTCAGAGGGGGCAAGAAAAATAGATTCGCATGGCTCGAGAAAGGCTGGTATAATCATCGCCGCTGTCTGGAAGAAGGCACGATATTTGTAGAAAAGTTCGCTTATGACCAATAAAAATTCAGCCACTTCGACGAAACTTTGCCCAACCTGCGGCACTCGCCTCAGTGAAAGCGCCACACGTTGTCTGGTTTGCGGTGGCGAGCTGGCGGCGAGAGTCGAGGTCTCTGGCAAAGCATCCAGGGCGCTGCGCGGCAGCCACATGCCGGAAATCACCCTGAGTTTGCCAGTTGCCATCGTTCTCCTGGCCGTCTTCCTGGCAATTGGCGCGGTAATGGTCTTCTTCGCCCTGCAACGGACCGGGCGCGTCGTCGAACCGACCCAAACCCCCACGCTAACCCTTACCGTAACGCCCTCGATGACTCCCACGCCAATGACCCCTACGATGACCCCAACGCCATTGCCTACGCCGACGCCTTTTACTTATATCGTCAAGTCGGGCGATACGTGTGGAGGGATCGCTGTGGCATTCGATATTTCGGTGCAAAGCATCGTGCGTCTCAATAACTTGCCCGCGGATTGCGCCACCCTGTTCGATGGACAGGAACTGCTCATCCCCCACCCCACGCCAACGGTGACGCCCTTCCCAACAGCCACGCTCAGCGGCCCAGAAGCGACTTACGCCGCCTGTGAGAAGATTCTCTACACCGTTCAAGAGAATGACACCCTGAGCAGCGTTTCAGCAAATTACGCCGTGCCCATGGATGCGATCAAAGCGTACAACGGCATGGTAAACAATACGATCTTCTCGGGGATGAATCTGGTCATTCCTTTGTGTGAGAGGGCGGCGACCCCCGGGCCGACGCCTACGCCCACCGTTCCACCCCCTTATCCCGCCCCAAACCTGCTGCTGCCAGCTGATGGCTCCTACTTCACTCTGCAAGATAATGTCGTCAACCTGCAATGGGCTGCGGTGGGTACGCTGCGCGAGAATGAATCTTACGCGGTCACTGTTGAGGACATCACCGAAGGACAGGGTCGCAAACTGGTGGATTATGTGGAAGACACCAAATTCATCGTCCCGGCCTCCTTTCGGGCCGCGAGCAGCGATCCTCACATCTATCGCTGGTGGGTCATGCCGGTAAGACAGATCGGCACAGATGAAAATGGGGAATCGATCTGGGATACAGCCGGAGCGGCCAGCCTCACGCGCGTCTTCACCTGGACAGGCGAGGCGCAAATAGTCACTCCAACCCCATAGAGCGACTCGATACGAGAATCGAAAAACCCCTCTCTTTCAAACCGAAGAGAGGGGTTAATATTTAGATAGCGACACTTCAGCCAGTTTGTTTTTCGAGGAAGCGGATTGCTTGCATTGCCGCGGCGGCCCCCATGCCTGCGGAGGTGATTACTTGCCGAAAATGAGAATCAGCCACTTCCCCAGCAGCGAAAACCCCGGGGATATTGGTCTGCATATACTTATCCACCACCAGATAACCAAGCTCATCCATCTCCAACTGTCCCTTGTATAGTTCTGTGTTGGGAATATGCCCGATGAAGATGAAAACGCCATCGGTAGCCAACTCGGAATGCTGGCCTGTCTTGAGATTATGTAGTTTCACTTTCCGGACAACGCCTTCACCGATGATTTCAGTGATCACGGTATCCCAGATAAAATTGACTTTGGGATGATCGAAAACGCGCTCCTGCATCAACTTTCCGGCGCGCAGTTGATCGCGGCGGTGAATCACGGTCACAGAGTTGGCGAAGCGTGTCAGGAAGAGACCCTCTTCCATGGCGCTGTCGCCGCCGCCGATGACGACGACATCCTTACCCGTGAAAAAGTGACCATCACAGGTGGCGCAGTATGAGACGCCGCGGCCGTTAAACTCCTCCTCGCCCGGCGCCTCGAGTTTGCGCGGATTTGCGCCTGTCGTCAAAATCAATGTTTTGGCGTAATGCTCGCCGCCATAGGTGGTTATCTTGAACGGTCGTTCGGAGAGATCAAGCGCGGTGACGCTATCGTATTCGATGCGTGCGCCAAAGCGTTCCGCCTGCTTCTGGAAAGCCTCGATCAGTTCGGGACCGCCAATCCCCTCAGGGAAACCGGGGTAATTTTCTACGATATAGGTATTGGCAACCTGCCCACCTAGAAGCATCCCAGTAAAAACCACCGGTTGCAGATTGGCTCTGGCAGCGTACAACGCGGCCGCGAGGCCCGCCGGACCTGAGCCAATGATGATCATTTCTTGTACATTCTTTTCTGCCATATTCGATCCTCTGCAATCTATATCCACTCGATTAAAAAAAGCGTCGCCTGCAACAGGCTACTGTATTTTACCAAGATAGGCTTACTTCCTTCCGGGTATTTTGATGCGGCTGCCATCCAAAGGTTACATCAGTGCTCGGACAGAGAGAGATAGTTCCCCCAAAAAGATAGTGCGGCGCGCTCTGCACGCCGCACTACCTTTGGGGGCGATCTTGTATTCTAGGCAAACTAATTTCGTCTGGGGCCGCGATCGCGCCGGTTGGATGAGTGACGGGGCGATGACTGGCGTTTACCGCCCCCAGTCGCGTCGTTGGCAATCGCCTCCTCGACTGTCCAGCCTTCGAGAACGGCGCGCCGGGAGAGGCGGATCTTGCCGCTGCGTGGGTCTATTTCGGTCACCATCACGGTGATTTCATTGCCTTTATCTACCACATCCTCGACTCTTTGTACGCGCTGTGTGTCGAGTTGCGAGATGTGAACCATGCCATCCGTCCCAGGGGTGATTTCGACAAAACAGCCGAATTCTTGTATGCCGGTGACTTTCCCGGTGTAGATGCGTCCAACTTCCGGCGTCTCGGTCAAACGTTCGATCCGTTGGCGGGCCAGGCGTGCGCCCTCGCCATCCGCTGAAGCGATGAATACCCTGCCATCCTCTTCGATGTCTATCTGGACGCCGGTTTCTTCCTGAATGCCGCGGATGATCTTGCCTCCGGGGCCGATCACAGCGCCGATTTTATCCTCGGGGATTTGGATGGTGATTATGCGTGGGACATGGGGTTTCAACTCCGGGCGGGGCGCAGCGATGGTAGCCAGCATCTGCCGCAAGATGTGGGCGCGAGCGGTTTTCGCCTGCGCCAGGGCTTCAGCCATGATTTCGGCAGTGAGACCTTTGATCTTGATATCCATCTGTAAGGCTGTGATGCCATTTTCGGTGCCGGCCACCTTGAAATCCATATCGCCAAGATGATCCTCGAGGCCCTGGATATCTGTCAAAATCGCGCAGCGGTCCCCCTCTTTGATCAACCCCATCGCCACGCCAGAAACGGGCGCTTTGATGGGAACGCCGGTATCCATCAGCGCGAGCGTGGAACCGCACACCGAGGCCATCGAAGAGGAGCCGTTAGATGACAATACCTCCGACACCAATCGCAAGGTGTAGGGGAAATCCTTCTCGTCCGGGATCATGGGCAGCAAGGCCCGCTCTGCCAAAGCCCCGTGCCCAATTTCGCGCCGCGAAGCGCCCCTCAACATGCGCGCCTCACCCGTGGAAAAAGGCGGGAAATTGTAGTGGTGAATATACCGCTTGGTTTCGATGGGGGTCAGGTTGTCCATGGTTTGCGCATCACGCGGAGTACCCAAAGTAGCCAGGGTCATCACCTGGGTTTCACCACGGGTGAAGAGGCCAGCCCCATGAGCGCGCGGGCTGGTGCCGACATCGCACCAGATCGGGCGCACGGTGGTGAGATCGCGGCCATCTGGCCGGATTCCCTTATCCAGGATGCGCGAGCGGACGATCGTTTTGTGGGCTGCATCGAAGGCTTCTTTGGCATTACTGAGCAACGCTTCGTCCTCACCGGCAAACTCAGCGACGACCTGCGCTTTGAATTCGAGCATGGCCTGTTTGGCCTCCGCCTTGGGAAGCTGCTGATCGAGGAGATCATTCAAGGGCGCCGCCACGCGAGCATATACATCTTTCTTGAATTGCTCATCCAGGACGAACGAGGGATACGCCTGTTTGGGCTTGCCGACTTCCTGAGCCATCTTATCGAGGGCAGCGATGATGGGCTGCATGGCTCGATGACCGAACTCTACCGCCGCGATGATCTGGCTTTCGGATAATTCATTGGCGCCGCACTCGACCATCAGAACCGCATCTCGGGTTCCGGCCAGGCGCAAATCCAGGTCCGATACATCCATCTCAGCATAGGTGGGGTTGACGACGTACTCGCCATCAATCATACCGATTCGCACTGCGCCAACCGGTCCCTCCCAGGGGATATCCGAAATAGCCACAGCAGCCGATGCCGCATTGATGGCCAGGATATCCAGAGGGGTGACGTCATCTGCCGAGAAGGAATACATGATCACCTGCACAGCATTGCGAAAATCCTTGGGAAAGAGTGGGCGCAGGGGGCGATCTGCGAGACGGCTGATGAGAATCGCGTTCTCCGAGGGCCGCCCCTCGCGGCGGAAAAACGAGCCGGGGATCGTCCCGCCAGCATACATTCGTTCTTCATAATCCACCGTTAGAGGCATAAAATCAATGCTCTCACGGGGTTCTGAATCCATCGTGGCAACGCCCATAATTAGCGCATCGCCACATCCAATGGTCACGGCACCGCCAGCCTGACCGGCCAATCGGCCAGTCTCGAAAACTAGCGGCTTACTGCCAATAGCTACTTCATAACGTCTTGATTCGGGTTTCATGGTACCTCCTACCATTGACCCGCCGGTTAGGGATTGGGAGATCGAGACAACGAGCGTCTTTCTGTCCGAGTTATCTCCATCTCCCAATTCCCAACCTAAGGGCGGGTCCCTAAATGAATATGTCAGCTAAACAGAGCATGCTCCGTTTTCGCTGGTTAGTAAATTCGATGGTCATGCAATAGATGTGCATCACACATCCAGAATACTCTGTTCTTGGATAGACAGACGAAAAAACCATTGAACCCATCCCCCGTTATGGCAAATAGAGATCACCTCTTCGATGGACAAGTTGCTTATTTGACAAGCGACCGATGTGCTTGCTCTGTGCAAAATCCCAATACTTCAGCCACAACCAGAGAAAAAATAAGTAGATGGAGACCTGCTGGACCATCTACTTCGGTTTTCATCCTAAACTTTACGAATACCTAGCTGGGTGGATAGTCCCACGAAGCGCTGGTAATCTTTTCGACGAAGATACCTGAGCAATCGGCGGCGACTCCCGACCATCTTCAGCAATCCTCGTCGTGAAGATTCGTCGTGCTTGTGGGTTCGCAGATGATCGGTAAGTTGTTGAATACGCTCCGTCAGGAGTGCAATCTGGATCTCTGGGGAACCCGTGTCTTTATCGTGACGCGAGTACTTCGTAATCAGGTTTGTTTTTTCTTCTTTTTCTAACGACATGACGTCTGCCATCTCCTTGTATATTTTTATTTAGAAGTTACACCGAAAGAGAAAACCCGAAAAATAGGGGTGTGAGGTGCGAAGCACCCCACACCCCTATTTTTCGGCAAATTTTCAACGTACTGTGTAAGTCCTAATTCTAAAAGCAGGTCTCCAGGCCAGCAGCCCCTTTCGGCAGCCGCCGACTGGTCTAGTCAGGGGGAAATTATACCAGAGAATTCAAACTAGTAAACCTCATGTTTTCCCTACATCGGATAATTGTGCTCTAACCCGCATCAATACATCACCCGGGGTACCAACGCGTAAACCCGATCCTCCAGCTAATATCAACAAAGCCCGCGATGCGCCCTTAGAAGACATCGCTCTGGCTACCAATGCACTGCTGTCAAAGAATAACCTAATCCGGGTTTTGGACATAATGTTCCTGATAGTAATTTTCCCGCTCTTCATCCAAGGCTTCTAGCAATTCGTCCAAATCAACATCAGCATCCTGAACAAGTCGAGCGACCTGGTCAGCATATTGATTTACCTTCGAAGGCTCAGGCGACAGCAGAAAAGCCCCATCGCCCAGATCAACAAATGCATACACATCCCCTTCTGTAAGATTATATTTTCGACGTATGTTCGATGGTATGGTGATCAGCCCTTTCTGACGAACTTGTATAGTTGTTAAAACTATGGCTTCCTCTCCTGAAAGAATTTCCGATTTTCTTCCATTGAGTATAACACGAGTCCACTGAAAAAACTACGAGTAGAGGATTCGGGGCGGCATATATGGGGGTGCGTGCTGCGCACGCACCCCCATATATGCCGCCCCGCCCCCTCGTTCAGGAGTTTTTTCAGTGAACTCATAACACAATATCGAAAACTGTTTGGACGAAAACCTTATGACTCAGGCCATATCGCCCCAGCGCGCACCACCCCGTTAGGTGGCACATCGGATTTCACCGTAGCGCCGTTCCCCACCCGCGCCCCAGCGCCGATCTTCGCCTGCAAATTGACCGTCACCCCCATCCCCACCAGGGCGCCATCCCCCACCTCGACTTCCCCCGCCAGGATCGCTCCCGGCGAAATATTCACGAAATCGCCCAGCCGACAATCGTGGGAGAGGATCGCCCCTGTATTGACGATACTCCCGAACCCAACCCGGACGTCACTGCCCACATAGGCATGGGGGAAAACCTGCACCCCGGGAGACAAACTCGCGCCCGGTTCGATATAGGCCGTTGGATGGACTACTGGAGGGCAACTGAATCCGGCATCGGCCAGGCGCCGGAAAATCTTTATCCGCACAGCCACATTGCCAATCCCACCCACGGCGTTGACTGCCAGACACACGCCTCGAGCGTACAATTCCGGGAGCAGGTCGCCGCTGCCCAGGACCGACGCTCCCATGATCTCCTCGCCAACCGGAAGGCCATCATCCAAAAAGCCCACCACCCGGTACGTGCCCAGGGAGCGCAGCAAATCCAGCAGCGACTTACCGTGTCCGCCGCCGCCGTAGATGATGATCGCCATGGGGTCGAAATCGGTCTTGGGAACACCCATCGTCGCCGGTTTGCCCTCTAACTTCGCCCTGACCATCTCTTCTGTTACTAAAGGCCCAATGGGGAATTGGCTGAGATCGAGGCCGTGTTGCTGGGCTAAGGCGAGCGCCGGTTTGGAGATTCTCAAGTTTTCAGGTATTGGGTATAGGGTATTGGGAGTAACATCCTGAATACCTGGTATCTGATACCTGATACCCGGCGTTTGTTCATCTGGTGAGTTTGCCAAATAACCCAGGATATCTCCGGCCTGCACCGTATCCCCCACATCGAAACGCAACCCGATGATAAAACCTGCGCGTTCAGCCACTACCTCAGCCGTAGATTTGGTCGTTTCCAATGTGCAGATCGCATCCTCTGCGGCAACTTGCTGGCCTTCTTCGACATGCAGGGCTGCCAGCAAGGCCTCAGGTTCGTTGGGGTTGAGCAGGGGAATGACAATGGCAATTGGATCGGTCAACGAAGTCTCTCCCATTCGGCGGGTGAAATAGATCGTCTAAATCGTCCTTAGTTATACCATCTTTCGAGCGGCATGCACAATATCTTCCACGCCTGGCAAGACAGACTCTTCTAGCAAGCCTGAGGCGGGGACAGGCAAATCGCGGGCTGCTACCCGTCGAGCAACGAGCAAGCCAGGGCCGATTTCTTCCGAAATACGAGCGAGTATCTCTGCGCCCCAGCCCAGGGTGAGGGTTCCTTCCTCAACAGCCAGTAAGCGCCCGGTGCGGCGCACAGAATCTAAAATTGGGGCAATCTCGAAGGGATAAAGCTGAGTGGGGACAATCAGCTCGGCAAAGACTTCGTGTTCGTATGCCAGTTCGAGCATAGCCTGGCGGGCTAACTCAGTCATGTACCCATAGGCGGCGATGGTCAGAACAGGAGGGGGCGCGGCTTTGAGAGTGAGGGAGTAGAACTCACCCCCCTGCCCCCCTGCCCCTCTCCGATCTCGGAGA
>VGOC01000100.1 GCA_016865865.1 Chloroflexota bacterium
GCAAGGCCATGCCCGCTGCTATGCCGACGAAACCAGCCTCGGAGATAGGCGCGCTGATGACGCGGTCTGGGAAGGCATCCGACAGCCCCTGGGTGACTTTGAAGGCCCCGCCATAGGGATCGAGAATGTCTTCCCCCATCACGATTAGGCGATCATCCTTAGAGAGAGCCTGATGAAGGGCAGCATTGAGAGATTGGAGAACAGTCAGTGGAGAGTGGTCGCCCCTCCGACGGAGAGGCGAGTGGTTTTCATCGGCTTCCGTCCACTGTTCACTTTCTGCTGTCCACTGTTCACCGATTACTGTATATTGGTCATTGATCGCTTGCTCGAACGCGGTTTCCACTTCTAGATCAGCACCAGCCTCGATGGCGGCGCGGGCTTTCGGGTCGAGACGGGGCGCATGGATCGCCAGGGGGTTGCGCTCACGCTTGAAGGCGGCAACCAGCTCAGGGTCGCGCGTGTCATCCCCTTTGGAATGAGGACCAAACCGTACGGTGGACAGTATCAGGGCGCGCGGTCCGCCTCGGGCGCGGATATCGTCCAAAATATTCCCGGCGAGGGCGGAAATCTCTATGACATCACTGCTATCCAACTCGTCAACGGGAATGTCGAAGGCAGAGAAACGGGCGGGAATCCTTCCGGCGAGGGTCATTTCGACCGGGGTGGTCTGGGCGATTCGGTTGTTCTCGACCACATAGAGGATCGGAGCCTCCCAGAGGGAGGCCATATTGAAGCTCTCGTAGATCACGCCCTGCCCCAGGGTGCCATCGCCGAGGAAGGACACAACCAGCGCGCCGCTGCCTTTGCGCTTTTCAGCCAGCGCCATGCCGGCAGCGATAGGGACGATGCCGCCCTGCACGCCGTTGGAGTAGAAATTGCGCCAATGCAAATGCTGCGAACCGCCGCGCCCTCCGCACACCCCGGTGGCTTTTCCCATCAACTCGCTGAAGAGAGCGCGCATATCGCCGCCGTAAGCCAGAAAGTGCCCATGGCAGCGATGGTTGCTGAAAACGATATCGCCCTCTCGAAGATGGCTGAGCACGCCAACCGCATTGGCTTCCTGCCCCAGATAGGTGTGCGTTGTGCCGAAGAAAACCCCTTTGGAGAAATTCTCCAGCACGGTCTCCTCGAAACGGCGGATGCGGTAAAGCTGGCGGTAGAGATCGGGGATATCCATATTCGGGAGATCACGAAAAGATCGAAAGCCCGTCCCCGGGCGACCCGAGGACAGGTCTTTGATCCTCTCTTCGTGAAGTACTGATATTAACTTTCTCACGGCGTGACGGCGTTGGGCGCCAGCCGAAACATATGGATGACCGACTTGTACTCATCGGCCAGCCGTTCGACGATAAAAAGCAGCTCGCGTTCCCGGTCGAAAGCCGCCGCGCCGACCAGGTCGCGCTTGTACTCTGCGTGATTCAGTTCGGGGTCGAAAAGATAGTCATCCAACACCAGGGTGGCGTAGGGCTGCGGCGCCCAGGTCTCCAACTCGCCGCGCGCTACCGCCGCTAAATCCGCGGGATCGTAGAAGATGATTTGCGCCTGATAATCTTCGGCCCAGAAGCCGCGATTATCAAAGGGCCATTCGGGAAGATCAGGACAGGCGGGCGGGTTTTGGTCAGCGCAGTCGTAATCCCACACCACGCCGTTGGCAAAGCCATACCAGGCGCTGCCCAGGGCTTTCGTGCCAACGAAGATCACCGCCGACTTCTCGCCAGCGGTCAGCCAGGCCGCTCCCCCCCAGTGGTCGGCGTCCAGACGGCCATTCACGGCCATGCTCTCATCCGTCACGATCACCGACTCGCCCGGCTGCTGCACGCCATAGCGCAGCAAGGGAGTGATGCTGGTCAGGGTCGCGCCCGGCGCGGGCGGGTCGCCGTCGTTCCAGGGGCCATAGGCAAACAAGGCAGGGCCATTGCCGCTCCAGGGGCCTTCGCGCGCCCGCCCAGTCGCCAGATACTGCCCCGGCGAATACACATCAGCCCACTGGCGTGGAATCTCGAAAATATAGTCGTTGGTGGTGTAGTTACTGTATCCATCGAAAAGCCACGTCCCGGCGGTCTGCGGGTTGGAGAGATCCAACGAAGCCCAGCCATGCGAAATCTCGAAATCCTGGATATGCTGCCCCCAGGCGAAGTGCAGCTTATCGCTGGTCTGCTCGTAAGCCAGCCCCAGGAGCGGCAGAGCTAACTCTTCGGTGATCGCTCCGCCGGTGATGTCGGCGAAGGGCTGCAAAGTTTCAGCGAAATTCAAATCATCCAGATTCTCGGAAATCACCGGAGCGGGGATGCTGATCTCGGAGACCAGCAGCGTGTGGTCGTGTCCCACACCGAAGAGCGAGCCAGGAAAGCCCTCGTCGGGGCCAGCGGGGTCGCCGGCGGGATAATAGGTTAGCCCCTGGCCGCTGTACTCCCAGCCGGGATCATCGGGAAGACGAAAAGCCCCCAGGTAGACCAGGTCTTCGGGTTGGATGACGGCGCCCGAGAGCTGATCGGCGGATTGGAGCGGCTGTTCGAACCCGGTTTGGGCTGGCCGCTGACTCCCCGGGGCGGATTCTATCCCCTCGGGAGCAGAGCCAGCCTCCGGTCCCAGGGCCGAACCTCCCGGCAGATTGCAAGCCAGAATCCCAACGAGGAGCAGGTAAATCGGCCAGAAAGTCTTTATCCAGCGCATGTCATCCTCCAGTTCAATGGACAGTGGACAGCAGGCAGTGGTCAGTGGGCAATTTACTATCCACTGCCTATTGCCTGTTGCTTACTGTTCACTGTCCACCGCCTCATTCCCCATAAACTCTTCAGCCGTGGCATATCCGGGCTGGCTGATGCCCTCGCGGGTGATCACCTTCCACAAGGATAAGGCCAATATTTCGACGTCCAACCACAGCGACCAATTGTCCACATACCACACATCGAAACGAAATTTATCTTCCCAAGAGAGCACATTGCGGCCGTTGACTTGCGCCCAGCCGGTGATGCCTGGGAGCACATCGTGACGGCGAACCTGCTCGGAGGAGTAACGCCCCAGGTATTGCACCAACAAAGGGCGCGGCCCTACCAGGCTCATCTCGCCGCGCAGGACATTGTATAACTCCGGCAGCTCGTCCAGGCTGGTCGAGCGTAGGAAGCGTCCCAGGCGCGTCAATCGCTTTTCATCGGGCAGCAGGTGTCCTTGCCTGTCAAGTTGATCGGTCATCGTGCGGAATTTGTAAACCTTGAACAGCTCTCCGCGATACCCCGGCCTCCTCTGGCTGAAGAAGATCGGCCTGCCGTGATAGATCCACACCAAAACCGCTACGATGAGCAAGATCGGTGAAACCAGAATCATCCCTGGAATGGTCAACATCAAATCGAAAATTCTCTTAGAGAGAGGCACACCAGATGGTAAAAACATGTCGAGATTCTATCATAGAGCGAGTATGAGTAATTGCTCAGCCATCGAACGGATTTACCCGAAAAAAGGGTGTGCGCAGGGGGCTACGCCCCCTGCGCACACCCTTTTTCCGGGAATTTCTCCGTTTGGCTGAGTACTTACGAGTATGATATGATTTACGTCACAAAATCTGTCCTCGATGAAAGGTTTCTTTTGAAGAAAAAAGCATCCCCCGATACATTCCCCCTCGTCCCAATGTCAGCGCCTGACTTGACAGATATCGAGCGAGAGGTTGTTCAGGCTGTCTTATCAACCCCGCTCCTCAGCATGGGGCCAGAAACGACGGCGTTCGAAGAAGCGATCCGAAATTTCACCGGCAGCCGGCATGCCATCGCGGTCAGCTCGGGCACTGCTGGCCTGCATTTGTGTGTGCGGGCGGCAGACATCGAAGACGGCGATCTGGTGATCACCACTCCCTTCTCGTTCGTGGCGTCATCGAATGTGCTATTATTCGAACGCGCCGTGCCTATTTTCGTAGACGTTGACCCCCTGACGGGCAATATCGCCCCCCTTCAGGTTCACCAGGCTGCCAGGGATTTGGCCGAGGGAAATTCGGCCTCGAAAAAGTGGCTGCCCCGCAAAGGTGTGAGCGAGGGGGCGCCATTGAAAGCTCTCCTTCCTGTGGATGTCTTCGGACAGCCTGCGGATATGGATCCCATCCGTGCGACAGCCCGCCAGTTCGATCTGACCATCATCGAGGATTCTTGCGAGGCTCTGGGCGCCGAGTACAAGAATCGGCCTGCCGGGACATTGGGGGATTACGGCGTATTTGCCTTCTACCCCAATAAGCAAATCACCACAGGCGAGGGAGCAATCATCGTCACCGATGACGACGACGACGACGCTATGATGCGCGCTCTGCTCAACCAGGGACGTTCCCCAGGGGATACCTGGCTGCAACACACTTATTTGGGCTATAACTATCGCATTGATGAGATGAGCGCCGCCCTTGGGCGTGCGCAGATGAGCCGTCTCGATGAGTTGCTCACCAAACGAGAACAGGTAGCCGGGTGGTACCAGGAACGGCTGGATGAGATCGCCGGGGTGGAAACCCCCGCAATCGTTCCAAGTACAACGCGCATGAGCTGGTTTGTCTATGTGATACGCATCGCGCCTGAGATCAACCGCAATCGAGTTGCCGTTGCGCTCAAAGAGCGCGGCATCCCCAACCGGCCCTATTTCATCCCCATCCACCTGCAACCGTATATGGTCGAGCGGTTTGGCTACCAGGAGGGCGATTTTCCGATCACGGAAGATTTGGGCCGGCGCGGGTTGGCAATCCCCTTCTCAGGCGTGATGACAGAGGAACAGGTGGAGATCGTGAGCGAGGCAATCGGCGAGGTGATCGCCGCTATTTGAAGTGGGGAGCACCTGTTTGCAGACATGCCGTTTCAAATCATCGTTGGTACCCCAAAGTGGAAATAGCACGTCAGCCCGATTTCTCGTATAATGGGCACAGAGAAGAATGTTGGAGGTGATACGTGATGAGAAAAAATCAGAAACCACAAATGCTAGGACGCTTCATTATTGCAGACCCTAAAATCTGTCATGGCAAACCAGTGTTTCGCGGCACGCGCGTCTTTGTTTCAGACGTACTTGAAATGGTCGCGGAAGGAACAGCTTGGGAGACAATCATTGAACAATGGCATAACAGCATCACCAAAGAAGCCATTGCCGAAGCCGTAACATTGTCAAGCGAGGCATTCTTTCGGCACACGGACGATTTCGTTTTGGAACCGATGCGAGCATGAACATCCTCGATGAGAATATTCGCGAAGACCAGCGCGGCTTGTTGCAACGTTGGGGAATTCCAGTTCGCCAGATAGGTGTTGATGTTGGTCAAAAGGGAATGGATGACGAAGCAATCATTCCCTTTTTGCATACGCTCCGCGACACAACTTTCTTCACGTGCGATTTGGGCTTCAGTGACCCCAAACTTTGCCATCCGCAATTCTGCCTGGTTTGTCTGGCTGTAGGGAAGGATGAAGTCGCCGTCTTCGTCCGCCGCGTCTTGCGACATCCCGAAATTGATACAAAAGTAAAACGAATGGGTACGGTAATTCGCGTTTCCCACGTGGGTTTCGCTGTTTGGCATCGAAACGCGGCAACGGCAACGTATATCAACTGGTAAACGACACATGCGCGTCCGCAAACTATGGCGTTTCGCGCAGCCGTTTGTTCGTGCTCGCGCTGGAAGATTTCATCCAACGCCAACAGAGTCGAGAACTGCTGATGAGAATCAACGCGGCGTACGCGGACGAGCCAGACCCCACGGAAAAAGCCCTTCGACGGAAAGCGAGGCGTCATCATCGCCGAATCGTGGAGGGCACATAGTAATCAATCAAGGTGACATCTATTGGATTGACTTCGAGGAGCCGTCGGGGTCTGAACCTGGGTACAGTCATCCGCACGTTGTCGTGTAGAACAACTTGTTCGACCGCAGTGAGATAAGGACTGTTGTCGTCTGCGCGTTGACCTCTAACCTCAAACGTGCGAGCGCCCCTGGAAACGTGCTACTCAACAAAGAAGAGTAACTACTCAGCCATACGGGGAAGTTCCCGAAAAAAGGGTGTGCGAAGGGGGCTACGCCCCCTTCGCACACCCTTTTTTCGGGCTAATCCGTTCGATAGCTGAGCAGTTACAAAGAAGAAACGAATCTCCCCAAAGATAGCGTGGTCAACGTGTCGCAAGTCTTCACGGTTGACAAGTCGCAATTAGACGAATACGTCGGCACGCTCTCAACCAAGCGCGTACGTGAAATGCTAAATGGAATCAATCTCGTCCTTGACCCGCGCGAACCTGAATGACGAGGATGGGCTTCCGCAAAGCGTGCGCAGCACGCACCCCGGGATTGCACCAATGGTGCGCCCGCGGGAGGTTCTAGAACCAGGCCCAAATTCCAGGGATGCTCAACTATTCTCCGGGAAGACGATGACCTCCTTACCGGCTAACTTGTCCTGGATACGCTGTACGACGATATCGAGATGGCCTTTCTTATGGACAAAATCCAAATCATCGGAGCAGATGGTTAGAACCGGGCAAATGTCGAACACCTCGATCCAGTCATCATAAAAGGATTCCAAAAGAGCAAGATAGTCCTCGGTGATGCCGCTTTCCATTTTTCGGCCGCGACGATTTATTCTTTTCATCAAAACAGACACGGGCGCTCTGAGGTAGATCAACAGATCAGGAGAGGGCAGGCTGTTGGTGACGATGTCGAAGAGACGGCGATAAGCCAGATAATCTCGCTCGGAGAGGTTGCCCAGGTGATGCAACGCGCGGGCGAAGATATAGGCATCCTCGTAGATGCTGCGGTCGGCGATGGTGGATTGGGGGTCCTGGGCCAGGGCGAGGTGCTGGTCTGCCCGGTGGCCGAGGAAGAAAACCTGCAAGTGGAAGGACCACTTGCCCATATCGCCATAGAAATCCGACAGATAGGGATTATCGGCGACCGACTCGAAAGCCGTGCGCCACCCCAAACGCTCTCCCAACCGCTCGGTCAGGGATGTTTTGCCAGCGCCGATATTTCCGGCGACGAGGACGAGATGTTTTGCCATAAGAGTTCTCCTCACATGATATGTTCCGTTGGTACCAGCCTGCCAACGTTTGACAAAAAGATGATTTCTGTGCATCCTGAGAGCTGGCTCAGGGAGGATCGCGCTGTTTCTTCACCAAAGCAGACAAAATACGCCTCATCACCACCACCGGAAGCTGCTTCTGCTCGAACTGGATCCAGAACACACCCCACTGCTGGTTCCCCGTCAACGGGCGCAATTGCTTGATCTAGCGGATATTCAACGCCAGCCGATCGTCAATGCCCAACTCGGCAGGCCGGTAGTCGAAATATAGATCTTCGGCCTGCTCATCGTCCACCGGCCAGCCGAGACCGGTACGCATGTATTTGATCAGCGAGGGAAAATCGCGGATGGATTGGATGTCGGAAAATTCGTTGGTGGGCATGGAAATTCTCCAAACTCGCGCTTGCAATTTCAACCAGAACGTATTAGAATAATCTCGAACGGTATCGTAAAACCTGGTGACTCTGGCTGTCCTGAGGACAGCCTAGCCGTTCCTGAAATGGAACGGGACCCAGAAATCAGACTGAAATCCGAGCCCAGGGTAAGCCGCTCAAGATTTCCCCCGCAAGGGGGATTTTCTTTTGAGCCAGTCTTTTTGTTCGACCAATGTTTCATCCGCAATTCTGGCTTTTATGATACTGTAGAAGCGCGAATCGCCGCGCTCATATTTTCGGAAAATCGTCCAGGCAATCGCGTCTGCTGCCTGCAATTCCTTGCGTTCGATGGAATTCTCCTGTTGGATAATGACATTTTGGAGGGGCAGGTTTTCGATCTCGTAGCGTAGCGCCGAGTCTCAGGCATGACTTAATTCAACTCCATCCATGCCTTCAGCGCCGGCCTCTCCCCGGCAGGAGCCTGGCGCGATTTCAGGTAATCATCCTTGACCGGCCAGACCAATTCCGTGCGCAGGTATTTGACGAGTTGGGGAAAGGTCTTGATGGTTTGGATGTTGGTGGGCATGGGAATTTTCTAAATGGAACGGTCGCTGGCCTTGTTACCGCCCAGCTTCTTCAGGCCGTCCCAGGATTCCTCGGTGATCTTCTCGCCGAGTTTGCCTGCCGCGGCCTTGCCCATCTCGATGCCGCCCTTGACAAAATACGGCAGCAGCGGGGCAAGAAAGGCTGCAATCTCGTTGATATCCATTTCTGCCTCCCGGTTCCTCCAACACGGATCACCAATCCCAAAGCCCCCACTAAACTCATCACTATTCTATCCCATTCGCAGGCAGCCGTCACCACGGCAAAATTGCCCGGCCGTTTCCATTCACTCTTCGGTAGGTCGCAAATTCAACGAAGGGAAATTTACCGCAGCCTCGAAGAAGCTCTCTTCCGAACCATCAATAGGCCTTTCAGTCCAACGGTTGAACATGCTCAACGACCTGGGGTTGAGCCTGACGACTTTCATCAAAGCTTCTGCTACCTGCTCGCGAGGGACCGGTTCAGCGATTGCCTGGGTTGACTCTTTCCCGATATGAATGCGCAGGCGTGGATTTGCGCGTGCATTCTGGTACCAATCCGTTTTCCCGCCCCAACCTGACATGACTCGATAGGCGCCCTGCTGGGGGAGATACTCGTACTCGAGGGCGGTGAAGCGGGTTTTGCCTGTTTTTCGGCCTGTGGTTTCGAGAATCAAAAATCGTTTCCCCACCAGAAACCACAATCCCAAACGATGAAAAATCACAGGGATTTTGAATACCCAACGCATGAACGGCCCAGGCCCATCGCCAGGTACCAGCCGTGTCATGATGAGGATCTCTGCCTCGAACATCAGACGCTGAAACCAGGATAATCCTTCAGGCTCGTTCATTGTTCACCTTTGGGCAGCCAGACATGAAAGGTTGTACCTTCCCCCGGAATCCCCCGGCTTACGACATCTATCCTCCCACCATGGCGACCGACGATTTCCCTGGCAATCGCCAAACCCAAACCGCTCCCTGAAACTCCCGACTTCCGGCCAACGCTTCCTCGGAAAAAACGTGTAAAGAGATGTTCCTGATCCTCTAAAGAGATGCCTTTGCCAGAGTCTTTCACGCTGAATCCAATCCATTTCTGAATCCCATTGTAACGCTCATGAAGGCGAATATACACAATCCCGGCTGCGGGAGTGTATTCGAGCGCGTTGGTCAAGAGGATACTCAACACCTGGCCTATCAGGTCACGATCTGCGTACACCACCGGGTCGCTCAGATCGGACCGAACGTTCAGCGATAGACCTTTCGATTCTGCCAAAGCTCTCCGATCCGCCACGTATTCCTGGACTAAGGCGCCCAAATCGAAGACACTCGGTTCATGTTTCGTAATTCCCTGATCGAAGCGAGATAGCATCAAGATACGCTCGATAAGATAAGATAAACGATCCGTTTCTCGAGACAGGGTTTCCAGGAACTCGTCGGCGCGTTCCGGTTGCAGCGCGATCAACTCATGATGGAGCTTGATATTGGTGATTGGCGTGCGCAGCTCATGGGAGATTTTGGCGAAGAATTCATCCTTCTGCCGGCCCAGTTCGCGCAGGTGTTCGTTTGCCTTTTCGAGCTCCATATTGAGCGACCCTAACCCGGACGAGCCGGAACCAAAAGGATAATTAAGGAAAGAGAGAAAGTCGCTCAATAGGACAGGTGATAAACACCCTAAACAAGTCGGTAACGAGATCAACCAAGGGCTGTCT
>VGOC01000101.1 GCA_016865865.1 Chloroflexota bacterium
TTCTGCAAGGTAACGCTTGGCTTCCAAAGGAGTCTGTTGGGTGAAATGAAAGATGCTTGCGGCAGCTACCGCGGATGCTTTTCCCACTCTCAATGCCTGAAGCATATGTTCATAATTTCCCGCCCCGCCTGACGCGATAACAGGAATCGAAACAGCGTCGCTAATTCGTCGCGTCAGCTCGAGATCGTAGCCAGTCATCGCACCATCTCTTTCAATTGATGTGATGATGATCTCTCCGGCGCCCAGGGATTCCGCATCGCAGGCCAGCTTTACCGGATCCAAACCGGTGGAGGCGGTTCCAGAATGGGAAAAAACCTCATAATCGCCATCGGGGCGCAGCCGCGCATCGATTGATACCACCACACACTGTGCGCCGAACTGGTGTGATACCTCTCGTATCAGGTCTGGATTTTCGACAGCAGCCGTGTTGATGACAACTTTATCTGCTCCCACCTGTAATAATCTACGGACATGCTCAACGGTTTTCACGCCGCCGCCTACTGCCATGGGCATGAAACATTCATCGGCTAACTCATCAATGCTATCATAGTCGGGTTCTCGGTCATCATTCGTCGCAGTGATATCCAGGAATACCAATTCATCTACCTGCCGCATGTTGTACACTTTAACGGCTTGCATTGCGCTGCCCGTTCGACGCCAGGAATCGAAACCAATCCCTTTGACTAACCCCACGTCCTTGAATAACAAAGTTGGCATCACACGAGTCTTGAGCATGTTGTAATCACAATCGGTAGACCACGAAAAAGATCAGAAGCCCGTCCCCGGGCGACCCGTTGACGGGTCTTCGATCCAGTTTTCGTGAAGTACTGACTATATCGAGAGGAAGGTTCTCAGAACCTGAAATCCTAAATGTTGACTCTTTTCAGGGTGGAATTGAACACCAAAGATCCAGTCTCGCTGCACCGCTGAAACGAAACCTCCACAGTATGGCGTTCTGGCGATTACTTCCTGGTCATCATTACAATCTAAATAATAACTGTGTACAAAATAGAAATCTTTTCCAGAGGGAAGGTTTCGAAATAATGGGGATGGCCGGGAAAAGACGACCTCGTTCCACCCAATGTGAGGGATGCGCTCCTCGGGGTTCGTCGGCGCCAGTTTTCGAACTTCCCCATGGATCCAACCCAAACCCGCTGTTTCGGAACCCTCCCATCCCTTTTTGGCGAGCAACTGCATTCCCAAACAGATCCCAAGAAAAGGGATTTGAAAATTGAAAACTTGTTCAGAGAGGATCTCATCAAGCGAACGATTTTTTACATTTCCCATGGCTTCCGAGAAAGAACCCACGCCAGGGAGAATGATGCGATTTGCAGTTTCGATATCTCTTGCCTGATCGGTGATGACGGGATCGCCGCCGCACTCTTCGACGGCGCGCCGAACCGAATCCAAATTGCACATGCCATAGTCAATGATGGCGACTCTATTCGACATTATCGTAATTCACCTTCGTCAAATTGCCGTCACGATCTTTGACTAAATTCCCCCTCGAATCACACACAAACAGTTTCTTGTTCGTGAAGCGGTCGCACACTTTGACGAATTCATCCATCGTCATACCTATATCTTCGAGAACATCTTCGATGGGCACCCCAAGGTAAACCCAGGGGAACTTGCCATCATGCATTTTCACCAGCTTCAGCGCATCTTCCCTGGACAATCTCCCTCGCCGGATATGCAAACATGCCAAATCTGTTGCGCGCCCAAAACCGAATTTCAGGAATTTGAAATAATCGTGAATCCCAGTTTGGACATTATCCAGATTTTCGTAATTGATCAACGAACCCTCGACCGGTTTATTATAGGTTCTGAACCCATGCGCCTGAGCAATCAAGGCGTTGGAATAACCATCCCAAGGCACGTAATAGCCCAGAAATATACCGGTGACTCCGACTCTAGCCAATTCTTCATCAGAGGGATAAGTATATTGCATAAGATGTTGGCTCTCGATTCCATCTTGCCCAACCAAGTCTGAAACGCGCAACCCAAGCAGCCCACCGAATTCTTCGAGCCAACGCCGGGTTAGCACATCGTTCTCAGCAGCGCCCGCGGGTCCTCCATACTCGTTTTGCGAATTTTCACCCCAGACGATCAGCGGGATATTCATCTGGACGGCAATCCGAACAGGGATGGTAAAGATGGTCACATGCTCAGGCCAGGAGATATCCCCCACTTGCGTCAGTCCGAGGCGATTGATCTTGCGCCTCACGACCGGGTTCGTTGTGACCTCGATATAGTCAACGCCCAATTTCTTGATATTTTCGATATTATGCCTGCCGATATCCGACAACATATCCGTAGACGCCGTCACGCATAGGGGGTTGGCGCCCAGCTCCAACATTCGGATGGTTTGAAAATGGCTATCCTTTCCTCCACTTACTGGAATGATACAGTCATAATTCCCCCCGTTAACCGATTTATAACGATCAAGAATAGCCAGGAGTTTTTGTTTGCGATCAGCCCAATCAACTTCCATGCGTTGTTCGAAGCTGCGACAGGCCGCGCAGACCCCTTCCTCGTCAATATATAAATCCGGTTTGGTTTCCGGCATAATACATCTTTTGCAATATCTGATCATTCGATTTCTCCTCGAACCGTCCAAACATCAAAGACGGTATGCATGCACTACTTTGTCCACAGCCGCGATGACATCGTTGATATCTTTATCCTGCATTGTTGGGAACATAGGCAAAGTCAGCAATCGCTCATACGCCGCTTCGGCCACCGGCCATTGCCCTTTAGCATACCCCAAACGTAGATAATAAGGGTGCCAGGGAACAGGAATATAATGCACATTCACACCGATATTTTCGGCTCGCAGCGCCCGATAAATTTTCGCGCGATCAACCTGTAGCCGCTCCAGATCGAGGCGAATAACATACAAATGCCAGGCAGATTGGCGATCAGGCAATTCGCCCAACGGCGCGATCTCTGGTATGCTATCGAAAGCATGGCGATACCGAGAAGCAATTTCACGGCGCCGCGCCAGATTGCTATCTAACCTCTCGAGCTGTGATTGACCAAGCGCACATTGGAAATCGGTGAGACGATAGTTGAACCCCAGATGCTCCATTTCGTAAAACCACGACCGGTCGCTCTCTCTCTGGCGATGACCGGACGTTATCCCATGATTGCGAAATACCCTCATCAATTTTGCCAAATCCGGAGAGTCTGTTGTAATGATCCCTCCCTCGCCGGTAGTAATGTGTTTTACTGGATGAAGACTGAAAGTGGTCATATCAGCCAGGCAACCTACGGAACGGTTTCGATAGGTTGCGCCCAAGGCATGACAACCATCTTCGATGACAATCAGGTTGTGACGATCAGCGATCGTATTGATCTCATCCAAATCGGAGGGCTGACCAGTGTAATCTACCGTGATAATCGCTCGTGTGTGTGAGGTGATGGCAGCCTCTACACAAGCAGGGTCAAGGTTCAACGTATCAGGGCGCACATCAGCAAACACAACCGTCCCTCCCTGATATCTCACACAATTGGCGCTGGCGGCGAATGTCATAACAGGAACGATCACCTCATCGCCAGGATTGATTCCAGAAGCGAAAACCGCCGTATGCAAAGCAGCGGTTCCGCTATTTACTGCTACCGCACAATTCGCGCCAACGCGTTTCGCGAAAGCGTCTTCGAACTTAGCGACGTTCGGGCCTGTAGTCAGCCACTCGGAGCGTAATACCTTTACGACAGCATCAACATCAACGTCACAAATCCATTGCCGCCCATACGGTAACAGATCTTCTCGAACAGGGGTTCCACCATCAATTGCTAATCTGGGCATCGAAAACACTCTCCATGATGACCAACTCTATTATTGACCGTGCTCGTGAAGAACCTGCTCAAGCCCCAATTTCTCCCTTATCTCTTCCACGGATAGCCATTGTTTATTGGTGTCGCTACGATAGCAGAATCCATGATAACAAGGCACGCCATGAGTCGGCCCTAAATAAATCAGCGTTCCAATATCGAGGTAGAAGGGGACAATGGAATAATATGTTTCGTACTCCAGAGCAAATTGAGAGTCGTCTTCCGATAATAAGATTTCATGCAGGTTCTCGCTCGGATTTAAACCTGTGATTTTGATCTCGCTATCCGGGGCGACAGCCCTGGCTAAATCTATCTCGCGGATGCTGGGCAGTTTGGGTATGAGAATATCACCCTTTGTCATCTGTTCTAAACTGAATAAGACAAATTCGATAATATCGTCGTTCGTCATCCAAAAACGTGACCTGCGGGTATCAGAGATCGCTAACACCCCTGTTTCACTCATACTACGAAATCTCGAGACAAGATCTTCTTTTGGGTTAAAAACGCTACCGATGCGTGCAACACCGAAACAGGTGCCGTCCTGACCGGAGTAGTTGTTTCCTGCAACGAACAGTTTCTCCGAAGCGCGTTCAACCAGCCCGGCCAACATCCCCGGATTACTCGAGCTTACTGTGCTGATCGAGATCACTTTTCCAACTTTCCTGTCAATAGCAGCGTCAATTACATTGATAGCTCCCACGATATTGGTTTTGACCGCTTCGAAAGGATTGTATTCTGCGACATAAGCCAAATGCAAGAATTCGGTGTGGATAACAATATCAATCCCTTTAAATGCCCTATAGAGAACCTCTCGGTCTCTAACTCCTCCGATCAGGTAGCGCATACAAGGGTAATCGCTGGCGCTATACTTCTGCTGAACATTCTGCAATTCTAACTCGTCAGAACTCAGGACAATCAATTTGACAGGTTCATAATTCTCGAGAACAAACTCGATGAATCTCTTGCCGAGATAGTTTGTTCCGCCTGTAATTAATATCGCTTTCTTATTCAGCATTTTATTACCTATGCGGGGATTCCTTGATCACAGAACCTGCTTCTTCACTTTTCGGATTTGCGAAGCGCCCAACTCCACAGGCACCAAACGCCGATCGTTCAATAATCGTAATAACACTCTCACCCGCTCCGCGCCAGGCAGCCTGACATCGAAGATCGCCTCATACCCGGAGAAAGGCCCACTCTGGATGCGGATTTGATCGCCATGTTCCAATCCGTCGAATATCTCCCCTCCGGCTTCATTGATCTCTTGAATCCGATTGCGTAAACCTTGAACGATGTGATCTGGAACAATCGCGGGCGTTCCATCGAATGAGACGAAGCCTAAACTATGCGGCATCCATTTGAATAGCGAGATGCCCAGTTCTCTTAGATCAATATGCACGAACAAATAACCTGGAAAATAAGGCCTGAGTTTCCGCGATCGGGGATTCACAGGATGTACTTTGATACGTGGATAATAATTCTCGAATCCCTGCGCCTGCAATTGCCGCCAAACGACATCTTCTTTTCTGGGTTTGCTGCGAATAACATACCACTGTAAGGACATTCGAAATACCTGACTCCAGGAGCGAATTTTTACATGACGCCATGTATTGTAATTAATCACCCATATCTCGACAAGGCTTGTTAAAAATACCCACACCCCCTATTTCGGGACATTCGTTGAAATATGACATAGCCGAACTACTCAGCCGAACGGAGAAGTTCCCCAAAAAGGGTATGCGCACGCGAAGCGGCTGCCCCCCCCTGCGCACACCCTTTTTTCGGATCAATCTATTCGATGGCTGATCGGTTACGAAAATTTGTTGTATAATCCATCTATTGAGAAATACTTCCACAGTCACAAGCATCACTGGAGTTGGAAGACGATATGTCCCTCGAAAAGATCGGTCGCTACCAAATCAAAAAAGAACTTGGCCGTGGCGGGATGGCAACAGTTTACCACGCCTACGACCCCAGCTTCGAACGGGATGTCGCTATCAAGGTGCTGCCTCGCGCCTTCTTGCATGATCCACAGTTTCGGGCGCGCTTCGAGCGAGAAGCCAAGACGATCGCCGCGCTCGAGCATGCCGCCATCGTCCCCGTGTATGATTTCGGCGAGGAAGAAGGCCAGCCATATATCGTGATGCGCATGATGTCTGGTGGAGATTTGACAAGCAGACTCAAAGAGGGAAGCCTTTCTTACCAGGAAGCGGCGAAAATTACTGAACGTCTGGCAACAGGTTTAGATGCTGCTCACCAAAAAGGCGTTATCCATCGCGACATGAAACCGGGGAATATCCTCTTCGATCGAGACGATAACGCCTACCTATCTGATTTTGGTATCGCCCGCTTGACCCATGGCAGCCACACCCTCACCGGGGAAAACATCATCGGCACACCAGCATACATGAGTCCCGAACAGGTTCAGGGTGAAAAGGACCTGGATGGCCGCAGCGATCTCTATTCTTTGGGCATCATCTTCTACCAAATGCTCACGGGGGATACCCCCTATCAGGCCACCACTCCGGCCAAAGTGATGATGATGCACATCCTCGAACCGGTCCCCGACCTCGCCATGATAAAACCAGGCGTACCACCCGAGTTGAGCTTATGGCTCCAGAAAGCGCTGGCCAAAGATCCCGATGATCGTTTTGCTACCGGTAAGCAGATGGGCGAGGCGCTGCAAGCGGCGGTACAAGGCAGAACTCATCACACGCTGATGACCGCCCAAAGAACGGCTGTCCGGGAACCCAGTAGACCCCTGGCCCAGCAACCCATCTATGTTGCGCCAGGGTACGCTCCACAACAAGCTGTCGTGACCCCCATCCCAACGCCAACGCCCTATCCGACGCCCTATCCAGGAAAACCGAAACGGGTTTGGATACCCTTCGTCATGGGAGGGTTCATCCTTTTGGGCATTGGGGTGATTATCGTCCTTGCAACAGCATTTATGGGCTATCAGGGCAAAGGCCCACTCGCCGCCGTGCTCGGCCCCTCCACTTCGATGATCACGCCATCGCCAACCATAGAAATTCCAGAGATCACGAATACCCAACAAGAAGCCGTAGCAGCCGCCGAAGATACGTCAACGCCAACAATCGAACTTTCCACGAATACCCCAGCGCCGCCTACAGAAACGCCCACACTCACGGCTACCAGCACTCCCGAAATACCGATCCTCGGCGGCGCAGACAAAATCGCCTTCGTCAACGAGAACGACATTTGGATCATGAACATTGACGGCAGCGACTTGGCGCAGTTGACCAATGACGGCACAGTCAAAACCGATCTGGCCTGGATGCCTGACGGCAAAGGTTTGACATATATTTCTGGAAAATGCGTTTGGTCCGCGGAGACAGATACGGGTCGCCTGGATTTCATCACTTGTTTCGAATCATCAGAGTATCTGGAGTCTTTCCAAATCTCCCCCGATGGAACGCGCGCAGCGATCGCAGTCAACCGCGCCCTATATATCGTACCGTACGACATAGAACGCCTTCAAGCAGCCAGGTATCTCTCTCATCTCGAGGAGATGAGCGAATGCCCCACTTATGCGCCGTTGAAAACAAGCAAAGGGACAATCGTGTCCGTCCAGAAGGTGCGCTGGTCTGATGATGGGCAAACCTTATCGCTGATGATTTTAGCTGCCCTGAGCGGGGTTCAGGGAGACCTTATCCAAATATATCCGGTAGGCGATTGCAAATCTCAGCCCTACCGGAGCGATGAATTTCCCGCGGTTCGTTTCGAAGTCGCCGATTACGACAAATCCCCCTATCTACAAAACTTTGGGTATGATGGCGGCTACCTTTATGCAATCACCAGCTTCACGCGCAATGATGGTTTCGGACACATGTACCTCTACAATGCTGACCTGCATCGAGCGGACATCGAGGTCAATCCGATTGATGGAGAGTGTTGTTACCGTGATCCTCAATTCAGCCCGGATGGGCGTTACTTGATTTTCGCCTACCAACCATTCGAAGCTGGCGCGACGACCCAATTGTACATCGTGTCTTTCGGAACCATCGGAACGGGCGCGCGCTACGAACCCCTGCCTCTGCCAGAAGGCTTTCTCACCGATCCAAGGAACAAGCCTCAACCTGTTTTTCGCCCCGTTTCTGGCGGTGGCGAATAATCGGAGCGTGTTTCACGATCATCAAAAATCATTCGTATGAAAACTCGCGCCCTTATCCTGGCCGGCGGCGAGGGTTCCCGGCTAGGGGTTCTCACTGCCAAACGAACCAAGCCAGCCGTGCCTTTCGCCGGGAAATACCGCATCATTGATTTCACCCTCTCGAACTGCGTCAATTCCAACCTGTTCGATGTGATGATCCTGGCCCAATACCGTCCTCACTCGCTGATCGAACATATCGGCGCGGGCGGCCCGTGGGACCTCAACCGGGATTTTACCGGTGGAGTGCGCATCTACACGCCCTACAAAGCCCGCCGCCCATCCGATTGGTACCATGGAACTGCGGATGCCGTACAGCAGAACTTCAGCTTCATCAAGAGCACCAAACCTGATCTCGTTCTGATCCTCTCCGGCGATCATATCTACGAGATGAATTACGATGCCATGATCGCCTTCCATGTGGATCACCACGCGGATGTGACCCTGGGAACGATCACTGTGCCAATCGAGGACGCCTCCCGTTTCGGCATCGTGGATGTGGACGACAAATACCGCGTCACTTCTTTCATCGAAAAGCCCAGCCCCCCCCCCTCGAACCTGGTCAATATGGGGGTCTACCTCTTCAACACGAATGTGCTGGACCGCGCTCTTTGGGAAGATTACAAAAACGAAGAATCCTCCCATGACTTCGGCAAGAACATCCTCCCAGGATTGGTCGAGGAAGGCGCGCGTGTCTACGCCTTTCCCTTTTCGGGATACTGGGTGGATGTCGGGACGGTCGCATCGTACTGGCAGGCCCACATGGACTTGCTGGCCAATCCGCCATCCCTGGACTTGAACGACCGCTCCTGGATTATCCACACCCGCACCGAAGAACGACCGCCAGTGCGCGTCGCCAGCGGCGCTCAGGTTCACGACAGCATGATCACCGATGGATGTGTGGTTGACTCGGGCGCCATCGTCGAACGCAGCGTGCTTGGTCCAGGGGTGCGCATTGCAGCAGACGCGGTGGTTCGCGAATCGGTTCTCCTCACGGATTGCGTCATCCACGCCGGGGCCTCAGTCGAGTGCGCCATCCTCGACAAACGCGTCCATGTCGGAGAGAAAGCCCTCGTGGGCAGTATCAGCGCCAAAACGCCTCCCCAACTGGTCATGGCAGGGAAGAACAGCCGCATCCCCCCCGGCTATGTCATCGAGCCTGGTGCTGAAATCCCGGCAGATATTCGCGAATCCGATTATCCATCTAAGATCATAAAATCCCACACAGCATTTGCCCGGAGCCAGGACATCCCCCATGAAATTTGAGCGCGCCTCGGGCATATTGCTTCACCCCACCAGTCTACCCGGCCCCTACGGCATCGGGGACATTGGCCCTACAGCGCATGATTGGCTCGATTTCCTGGCCTCTACGGGAAGCAGCCTGTGGCAGGTCCTACCCCTCGGCCCAACCGGCTACGGGGACTCGCCCTACCAATGTTTCTCCGCTTTTGCGGGCAATCCCTATCTCATCAGCCCCGAGGCGCTGCTGGCGGATGGTTTGTTCACGCGCGATGATCTTCACGGCCGCCCCTCGTTTCCCGTAGAGCGCGTGGATTACGGGGCCGTGATCCCTTACAAAGTGAAATTGCTCGAAAGAGCTTACATACG
>VGOC01000102.1 GCA_016865865.1 Chloroflexota bacterium
ATCCCCTGGAGATCTCCAGTTCTATCTACCGTGCCGGCGATATCATCCCCATCATTGCCAGCCGGCCCTTCAGCAACCCCAACGAATTGGAATATCAAATCGCCGTTTCGGCGGCACAATTTGCCAGGAAGATGCCCTCTTTACTCTGTCCCGAACAATCCTACACATTCTGTAACCCTCAGAACCTCGTACAAAATTTCGTCCCTAACCGGGCCGCCTCCACAGCAGGTTACTCCAGCCAGCATCTAGCAGATTTATTTGATCAAGGCCAGCGCATACGGGTTGAGGCTTATGAAGGTCTAATTACCCAAAGCTGCCATCAGGAAGTGCCACTCAAATTTCACGAAATAGATATTGGCACTCGCTGAGGAATACTGTTATGGTCTGTTTTGGTGATTATGCTATAATTTAGCCTATGGCGAGTCGCGCGCAAGACTGGCTGGACCAAGCCCAACGTGATCTGGAGCATGCCCGGCACGATCTACGCTCCGGTTATCATGAGTGGGCTTGTTTCAGCGCCCGCCAATCTGCGGAAAAGGCTTTGAAAGCGCTCTACCAGCATCTTAGCGGCGAAGCATGGGGGCATTCTGTAAAACGGTTGCTGGAAGAGCTTCCCACCAATCTAGGCATCACTCCAGAACTAGCAAATTGCGCCCGTATCCTGGATCGTTTTTACATCCCGACCCGATATCCAAATGGTTTCGACGATGGCAAACCGGCAGACTACTACACAGAAGATGACAGCCAGCAAGCCGCCGATTGTGCAGAGGCGATTGTCCGGTTCTGTGCGCGTCGCATTTCTGGATGAAGAACGTGCTATTGCTGAGTTGGTTGAGCGCGTCCAGGGGTTGTTAGAAAGAGACGAGCGAGTAATTTTTGTGATTCTGTTTGGATCATTAGCACGTGGGCAGGCTTTGCCGAGCAGCGATGCTGACATTCTGATAGCCTTAAGATCACATCCGCAACCGTGTTGGGTTGGCCGCACTACAGAATATAACTCTGCTTTTCAAGGTGCCGCCCTGCCGGTCGAAACCTTCCCTTACACATTGGATGAGCTGCTTAAGGCAACTCCCCAACCAGGGTTAATAAGCACCGCTATGCGTGAAAGTGTTTTTTTAGGGGGCGATGAAGAGATGTTTCTTGCTTTTTCCTCGAAAGAATTCCAACCTCTGCATGACTAGGCCGGTTGATACCCAAAAAATGGATAGCCTGAAAGCTCAGTATCTCCCGCTAATTCAGACCCTTGAAAATACCTTCGAAGACCGTTTGAAAACTGTCGTATTGTTCGGATCGCACAGTCCAGAAGGCGATATCTTCTGCCCGTAGGATGCTTGATGCGGTTTGATCTGTTCGAGAGCTGATTATTCAATGGACGAAAGCCGGGGAAACCGATCAGGTGTGGTGTATAGATGAGTCCACTCGTCTCCGTCATGGTGGTGGTTAAGGGGCACGCTGAGCATCTGGAAGAGACCCTGCAGAGCCTGCTCGGGCAAACCCTCCAGGATTTCGAGATGATCATAGTCAATGGCGGTGTGAACGCATCTGCTCAAAAGATGTTGGCTCATTATTCATCTGCCGATAATCGTATCAGTGTCTTCGAGCAGAATGAGCCGGGAATCTCGGCAGCGCGCAACCAGGCCATGTCAATCGCCCGCGGCAAATATTGTGCTGTCAGCGATGCCGATGATATTTCGCTCCCCCAAAGATTGGAGAAACAGGTTGGTTTTTTGGAAACCCACCCCGAGGTGAGTTTGTGCGGGGCGTGGATCCAAACCTTTGGGGCAGCATCCTCTCAAATCCGGCAAACACCCCTGAAGGATGATATGATCCGCTCCCAGATGATGTTCTTGTGCCCCTTTGCGCATTCGACAGTAATTTGGCGGCGAGTCGATATCGAACGTACTGGTCAGCAATATCGGCTCGAGGCCTCGGAAGATTATGATCTTTGGGCAAGATTATGGCCTCATATTCACTTTGCCAATTTGCCAGAGGTGCTAGTTCACTATCGTGTTCATGAAGGGCAGCGCAGTCACATTGTCGAAGAGACCGACCGTAACTGGCAGTATCAAATGGCGATTCGCGCATCGCTCATCAAGCACTTAGGGATAGCCCTACCGAGCGAAGAGGCCACGCTGCACCAAAAGATCTCTAGCGGGCGTGAGAATGAAGTTTGGATCGACGACGCTGAAGCCTGGTTGCTCAAACTTCAAAAGACAAATCACGAAAATCATCAGCTCCCATTGAGATCGTTTGATAGGGTGATCGCAGATCGTTGGTGGATTGTCAGCCTGAAGGCGCGGACGCAATCATTCCGACCCTGGCGTTTTATCGCCTCGCCGCTCATTGCGGATGTATACCCAGACATATCGAGTAAAATTACGCTGTTCGTGAGATTCGTCAAACAATTCTTGGCCGATCAAACCAAAAGGATGCTTGGATGAGACTCTACCCGGTGGTGATTTTGGCTGGCGGGTTGGCCGTGCGGCTCAGGCCAATCACCGAAGAGATCCCCAAAGCGCTGGTGGAGGTCGGCGGGGACCCTTTTATTGCCCACCAACTGCGCCTGTTGCGCTCGCGCAGCATCGAGCGGGTGATCGTTTCGGCCTGGTACCTGGGCGAGATGATCGAGGAATACATTGGCGATGGTAGCCAATTTGGGGTGCATGTAGAATATGTGTTTGATGGAGAGAAACCCCTGGGCACGGCTGGCGCGGTACGAAAGGTTCTGGATTTGGTAGATAGCCCCTTTTTCGTCCTCAATGGGGATACTTATTTCCCATGCGATATCGCCGACATTCAGGAGTATTATCAACGGCATGCACGTTCTGGCTTGATGGTGGTGAACCGAAATCAGTTAGAATGGCATGATTGCAACCTCGAATTGAGAAATGGAAAGATCATTCGTTACGATAAGAATAACATCGATGATCGAATGGAGCATGTTGATGCCGGGTTGGGTTTATTCGCTCCCCAGGCTTTTTCCCACCTCGCACTGGGCCAGCCGGCAGATATGGTAGATGTGATGCAAAAATTGCTGGCAGAGGGGCATTTATTGGCCTATGAAGAACAACAGCGTTTCTATGAAATCGGCTCCTTTAGCGGCTTGAAAGAGCTGGATGCCCTACTGAGCGCAGAGCCAGATAGATTCCTCTAATGCGCATTCTCTTTGTGGCCATGCCCGATAGTGTGCATACGGCGCGCTGGATATCCCAGATTTCCGACCAGGGTTGGGACATCTATCTGTTTCCTGTGTATATTGGACGGGTTCACCCGGCGATTTCCAATTTGACAGTTTTTGGATCGCTGCCCGCGCGCGGAAAAGATTTGGGAAACAACGTTCGCTTTGTCCGGTGGACGATCTTGTTGTTTTGGTTGGATTATTTGATCGCCAGGATCACGCGTTCTCCTTGCCAGAGATTCACCGAAAAGGCGCTTGCCGCCGTCATGCGTTGGATTCAACCGGACATCGTTCATTCCCTCGAAATCCAACGCGCAGGTTATTTGACGCTTTCTGTAAAAGAAAAACAATCGGGAAAGTTCCCTGTCTGGATTGTCACGAATTGGGGCAGCGATATTCACCTTTTCGGACGTTTATCCGAGCATGAAGCGAAAATCCGTGCCGTGCTGGGGTGTTGTGATTACTATTCCTGCGAGTGTCAAAGGGATATTGCGTTAGCCGGACAACTGGGCTTCCGTGGAACAACTTTGCCCGTCTTACCCAATACGGGTGGTTTTCATTTAGGCGATATTGCTAAATTGAAGAGCGCAGGCAAACCCTCCGGGCGGCGGATGATCCTGTTGAAGGGTTACCAGCATTTCGCTGGCAGGGCTTTGGTGGGATTGCAGTCGCTGCGTCTGTGCGTTGGACAACTCGAAGGGTACACAATCGCGGTTTTTTCGGCGAGCGACGTTGTGCGGATAGCTATAGAGTTATTCCAGCAAGATACGCAAATCCCTGTCAAGATCATCCCCAAGGTATCTCACGAGGAGATGCTTCGGATTTATGGAAATTCGCGCCTCTATATCGGGTTGAGTATTTCCGATGCTATCAGCACATCCCTGCTGGAGGCGATGGTCATGGGGGCGTTTCCAATCCAATCCTGCACCGCCTGTGCGGACGAGTGGATCGAGGATGGCGTTAGTGGTATCATCGTCCCGCCGGAAGACCCTCATGTAATTGCCGAAGCAATTCGCCGAGCCCTAGCGGATGATGCCCTGGTCGATCGCGCCGCCGGGATCAATACCCAAACAGTGTCCGAGCGGCTGGAATATTCCGTCATTCAACCGCAGGTGGTGGAAATATATCAATGGATCTTCGATAGAACAACATGAGAGGGCTTTATGCTGATTGCTAGAGCACCTGTGCGCATCTCCCTCGCCGGTGGTGGCACCGACCTGCCCGCTTACTATGAATCTTATGGCGGAGCAGTACTCCATACTACAATTGACAAATATTTCTACGCCATCCTGAATGTACTGGATGGCGATACCGTGCAGGTCACTTCCTCGGATTACCGGACCTTCTACCGCCACGAACACACCCGGCCAATCCATTGGGATGGCGATTTACAGTTGCCCAGGGTTATCCTGGACCATTTTGGTATTCGCAAAGGGCTTTCTCTATTTATGGCTTCAGAGATTCCGCCGGGAACGGGGTTGGGTTCTTCCAGTGCGGTGGCAGTTGCGGTCATCAAAGCCGCCAGTACCGCCCTGGGCTTTGATTTATCTAAAAGGGAGTTGGCAGAATTAGCCTGTCATATCGAAATCGATCAGCTCAAAGCACCGATTGGCAGACAGGATCAATATGCGGCCGCGTATGGAGGCTTAAATTTTATCGAATTCTATAAGGACAAGATCACTATCGAGCGAGTCCGCATGAACCCCCAGGTATATCAGGCGCTCGATCGCAATCTATTGCTCTTTTTTTCTGGTTCTTCGCGCAGTGCGTCTGCGATATTAGCCGAACAAGCCGAAAGTAGCAAAAAGCAGCATCCCATTGTGCTCGATGCCTTGCACAAGGTCAAAGCGATGGCCTATGAGGTTTTAGAGGCCCTGGAGGAGGGTGATCTCCAGGGGTTTGCTGATCTGTTGCATCGAAACTGGGTGCAAAAAAAACAATTCGCCAAAGGTGTATCTAATCCAAGAATCGATGATGCCTATGAGGTAGCTCGCAAAAAAGGCGCGCTGGGCGGCAAGATCACCGGGGCAGGCGGAGGCGGTTTTTTGATGCTCTATGTAGAACCCCCCGAGCAGGGCGCAGTAACGGAGGCTTTGGAGGCGAAAGGATTCAAACGCATGGATTTCCGCTTTGAGTCCATGGGAGCACGCGTTTTGATGAACTCTGGATTGAGCATATCAACATCGTTTGAGAGAACTCTTGACGCTCGAATATGACGTTGCTACGGCGGCGATGAGAAAGGCAAAGCGTTACCAAAAGTTAGTGATGATCGCCATCCTGGGGGTCGGTGACTTTCTTCTGGTAAGCCTGGCTTTGTGGTTGGCCTGGAATATCCGATTTCACGATGGTGTATTGGATTTCGAGGTTATGATAGATTCGGGTTTGTACACTGGTGTCGTTCTGCTGACGGCTGTCTTCTTTGTTGGTATCTTTGCATTGATGGGTCTCTACGATCAAGATCATCTCTTTGGGGGCGCCAGAGAATATGGGTTGGTATTCCAGGGTTGCACCTACGGTATGGTAGCCCTGGTTGTGGCAAGTTATTCGAATCGGAATCAATCATTATCGAGAGACTGGTTGTTGAGCAGTTGGATACTGAGTATAATCGGCGTTGGCGCGGCGCGCTTTTTGTTGCGGCGGCTGCTTTTTCTGCTGCGCCGATCCAGGGGATGGTTTATACAAAAGACCCTCCTGGTTGGTGTGAGTGACCATTCGATTCAGATCGCCAGACAGATCAAGGAACAAGCCGCCGGAGTTAAGATCGTTGGTTTTTTAGATGAATTTCTACCTGTAGGTTCGATCGTCTTGGCAAACATCGAAGTCTTGGGCACCCCAGATCAAATCCACGAGATTACAGCCTGTCACCATGTCGAGCAGGTGATTCTATTCTCGAACGCGGTGGCTTGGGAAACATTTCACGATACGATGTATCTATCTGGCTATAAATATGGATTTCGTCTAAACCTATCACCCGGCTTTTACGAAATCTTGACCAGTGGTTTCAAAGTGACTCATCAAGCCTTGGTGCCGCTCTTGAAGGTCGAGCCTGCCCGCATCCAGGGGGTTGATTGGATTTTGAAGACGACCCTGGATTATTTATTGGGGATTGTATTATTCCTGGTATCCTTGCCTCTCGATGCACTGATTGTTCTGGCGATTTATTTCTCCGATGGCAGGCCGATTTTTACGCGCCATCAGGTGTTGGGCCTCAACGGAGAAATCTTTTGGGCGCGGAAATTTCGCACAAATCTATCGGGAATGGCGAGACGGCGCCTGGATGATCCAAAATCGAAGATAGATATCGGGGAGCCTGGCTCAGATTTTTGGGTCGGGCGTTTTCTCTTTCGATCTGGCCTTGATAAATTGCCCCAACTTTGGGCGGTCTTGCGAGGAACGTTGAGCCTGGTAGGGCCAAGGGCGAATGCTCCCGGCAAGGAGTTCATCGAAAGCCCGGCATTTCACCCCAGCCTGCTGACCGTCAAACCCGGTTGGACTGGCCCCTGGGCTGTTTGGGGTGCACATACCATCGCCGATGAGAAACGTCTCAATCTGCACTACATCCGCAACTGGACGATCTGGTCTGATTTGCAGATCCTCTTCCACACTTTCAGGCTCGCCCTCTGTCCCCAAAGCCATCCCCCACAATAGAAACAAAAACAAAGGCCGTTCCATGTCTAAACCAGACCCTGTGCAAATCTACCTGTCTCAACTCGAAAGAACCCTCGCTGAAATCTCCCGTGACGATATCTGGTCTGTCATTCGAGAACTTATGCAGGCCTGGCGCAATCGAAAACAGATTTTCTTGTTGGGCAATGGCGGCAGTTCCGCTACGGCTTCGCACATGGCTAACGATTTGAATAAACTGACTATCGTGGAGGGAAAACCACGTTTCAAGGCCATGGCTCTGGCCGACAATGTCCCGTTACTGACCGCCTGGGCTAATGATGCCGCCTACGAAAATATCTTTGTGGAGCAAATGCTCAATTTTCTGCAAGCTGGTGATGTGGTCGTCGGTATTTCTTGCAGTGGAAATTCTGCGAATGTAGTTAAAGCGTTCGAAGTAGCCAAAGCCTATGGCGCGGTGACCATCGCCTTTACCGGGAATACCGGTGGTCGGCTAAAGGATTTGGCCGATCATTGTATCTTCATACCCAGCCCTCACATCGGCCACCAGGAAGACGGCCACATGATTCTCGATCATGTGATTGCCACTACGCTCAAAGGATTGATCGAAGCGGAACCTGTAAGCGAAGAATAAGTAACAGCAGCCAAAATCTGATGCCCAATCAAATCCCTGCCATATTCCTCGACCGCGACGGAGTCATCAACTATAACCGGCATGATTACATCAAAAGCTGGGATGAGTACGTCTTCTTGCCAGGCGTGGTCGCCGCGCTGAAGCGTGTGGCCAGGAGCAAATATTGGATTGTGGTCATCAGCAATCAATCTTCCATCGGTCGTGGCCTCATGACAAAAGAAGCTGTCGAGGAAATCAACGCCCTGATGCGGGCCGAGATCGAGCGCCAGGGAGGAAGGATCGATGCAATATTCTACTGCCCGCATACTCCTGAAGATCATTGCGACTGTCGTAAACCGCAGCCAGGGATGTTCTTCCAGGCTGCGAGTGAACTGGGCATTGATCTCGCCAACTCCTTTTTTATCGGCGATGCGGTCAGCGATATACAGGCCGCGTTCAATGCCGGTTGCAAGCCTGTCATGGTCTTGACCGGGCTTGGGGAAACGCAGCTACAGAATCACCAACTCGGAGAAACTATCCCTGTGGTCGAAGATTTGACGGCTGCATTGGATTTGATTTTGGATAATTAGTTCGACGATGGCGCATGCTCGAGAATTCTCGAAAATAGGGGGTGGCAAGGGTGCGAAGCACCCCTGTCACCCTCTATTTTCGGGCTTCTTGTCTGTAATTTGGCTTCGTCAAGGTAGTCAATCAAGATTCGAAGGATAGAATATGCGAGTTTTAATACTTGGCGGCAATGGCATGTTGGGCCACAAATTATGCCAAATTCTGCCGGATCAAATGGACGTCTGGGCGACCTTCCAGGCTGATTCTGTTCGTCATGATTTCCTACCCGAAGAGCGTCTGATAAGAAACGTCCCCATTCAAGATTTGCGGCTGGTAAAGGAGGTCCTGGAACAGGTCGAGCCAGACGCCGTCGTCAATGCGGTGGGGATCGTCAAGCAGCGAGACGAGGCCAAACAGGCTGTCCCGTCCATCCTGGTGAACGCGTTATTCCCGCACCAACTGGCCGATTTGTGCGCCCTGCTCAACATCCGCGTGATCCAGATTTCGACCGATTGTGTGTTCTCGGGGCTGCGCGGCAACTATTCCGAGCTGGATGTGCCTGATCCGGTAGATTTGTACGGGCGATCCAAACTGCTGGGTGAATTGAACCGGCCAGGCTGCCTGACGTTGAGGACATCCATCGTCGGCTGGCAGTTGAACACTTTTTCCGGCCTGCTGAGCTGGTTCGCCTCCCAGCGCGGCAAACCGATCAAAGGGTACCGCAAGGCGATCTATAGCGGCCTGACCACCGCCGTGTTGGCTCAATTGATCGGAGACCTGATCTCGACGCGCCCGGATTTACATGGCCTGTACCAGGTAGCCAGTGAGCCGATATCGAAATTCGACCTGTTATCACGGATTAGCAATAGACTCGGCTGGGATGATATAGCCATTCATCCTGACGATCAGTTCTATTGCGATCGCACCCTGTTGGGCATCCGCTTTACGACGGCTACCGGCTGGCGCGCTCCGGATTGGGATGATATGATAGACGGCCTGGTGCAAGAATGGCCGCAGTATGCACCTTTGTACCCGCCCATAGTATTGTGATATGGTATTTACTCAGCCCCACCCAGGCCTCTCCCCTTTTGGGAGGGGAGAAGAGGGCGAAATTGGGGGGTTTGCGGCGCTTCGTGCCCCAAACCCCCCAATTTCGTTGCTTTCAGGGTGGGTGAGCAATCACGTGACATGTTGCTACTTCTACACAAGAAAACACTCAAAGTAGCCGTCCTGCTTTGGATGGCAGTAATAATGTTTGTGTATTTATTGCTGTTCGGCCCTCCCGAATTCTGGTGGCTGATGCAGCATTTGGGTTTAGATGTGGCGTTGCAGCCTATCAGGGTCTGGCTGACGCAGTTCTTCACCGCAGGTTATCAGTCTTGACTTATATACCTGGGAGACCAGAGATGATGAATTTTGCCGCTATCGGCGTGGCGGGATATATCGCCCCCCGCCATCTGAAAGCAATCCGGGATACCGGGAACCGCCTGGTGGCGGCAGTGGACACGAACGATTCGGTGGGCATTCTGGATCAATACTCTGAGAATGTGCGCTTCTTCACCGAGATTGAGCGCTTCGACCG
>VGOC01000103.1 GCA_016865865.1 Chloroflexota bacterium
GGCTTTTTTTTTTCTTCAACTTCCTGTTGGTCGGATCCGGGCTGGCGCTCTTCTGATGGCGCCGAGGCCCCCTGCAATTGTTCGATGCGCTCTTGCAGTTCATCGAAACCGATATCCGCCTGATCGAAAGGCCCACGTTTGATCCGGTGGGGAAAAGCCAACTCTGCCGCCAGGGCGATATCGCGCTCGGACACTTCGCTGCGCCCCTCGAAGGCCGCGTGAGCCCGGGCCGCCTTCAAGATGACCAGGTCGGAGCGATGGCCGTCCACGTTGAGGGAAGCGCTCAAAGCTGCAATCGAGAGCAAATCCCTGCGTGAGTATCTCACCTGCCCGATGAGTCTGCGAGCGCGAGCGATGCGGTCGGAAAGTTCCTGTTCCTTTTCGATCCACTGCTGGCGGAAGCCCTCGGGATCGGATTCGAAAGCCAGGTTGCGCTCCATGATGAAGACCCGCTCTTGGGGTGAGCGGATGCCATGGATATCCACCGAGAGAGCAAAGCGATCCAACAACTGTGGGCGCAGATCCCCCTCCTCAGGGTTCATCGTACCAACCAAAATGAAGCGCGCTGGATGGCTGAAGGAAATGCCCTCCCTCTCGACGATATTCATCCCCATCGCTGCGGAATCCAGCAAAAGGTCCACCACATGATCGTCCAACAGGTTGACTTCATCTATATACAACAAACCGCGGTTGGCTGCCGCCAGCACCCCCGGCTCGAAATGCCGCTCCCCTTTTTGGATGGCCTTTTCGATATCCAAAGTCCCCACGACGCGATCTTCCGTCGCCGAAACGGGCAGGTTGACGAAGGGAGTGGGGCGCAACTCGACATCGTGACTGGGGCGCTCCCGGCACTCTGTGCACCAGGTATGCGAGCGCTCAGGGTCGCAGCCGAAGCGGCACTGGCTGATCACTTTTTCTTGGGGCAGCAATTCAGCCAAAGCGCGCGCTGCGGTGGATTTTGCTGTCCCACGCTCGCCGCGAATCAATACGCCGCCAATGCGCGGGGAAACCGCGTTCAAGATGAGCGCACGCTTCATGCGTTCCTGACCGACGATCGCTGTAAAAGGATAAATGGTTGGCATCGAATCTCTTCTCAATCGTAGGGCTTCTGCGCCAGCTCGAATCTTACCGCGGAGACACAGAGAACGCTGAGAAAAAATCCTTTACATCAAATCTCTGCGCCCCCGGCGTCTCAGCGGTGAATTTCTGTTCGATCTGTGCAAATCCTATGTAGATTGTAACTGCTCAGCCATCGAACGGATTAGCCCGAAAAAAGGGTGTGCGAAGGGGGCGCAGCCCCCTTCGCACACCCTTTTTTCGGGAACTTCCCCGTTTGGCTGAGTAGTTACTGTAGATTAAAAGTCTGCACTAATCTTACCACAAAGGTTGCCAAGTTTACTCTTAGCCCTTATAATGTACTTTCGATCGTATCATCTCAAAAAAGGCGGGGGGTGTGCGGGTGTGCGCAGCACACCCGCACACCCCCCCATTTCCCCCCGATTTATTGAGATGATACCTTCGAACTTATAAACCTGGAGTGTATTAGACTAAGATGAATAATCATGACGCCCTCATCGAAGAGAACATTGTAGAGGAAGAAGTAGAAGAATCGCCCGAACCCCAACCCTCGATGGAAGAGCTGCTCGATGAGCAGGGCCTGGATATTGATCTGCCCAAGGCCGGGGAACTCAGAGATGGAATCATCGCCGCCATCTCTAATTCCGAAATTCTTGTCAGCATTGGCGCTAAATCCGAAAGTGTGATCACCGGTAGAGAATTAGACCAAATTGATACTGAAATTCTTCGAAGTTTCGAGGTAGGAAAACCGATCAAAGTATTCGTCCTTACTCCTGAGGACCGCAACGGAAATCTGACCGTTTCTTATACGCGCGCTCAAGAGGAGATGGATTGGGAATTCGTCGAGAAGTTGAAAGAAACCGGCGGGTCACATGAAGGCCACATCTCCGGTTTCAACAAAGGCGGGCTTCTCGTCCCGATTGGAAAATTGCGAGGTTTCGTCCCTGGCTCGCAGATCAGCCTGGGACGCCGCACAACCGGCGACTCCCCGGAGACGCGCTGGGGGAAGCTGATCGGTGAACCCATCGAGGTGACTGTCATCGAGGTGGATCGCTCGCGCCGCCGCCTGATCCTTTCCGAGCGCAAGGCGCTGAACGAAACTCGTGAGACTCTCAAAGATCGCCTGCTAGATGAGTTACATATTGGCACTGTCACCAAAGGGCGCGTCACCAGCCTCGCCAATTTCGGGGCCTTCGTCAACATTGACGGCGCAGACGGCCTTGTTCACCTTTCGGAGATCTCTTGGGAACGCATCAAGCACCCCAAAGATGTGCTCAAGATCGGGCAAGAAGTCGAGGTCAAGATCATCAGCCTCGACCAGGAGCGCAAGCGCATTGGTTTGTCCATTCGCCAGCTTCAGGAAAATCCCTGGTTAGTCAAAGTAAAGGATCTCAAAGAAGGTCAACTGGTCGAAGGTACCATTACCCATCTGACTGACTTCGGCGCCTTTGCCAAATTGAGCGACCGCGATCTCGAGGGCCTGATTCACATCTCTGAGTTAAGCCCGGATCGGGTCGAACATCCCAAAGAGGTTGTCAAAGTAGGCGATACCCTGACCCTGCGCATCATCAACATTGACCGTGAAAAGTTCCGCATCGGTCTCAGTTTGCGCAAGGTCGACTCGGGGGCCTACATTGACCTGGATTGGAAGATGGTCAAAGACGAAGTGGATGCAACCTTCGAATCCCCCTATGATGTCGAAGAAGTGTTCCCCGAAACTGAAGTAGAGCTAGAGTACGAAGCTTCTGACGCCGAAGAGGTGTAGACTGCGGACGCTTCCCCCTGCGAAAATCCATTTTTCGGGAAGCTCCATAGGAGGTTCTCCATGTCCAACATGGAAAGATTTACGCAGAGAGCACGGCGGGTGCTAAGCCTGGCGCATCAAGAAGCTGAGCGTATGCGGCACAGTTACATCGGAACCGAACACCTTTTGCTTGGTTTAATGCTCGAAGATGGCGGCGTAGCCGGGCGCGTCCTGAGAGAACTTGGCCTGGAATTCGATCGGGTGAGATATCTGATCGAAAGAATGGTCGGCCTTGGTGAATATAGAACCAGGCGCCCAACTCTTTCGCCAGGGACGCAAAAAGTGCTCGAACTGGCCGTTGACCAGGCCCGCCAGCTTGGGCATCACTATATTGGCGTCGAACACTTACTCCTGGGTATGATCGAATACAACGAAGGCGTCGCCATAGACGCCCTGACCCAATTGGGGGTCACTCCTGAGCAAGTCCGCCGCCAAACCCAGCGGATTCTGAAAGAGACCGCCTCCTCGCAACATGAGCAGCGTTCACAGCGTCGGCAACTGGTCAAAGAAGGGGAAGGCAAAGGCAAAACCAAATCGAAGACCCCTCTGGTGGATCAACTTGCTACCGATCTTACGAAGTTAGCTGAAAATGGCAAATTGGACCCGGTCATTGGTCGTCGGATGGAAATCGAGCGCGTCGTTCAGATTTTAGCCCGGCGAACGAAAAATAATCCTGCCCTCACGGGCGAGCCGGGCGTCGGGAAAACCGCCATCGTAGAAGGTCTCGCCCAGAGAATCATCGAAGGCGAAGTCCCGATACCGCTTTTGGGGAAACGAGTCATGCAGCTCGATGTGGGGTCGCTGGTGGCGGGAACCATGTACCGGGGACAGTTCGAAGACCGTCTCAAGCGGGTAATCCAGGAACTGAAATCATCCGATTCCATCCTCTTCATAGATGAGGTTCACATGTTGGTGGGGGCTGGCTCGGCTGGATCAGCCATGGATGCAGCCAACATCTTGAAGCCAGCCCTATCGCGCGGCGAACTTCAGGTGATTGGAGCGACCACCCTGGATGAATATCGAAAATATATCGAAAGTGATGCCGCCCTCGAGCGGCGTTTCCAACCCATCCTGGTGGAAGAACCCAGCCTCGAGGAGACCATCGAAATCCTGCGGGGTATCCGACCAGCCTATGAGGCTCATCATCAGCTCTCCATCCTGGATGAAGCCCTGGATGCAGCCACGCACCTATCAACCCGCTACGTATCCGATCGCTTTCTGCCGGATAAGGCCATTGACTTGATTGATGAGGCTGCCTCGCGCGTGCGTATGTTTAAAAGCCCGGTTGCCCAAACGACCAAGCAGTTGATCGCTGCGTTGAGGAATATCCGTAAACAGGCCGAAGGAGCTGATCCTGCGGAGATCCGAATCTTGCAGAGACAGAGTGACGAGATCGAGGCCGAACTCGAACGCCTGCTCACGACGTGGGATCGCGCAACCAGCCCCAACGTCACCTCGGAGGATATCGCTGAGGTCGTCTCCATGTGGACGGGCGTGCCGGTGATGCAAATGGCTCAAGCCGAATCTGAGCGCCTGCTGAAGATGGAAGAGGAATTGCGAAAATATATCATTGGCCAGGAGGAGGCTGTCGAGACTATTTCGAAAGCCGTGCGACGTGGGAGGGCAGGTTTGAAGGACCCTCACCGTCCGATTGGCTCCTTTGTCTTCTTAGGCCCTACCGGGGTAGGGAAGACAGAATTGACCAAAGCGCTAGCTAGATTCCTCTTCGGCAGCGAAGAGGCCTTGATCCAGCTCGATATGTCCGAGTTCATGGAACGCCATTCGGTCAGCCGCCTGGTCGGCGCTCCCCCCGGATATATTGGCTACGATGAGGCTGGTCAACTCACCGAGGCTATTCGGCGAAAGCCTTATTCCATCGTAGTCTTCGATGAAATCGAAAAGGCGCACCCCGACGCCCATAACATGCTGTTACAGATTATGGAAGAGGGTCATCTCACCGACGCCAAGGGCCGCAAGGTGGATTTTCGTAACGCTATCATCGTGATGACCTCCAATATCGGCGCCAGGGAAATCAAAGAGAAAACCCTCGGCTTTCATCTCAAACGCGACGAGAACTTGGATGAACGTCTCGCTTACCGGGACATGCACAAGGAGTTGATTAAAAAACTGAAACAGGAATTTCGCCCCGAATTCGTCAACCGTTTGGATAGCGTCATTGTCTTCCGCTCTTTGAGCAAGGAAGATTTGAGAGAGATCGTCGGGCTGGAGTTAGATAAAGTCGCTGCTCGTCTGGTCGAACAGGCTATTGCCATGGATGTGACGCCCGAGGCGATCAACCTGCTGACCGACCTGGGTTACGACCCTGACATGGGCGCTCGCCCGTTGCGACGCGTGATCCAACAATATATCGAACAACCGCTCTCGGATGACATCCTGGCAGGGAGGTTCAAGATCGGCGATACTGTGCTGATAGATATCGAACCAACCGAGGATGGTGAGCCAGAGATTGTCTTGCTCCATGCCGAAGGGAAAGCTGACGCGCCCCGGAACGAACCAGAAGGGATGATGGCAGCAGCCTGACCTTGCCCAACCACGCATAAATCTCAGGGCGCGGCGACCCTATCGGTGAGCCGCGCCCTGTTCGTTTATAATAGATGCATGGCTAAGATTTATTCACAATATGTCTGTCAAGAATGTGGGCGCACCTCGCCCAGGCAAATGGGCCGCTGCCCCAAATGCGGCGCGTGGGACACCATGGTCGAAGAGATCGTCGAAAAAACAACCCCGGCGGCCGGGCATCCCCGAACCGGCTTTGGAGAGCGATCGAGGCCGAGGCGCCTGCCCGAGGTCAGCGGAGATGTCGAAGAGCGCACCCCACTGCCCATCGAGGAATTCTCCCGGGTCCTGGGCGGCGGCATCGTGCCAGGCTCGATTGTGCTCATCGGCGGCGACCCCGGCATCGGTAAATCTACGTTGCTCTTGCAGGCTACTCTGGAGATGGCCCGCCAGCTTACCGTGCTCTACGTTTCCGGCGAAGAATCCGACCGCCAGATCAAGATGCGCGCCACGAGAATTCTAGGCCCCCACTCCACCCCCGACCCTGCGGGTCACCCTCTCCCCTCTCCCGATGTTGGGAGAGGGGAGGGGGAAGGGGGAAGGGGTGAGGAACTCCCCAAAGACCTCTTCCTGGTCACCGAAACCAACCTGGACATCATCCTGGAACACATCGAGGAGATAAAACCCCAACTGATCGTTGTGGACTCGATTCAAACCACTTACATGCCCCAGCTCGAGTCTTCCGCCGGTTCCGTCTCCCAGGTGCGCGAAACCGCCTCCCGTTTGCGAGAACTCGCCAAAGCATCGGGAGTCACTGTATTTCTTATTGGGCACGTCACTAAGGAGGGGGCCATCGCCGGGCCGCGCGTCCTGGAGCATATCGTAGATGCCGTGCTCTACCTGGAGGGAGATCGCTTCCAGGCTTACCGCCTGTTGCGCACGGTCAAGAACCGCTACGGGGCTACCTCGGAGGTGGGCGTCTTCGAGATGCGTGACCGCGGTCTGGTGGAAGTGCCCAACCCCTCGGAGGCCTTCCTGGCCGAACGGATGGTCAACGCACCAGGCTCGGCCATCGCCGTGACCATGGAAGGCACTCGCCCCCTGCTGGTCGAAATCCAGGGCCTGACCAGCCCTACCACCTTTGGCAACCCCCGCCGCACGCCCAACGGCATAGATTTCAACCGCCTGCTGCTGACGGTGGCGGTGTTGACCCGCCGGGTGGGCATACACCTGGCTGAGCAGGATGTCTTCGTCAATGTCATCAGCGGCCTGAAGATCAGCGAACCAGCCGCCGATCTGGCCGTGGCCGCCGCCATCGCCTCCTCGGTCAAAGACATCCCCGTGCGCGCCGATACGGTGCTGATCGGCGAAGTGGGTCTCTCCGGCGAGCTGCGCATGGTCAGTCAAATGGAAGCCCGCCTGCGCGAGGCCGCCAAATTGGGCTTCAAGACCGCCATCGTGCCAAAACGTCTGCGCCCGCGAAGCGGCCAGCCCTGGCCAGAAGAGATCGAGATCGTCGAGGCGAGGTCGTTGCGCGAGGCGCTGAACAAAGCTTTGGTTACGAAAGAGTAGAGATTCTTGTAAATTTATGTACCACAACTCCATAAATTGTAACTACTCAGCCAAACAGAGAAATTTCCGAAAAAAGGGTGTGCGCAGGGGGCGTAGCCGCTTTGCGTGCGCACACCCTTTTTTCGGGTAAATCCGTTCGATGGCTGAGCAGTAACCATAAATTTAGCTAAATTTGTGGAATTATGATCCTCGAAATCCACGCAAAAACCATCCTCAACCACGTCAGGCAGCCCGATACCTACTTCGGGCTGAAATACAACTTGAACCTGTACCGCGGCTGCCAGCATCAGTGCATCTACTGTGACTCGCGCTCGGAGTGTTATCAGATCGAGAATTTCGCCGACATCCATGTCAAGATCAACGCCGTGGATTTGCTGGCCGATACTCTGCCCCGCAAGCGTGTGCGCGGCGTGATTGGCTTCGGCTCGATGAACGATCCCTATATGCCCATCGAGCGCAAATATCAACTGTGCCGTCGCGCCCTGGAAGTCATCGCCGAGAATCGCTTCCCTGTGCATATCATCACCAAATCCGACCTGGTGCTGCGCGACCTCGACCTGCTCACGCGGATCAACGCCGAAACCTACGCCGCGGTCAGTTTCACCATCACCGCCGCCGATGACGATCTGAGCCGGATCATCGAACCGGGCGCGCCGCCCTCCTCGGCGCGCTTCGAGGCGATGAAATCCCTGACGGATGCCGGAACCCACTCCGGGGTGACGATGATGCCCATCCTGCCCTTCATCGGGGACACCCCAGAGAATATCACCCGCCTGGTCGAACTGGCTCACAGAAACGGCGCATCCTATATCCTCCCCTGGTTCGGCATGAGCCTGCGGGTCGGTTCACGCGATTATTACTACGCTAAACTCGATCAGCTCTTCCCCGGAATCAAGCAGAAATATATCCAGCGATACGGCTTTCAATACATCTGTAATTCGCCCCATATCAGCCAGCTTGAAGAGGTTTTTCACGAACTCTGCCAGCGTTACAGCATCGCCACCCGGATGCCCGTCTTCACGCCGGAAAAAATCACGGAACAAAGCCATCAGATGCGCCTCCTCTAACCCATAACCCTATCTCCTATTTCTCCTAACTCGCATGCCCCCCGCACCCACCTTCCACATCGGTCCCATCCCCATCCACGGCGATGTAATCCTCTCGCCCATGGACGGCTTGTCCGACTGGCCCTTCCGTTCCCTGTGCCGCCAGTTGGGTTCGGCGATGAGCTACACCGAATTTGTCAAGGCCGAGGAGGTTCTCGATCCGCCCAAACAGATCGCCGATAAATTATATTATGAGGAAGACGAACGTCCGGTGGTGATCCAGCTTTATGGGGATGAGCCTGAGGTGATGCGGTCGGCTGCGTTACGCGCTCAGGAACTTGGCGCGGACATCGTGGATGTCAACATGGGTTGCCCCTCCAGGACCATCGCCAGCCGCGGCGCAGGGGTGGGGCTGATGCGGACTCCCTTGAAGGTGGCGCGCATTTTCGAACTGTTGACTGCCTCCCTGGCGATCCCCGTCAGCGGCAAAATCCGCCTGGGCTGGGACGACGACAGCCAGACCTACCCGCTCATCGCCCGCGTCGTCGAGGAGAACGGCGGCTCATTGATCGCCCTACATGGCCGCACGAAGATGCAGGGCTACGGCGGCCAGGCGAATTGGGATGCCATCGCCGAGGTCAAAAGCATCGTGAATATCCCCGTGATCGGCAATGGGGATGTCAAGACCGTTGCGGACATCCAGCGCATGAAAGACTACACCCAATGCGACGCCGTGATGATCGGCCGCGCTGCCATCGGCAACCCCTGGATTTTCAGTCGCCTCGACCGTGAGCAGGTCAGCTTCGAGCAGGCGCGCGAGATGATGCTGAAACACCTGGAACACAATTTTGAATTCTATGGGCCAGAAATGGGTCTGGTGCTCTTCCGCAAGCACGCTGCGCGCTATCTTTCCCCGTATCCACTATCGAAAGAAATCCGCAAAAAACTCCTCACCAGCCAACGCCAGGAGGAGTTTCTATCCATGTTGGATGATATTTTCGAGCGGGTCAATCTGTCCCCAAAAGAAGAGGAATACCTTCCCGGGCCACGTTTTCGTAAAGGCTGAATCGCTCGCGCTTCATCATTTCCCATCGATCCTTAGCGATAATGAATGAGCCAATCAGAACACCATGTTCTAACGCTATACCAGAAGCAATATCGCTAATCTGATGTCGAAAATGCCAATCTTCCTGATCCACGATGAGCAAAATATCAATATCCGAATCTGGTTCGCTGTCGCCCCGCGCTTTCGAGCCAAACAATATCGAGTCAAATCTCCTAACCCGGACAAGCCGGAAGAGAGAAAACGAATCCGCTAATCTTCGCCAATCTGCGCTAATCTTTCTGAGCCATTCGCGGTGCTTAGAGAGTGTTTTAAAACTCAAATCAGCCACAGATGAACAC
>VGOC01000104.1 GCA_016865865.1 Chloroflexota bacterium
TGGAACGCCTCGACGCCAGAAAGTCGGATTTCATTTCCGTAGCCGCCCATGAGTTGCGCACCCCGCTGACCTTGATCGAGGGCTATTCCTCGATGCTGCTGGATAACTTTCCCAAGGACGATCAGGCGCGCGACCGCGTCGAGATCATGCTCAAAGGGATAGACAATGGCATCCGCCGCCTGCGAGAGATCATTGATGATATGATTGATGTCTCCCTCATTGACAATAATATGCTGAAAATCAATTATCAGCCTGTGTGGCTCAATCAATTGTTGGGGATCGTCCGCCAGGAGATCGTGGGAGCAGTCATCGAGCGCTCTTTGAACCTCACCATCGAGGAGTTTCCCGGCGTTGACGAGATGATCTTTGGCGATCCCGAACGCCTATACCAGGCCATTTGGAACGTCTTGACCAATGCGGTGAAGTACACGCCCGATGGCGGCTCCATCACGGTCAGCGGCCGGCGTCTGCCCGGGTTCATCGAAATGACCGTGAAGGATACCGGAATCGGCATTGATCCAGACGATCAAATCAGCATCTTCGAGAAATTCGGCCATTTGGGCGATGTCTCGCTGCACTCCAGTGGGAAGACGAAATATAAGGGCGGCGGGCCAGGCCTGGGGCTGCCGATCACCAAAGGCATCATCGAGGCTCACGGCGGCACGATTTGGGTCGAGTCGGAAGGCTACGATGAGGCAACATGCCCAGGAACGATCTTTCACATTCTCTTGCCGGTGCGAAAAGAATCCCCTGATGCTAGAATAAACAAGTTATTTGCGTCTATCGCCAGAACGGACTCCACCGGCAAAGAGCAAACCTGCGAAGAAGCAAACGACATGCTGGCGATCAAACCCTTATGGCAAAAGAAATAATCAACACACTACCGCCGCGCGAAAAAGTGTTCCTGGTGGGGGTCGAGTTTCACCAACAAAGCCATCTGCTATCACTCGATGACTCACTCGAAGAACTCAGCTTACTGGCAGATACAGCCGGTTTAGAGGTGGTTGGCTCAGAGGCACAAAAACGCCAGACCCCCCATCAAAAAACATTCATCGGCCCGGGAAAAGCAGACGAAATCAAATCGTTGGCTGGCGAGGTCGGCGCTCAGATCATCTTGTTCGACGATGAACTCTCTCCCAGGCATCAGCGCGAACTCGAGAAGTTATTCGGCGACGATATTCGCGTTCTGGATCGAACGGCTTTGATTTTAGATATCTTTGCCCAACATGCCAGCACTCGAGAGGGCGCCCTGCAGGTGGAGCTGGCGCAGTACGAATACCTTCTACCGCGCCTGACGCACGCCTGGACTCACCTGGCCCGGCAGGCTGGCGGGGGCGGCGGCCGAACCGGCCGAGCCGGCGGAGTCGGCCTGCGCGGCCCCGGTGAGACTCAACTCGAGGTAGACCGCCGCGATATCCACCGGCGCATAGATCACTTGAAGGACGAGCTGGATAAAGTGCGCGCCCACCGGCAGCGTCACCGCGCCCAGCGAAAGCGCTCGCGAATTCCCATCGTAGCCCTGGTAGGTTACACCAACGCTGGGAAATCAACGTTGCTGAACAGCCTGGCATCTGCCGATGTGTATGTGGCCGACCAGCTCTTCGCCACCCTCGATCCCACCACCCGCCGGGTCGAACTTCCCGATGGAAAAGCCGTCCTCTTCACAGATACTGTCGGCTTCATCCAGAAGCTGCCCACTATGCTGGTGGCCGCTTTCCGCGCCACACTGGAAGAGATCGCCGAGGCCGACCTGCTGCTGCATGTCCTGGATATCACCCATCCCAATGTGCAAGCCCAGGCCAGGGCGGTTCACCAAACCCTGGTTGAAATCGGCGCCGATCATATCCCTGTCCTGACAGCCCTCAACAAAATAGACAGGCTGCATGATCCAGGGGCGGCGCGTCGAGCGTTGGACGAATTCTCCAGCGCGGTGGCGATCTCGGCGATGATGAACGAGGGCATCAAAGATTTGCTCAGAGCGGTGCAGGCGCAGCTCTTCGAGAGATACTCCCCCCTGGAAGTGGTGTTGCCCTATCAAGAAGGCAGGTTGATCTCACTCTTTCACAACCAGGGCGAAGTCGAGCGGATCGAACATGGCAGCCAGGGAGTCTCGATCCAGGGGCGCATCCCTGGCCGCCTGCTGGCTGAATTCAGCGCCTACCTCAAGAGTCAGGCTACGAATACATAAAACCGCGGAGACGCAGAGTTCGCGGAGAAAAAATCTGTCGAAAGAATTTTGGGTCTCCGGGAGGTCGCGTTATGCAGAACTTCAATCATTTTTTGGATAGACTATCGGAGTTTTTATCGAAGCGAAAGGGATTGATCCCGCTTCTAGGGATTCTGCTGGTGGCGTTGAATTTCGTCCTGCGGCTCGTCCCTGGGGTAGGGTGGCTCGCCGAAAGCGACCTGTTCCTGCACTTAGGGGTGATCGTGGGAATCCTAAGCTTTATGATCGCCTGGGCTTTGTAGTCGTATTGCTGTTATGATTTGCAAGACAGATTGCTAACCTGTACTACGATTTTGGGCCTGCCGCGCGCACTTCGGGAGAGGCTGCGTCGGCGAATTTCTTGAAGTTCTCGATGAAGCGCGCTGCCAACTGACGGTATTTATCGTTGTAAGCTGCTTTGCTGGGCCAGACCTCGGCAGGGAAGAGCACCTCTCTCGGCACGTTGGGGCAGCTCGTAGGCACCTGGAAGCCAAAGATCGAATCGGTGTAGTGATCCACGTCGAGCAGATCGCCATTCAAGGCCGCGGTCAGGATAGCGCGGGTGTGGGCGATGCTGATTCGTTTGCCGACCCCGTAGGGACCGCCCACCCAGCCAGTGTTGAGCAGCCAGGCGTGCGCACCGTATCGCCCCATTTTACGGGCTAAAAGCTCGGCGTATTTAGCGGGGTGGTGCACCATGAAAGGCGCGCCGAAGCAGGCGCTGAAGGTGATCTCCGGCTCCTCGCCCAAACCGATCTCAGTGCCGCCGACCTTGGATGTGTAGCCCGAGATGAAGTGGTACATGGCCTGTTGAGGGGTCAGCCGGGCGATGGGAGGCATCACGCCGGAAGCGTCGCAGGTCAGCATGAGGATATTCTTCGGGTGCCCGCCGCGCCCGCCGGGCAGGGCGTTGTCAATGAAGCTCAGGGGATAGGAAGCGCGCGTATTCTCGGTGATCTCGTCATCGTCGAGGTCAATCAGACGGGTGACCGGGTCGTAGATCACATTCTCGAGGACGGCGCCGAATCTGTGGGTTGCGGCGTAGATTTGGGGTTCTGCGCTCGGGGATAGTTGAATCACTTTTGCGTAGCAACCCCCCTCGAAGTTGAAAACGCCGTCATCCGCCCAGCCGTGTTCGTCATCCCCGATCAGGCTCCGGTTCGGGTCCGCAGATAGACTGGTCTTTCCGGTTCCGGATAATCCAAAGAACAAAGCCACATCGCCGTCCTGCCCTTGGTTGGCCGAACAGTGCATGGCCATCACACCCTGTTTGGGCAGCAGGTAATTGAGCACGGTGAAGATAGATTTCTTGATCTCGCCGCCATACGCCGAGCCGCCGATGACCGCCAGTTGTTGCTCGAAGTTGATCACGATAAAAGTGTCCGAACGGGTGCCGTCTATGGGCGGGAAAGCCTGGAAGGAGGGCAGGCTGATGACGGTGAACTCAGGCACGTGCAGGCGGTACTCCTCGGCGGACCTGGGCAGGATGAACATATTGCGGGCAAACAGGCTGTGCCAGGCCAGCTCGGTGATGACCCGAACCGGGATGCGATAATCGGGATGCGCCCCGGCGAAGCAATCCTGCACGAACAGGTCGCGCCCCTGCACAAAGCCCTGCAGACGGGTGAACAGCTCCTCGAATTTATCGCGGCTGTAGGGGCGGTTATACTGACCCCACCAGATATCCTCCTCGCTGGTTGGCTCACGCACGACGAATTTATCCTGAGCGGCGCGGGCGGTGTGTTTTCCCGAAGGCACAATGATCGGGCCCCGGTGAGAGATATGCCCCTCGCCCCGGAAAATGATCTCCTCGTACAGCGACTCGCCGGGCAGGTTCCAGTACGCCAGGCGGATATTGGTGAAGCCCTGGTTGCTGAGGCTGTAATCAGCCTTCAAAGCCTGAGCCTGATCCTGTGCGGGGGTTTTGATGTTGAGCAAATTATTCATGATGACTCCATCAAGAGAGGGTTCTCACAAAAGGATATGTGCGGGGTGCGCAGCACCCCGCACATATCCTTTTGCGATGTATTGCTATAACCAATCTCGAATCAACTTACGGTCGCCGATATAGATTTCGTTGGGGGCCTGAGGGTCGAGCGCCCAGCGCATGCGCGCGATGCCTTCGGTGATCTCCTTGACCGAACCGGAATAGCTCAGACGCAGGTGGCCTTCCATGCCGAACTCCTTTCCCGGCACGGTCACGACCAGCGCCTTTTCGAGCAGAAATTCGGCCAGTTTGGTCGAGTCATCCCCATAAGCCCGGAAATCCGGCAGGCAGTAGAAAGTGCCATCCGGCGGCGTCAGCCTGATGTCGTTGAAGGCCTTGAGTTCATCGAGGATCACGGTGCGGTTGTTCTCGATGGTCAGGCGCAGGTTCTCGATGATGGCCTGCTGGCCAGTCAACGCGCCCTCCGCGGCGGCTTGCAGCAGCACGGAAGGATTGGAGGTCATATTCCCCTGCACATTGGTCATCACCTCGACCAGTTTGCGCGGCGCAATCACCCAGCCGATGCGGAAGCCGGTCATGCCGTAGGATTTGGCGATGCCGTTGACCACGATCAGGCGCGAGTTCTCGGTGTCCTTGTCGGTGTATTTGTAACCCGGCGTCCACCGTTTGCGGTCGAAAACCAGCTTGTGGTAGATGTCGTCCATGATCAGATAGATCCCCTTGCGCTCACAGAACGCCACCAGATCGGCGATGAATTCCTCAGGGTAGATCACCCCGGAGGGATTGTTGGGGCTGTTGACGATGATCGCCTTGGTGTACGAACCGACCTTCTGCTCGATGTCCTGCATACGATGGTAGAAGGTGCCGTCCTCCGGGACGACGATCACCGGCGCGGCGTAGCACATCTTGACCATCTCGGGGTAGCTGACCCAGTAGGGCGCAAGGATGATCACCTCGTCCTGCGGGTTGACCAGGGTGTAGATGATGTTGAAGAGCGACTGCTTAGCCCCGGTGGTGACGATGATATTCTCCGGGGCCACCACCCGCCCGTAGTTTTCCTCGGTGTAGCCGATGATGGCCTTCTTCAGCGAAGGGGCGCCATCAACGCGCGAGTACTTGATATCGCCGACGCGCAGTTTGGCCGAGGAACTCAGGATGGCGTTGATAGGGGTGGGATTCTTGGGTTCGCCGATGCCCAGCGAGATCACCGGCTCGCCCTTCTCGCGCAGCAGGCGCGCTTTCTCGTTCAGGGCGAAGGTGGGGGAGGGGGCGATAGATCGGGCTTGTTTGCTGAGGGTCATAGGGACTCCGGGAGGGGGGTAGGAGATAGGAGTTAGGGGGTTTGTGAATGAGGGTATTATACCGCGAGGGGAAAATACAAACCCGTTTTCTGATAGAAAACGGGCTTCTACTCTTGTGTTACAATGGGATTGGATGTTAGGTATTAGTGATGAGGGATTGGGGAGGGCTGTATGCGCAAGGTATTTTTCACGATCTTGATCATACTCATCTTGGCGCTCATCCTGGCTGGGATCAGCGCATGGGTTTTTCCGCAATGGCTGGAGGGACTGCCCGGCAGCCTGTTGACGTTGATCGGCGTTGCGTTGGCAGCCGTAGTGGCGCTGCTCAGCAAGCTGCCCGCTGTGCGCGATTTCTTCTTCCCAAAGGAGGAGGCCGAGAAGCCTGAGCCGACCACGGCGACGTCCGGTGTGCAGATCGGCGATCATTTCAGGCAGGAGGGAATCGGAACCAGCGTGATCGCCGGGGAGATCGGACAGGTGGTGATCCAACAAGAACGCACGACGGAACCTCCGCCGCGGGCCTCAGGGTTCATCCCGACATTTCCAGAAGTCTATATCCATCGCGGGCAAATCGAATACGATGTCCGCCAACGGCTGAGAGGCAATGGTCTGGCGGCGATCGTTGGCGTCCACGCTCCGGGAGGGGTGGGGAAAACCGAGCTGGCAAAACGCGCTGCGCATGAACTCTCGACGCAATTCGAGGATGTGTTTTGGCTGAACGTGGGGGAAAAGACACCCTCACAGATTGTCGCCGACCTGGCCTTTGCCTGCGGCCTGGCTTTAGAGCCTGCCTATACCTACTCACAACGCGTCGCTGCTGTCCGGGGCTTTCTTGCAAATCGCAAGACACTGATCGTGTTGGATGATGTGCGCCCGGTCAACGCCGACCAACTGGCCAACTATCTGCCACCCTCGCCGCCCAACGCCTGTCTGGTGACCAGCCGCCTGCGCAACCTGGCCGCGCTGCCGGTCCGCGCTACGTACCAGCTCGACGCCATGACCGCCGACCAGGCGCAAACCTTATTGGAAGAGGTGCTCACTCCCGAGCGTGTGCAGGCCGAAAGTGAAACCGCCGAACGTCTGGCGAAACGCTGCTGCTATAACCCCCTTGCCCTGGATATCGCCGCCCGGCGTATCCGGGTAATGGAGCATCTAGCGACGCCCATTGCCTGGTTCGCCGACAAACTGGAACATCGCCTGGGGGAACTCAAGGCCGGCGATGATCCGCACTTGAATTTATACGCCGTCTTCGATATCAGTTATCAGGATTTGAGCGCGGAGGACCGGCGGCGTTTCGATTGCCTGGCGACTTTCGCTCCTGGTGGATTCTGCCCCGAAGCCGTCGCTGCCGTATGGGGAGATTCCGCTGAGAGGGCAGCCGACGCCATCGGGCGTTTGCTCGATCGCTCGCTGCTCAAACCCGCGACCGGCCTGCGTGAGCGCTATCGCCCGCACGATTTGCTGGACGAATATGCCGCCGAAAAACTACGCGCCAGCGGGGAAGAGAGGCAGGCTCACTTTGCCCAGGTCGAATGGTTGTTGAATTTGTTTCAACAGCACAGTCTTGATGATCTTTCCAATGCCCCGCAGGTAGCCGATGAATTGGATAACCTGCGCTTCGCTGCCGAGTGGGCGCGAACCAGTGGGGAGGGGGAGTTATTGGCCCATCTGGCCACCCAGCCCCGCAACTGGCTTTATAACGTATTCCGCATCTGGGAGGATTGGAAAACCTGGCTCGAAACCGCGTTAACCCTGGGCCTCAAGGAGGCCGGCCTGAAAGCCAACGTGCTGAAGGCCATCGGCGACGTGCAACAGTTTCGAGATGAGCGCGATGCCGCCCTGGAAAGCTACGCCCAGGCCCTGGCCTTGTTCCGCGCCGTGGGTGACCGGTTGGGCGAAGCCAACGTGCTGAAGGCCATCGGCGACGTGCAACAGTTTCGTAAGGAAAACGATGCCGCCCTGGAAAGCTACGCCCAGGCCCTGGCCTTGTTCCGCGCCGTGGGTGCGAAGTTGGGCGAAGCCAACGTGCTTCAGGCCATCGGCGACGTGCAACAGTTTCGTAAGGAAAACGATGCCGCCCTGGAAAGCTACGCCCAGGCCCTGGCCTTGTTCCGCGCCGTGGGTGACCGGTTGGGCGAAGCCAACGTGCTGGCCGCGTTAAGTCGCCTGGAAATCCAGATGGGAAACCTCGACCGGGCCGAGGCGCAATTGAATCTCGCCCTGGAAATCCGTCGGGCAATCAGGGACAGCTACGGTGAAGCGGCTGATTGCGGCAATTTTGCCCTCGCACTGCTGCATGCGGGCGAGAAACAACGCGCTCAACCCTACTCTCTACGCTGCCTGGAACTCATGCAGCAGATCGGCGAAGAGCGGTTGATTGAATTGGCTGAAAATCTGGTGCGAGCGTGTGGTGAATGACCCCCCTCGGTCCCCCCATTCTAAACTACAAGAATGGGGGGAGGAGTGTGTTCTTATGAAGTCTTTTTGTACATATAAACACATTGTCCCTCCCCCATTTGCCGCTTTTGCAAATGGGGGAGGTTAGGAGGGGGTGGGTCTTCTCAAAACAAAACCAATTGCCTCGCCGGCTGCGCGCCATCCAGCAGAACGAACGGCGCGGCTTTGCGGGTCAGAACCCCCAGTTTGCTCAATTGACTCAAATCCCGCAATTTGTGCTGCCGCCTGGCCCTCAAGATCGCCTCGACCCCCTTTGGCCCGACGCCGGGGACGCGCAGCAGCATCTCGCGGGGAGCAGTGTTGATTTCCACGGGCGCGCCTTGCAAGGCCTGCCGCGCCCAGGCCAGCTTGGGATCTACCTCGCCCTGGCCGCGCTCGGCAGCCCAACCTTTGATTCGCTCTTCGAGGTCCCAATCCTTCATCGACGCCCAGGATTTCCGCAAAGTTGAGAAACCATAAACCTAGTTTGTCAAACCTGGAAGGTTTCTTACTGTCCATTCGCTGAAATTTTTGACGAAATCGCGAATTCATGAACCACCATATATGGCGGTTTTCATGCAAACAACTCTATATTTAGTGGATCGTTTTTTCGACGCCGACCAGGAAATTCAAACTTGCAAAATGATCCAGACAAATTCAGGATATTTAGCGAAAAATCGGCGAAAATGGCAAGCAAAAGCATGGAATTCACGAAAGTCATTTTAATTTCAGCGAAAGGTCAGTAACTACTCAGCCAAACGGAGAAATTCCCGAAAAAAGGGTGTGCGCAGGGGGCGTAGCCCCCTGCGCACACCCTTTTTTCGGGTAGATCTGTTCGATGGCTGAGCAGTTACAAGGAATCATGAGTCTACTGAAAAAACAACGAATAGAGAATAGGTATATGCTGAGTCGATCTATATCGCATGATCGCAAAGAAGAAACGCTCGAATCGAAAGCGCGATGGTTTCAATCCTTATCACTGAAGGAGCGGGCAGATTTGCTTTGCCAATTCACCGATATGATCCTAACCCGGACAAGCCGGAAGAGAGAAAACGAATCCGCTAATCTTCGCCAATCTGCGCTAATCTTTCTGAGCCATTCGCGGTGCTTAGAGAGTGTTTTAAAACTCAAATCAGCCACAGATGAACAC
>VGOC01000105.1 GCA_016865865.1 Chloroflexota bacterium
ATGTGGCAGGCAGCGAATGGGAGCAAATTTTTGCATCCTGCATTGGCGCAGAATGGAAACCATCCAACGTTGGGCTGGACGATGTCGTTTTAGGAGTTTGTGCCTGGGGTGCAAAAACCGTTTACCTGGCAGCCGCACGGATCACAATTTACGATCATCGAACCTGTGCCGGAAGAATGTTTATTGGTTTCGTTGAAGTCACCACCCAAGCTAGACAAAGGAGAAGTATTAGCTGCTTTGCAATACGATGACAGTCGGGTGACTGTCAAGTGGCGCAAGTGATCTGGCCTGGGAGTTCTAGCGCAAAAAGATTCTTATCTCACTAAAGAAACCTCTCATGTCCCCTATCCTTGATCCCCACTCACTAGAGATCATCAGCCGCAGCACTGAGCAGACCCGGCGGGTAGGGATGCGTTTGGGCGCTTTATTGCAGTCGGGTGATGTGGTCGGGATGGTGGGGGATTTGGGCGCCGGAAAGACTACGCTGGTGCAAGGCATTGCCGCCGGGTGGGGGTCGCTGGACCCTGTTTCGAGTTCTACCTTTGTGCTGGTCAACGTATATCGCCGGCTCGATGGTCGGCGGCTTTCTCATTTGGATGCCTACCGGCTGAGCGGATCAGCGGAAGCCATTGATCTAGATTTGGAGAGCATGTTGGAGCGGGGGCCGCTAGTCGTAGAGTGGGCTGACAGAATCGAAGACGCCCTCCCCGGGGATCGTATTTCGGTAAACCTGGAATGGCTGGACGAGACGCAGCGCCAGTTCTTGTTTTCAGCGCGTGGCGATCACCACCAGGTTTTGTTGGGTCATTTCCGCAAGCAGATTTTTGGAGTTTCGTGATGTTATTGGCTGTGGATACATCCACCCGCATGGTGGGGATCGCTTTGTATGATGGCATTCAGGTGCTGGCCGAGACGGCCTGGACCAGCCAGGGTCATCATACTGTGGAGCTTGCCCCTGCTGTCGCTGAGATGCTTGTCAGAACCGGCGTTACGCCCGGGGACCTCAGCGCCCTCGGTGTGGCGACAGGCCCAGGCTCGTTTACTGCGCTGCGCATTGGACTGGCCTTTGCAAAAGGGCTGGCTTTCAGCGAACATATCCCTTTGATTGGCGTACCGACACTGGATGTATTGGCTGCCGCACAGCCTCTTGCGGATAAGCTATTTGTCGCTGTGTTAGCGGCTGGGCGCAAACGGTTGGCGGTAGGGTGGTACCATAGCGTCAATAGGCAATGGCAATCGACAGGCAGGCTCGAATCTCTGACTCTCGATGGATTAGCCGACAGTATTACCGAACCCACGATCGTGTGTGGCGAGCTGGATGAAGAGGCTCGTCAACGGTTAGGGCGTAAGTACAAAAATGTTCAACTGACCTCGCCAGCCCAATCGGTCCGCCGGCCAGCGGTGCTGGCGGAACTGGCCTGGAAGCGCTGGGAGGCGGGGGATGATGCCCACCCTGCCACCCTGTCACCTATCTATCTTCATCACGGAGAACCGATCCCAGGGTGATGTATTTGTGTATCGTGTAACCGAGGGGACAGTCGCTTCACAAGCGACTGTCCCCTCGATTTCGCAGAAGAAGGAGAAATATTCCCATGAATTCCGAAGAAATCCTTGCTAAAGTGGAACGGGAAGTTCAAGTGTGCACGAAATGCGATTTACATTTTTCCAGGAAGAGAGGGGTGCCGGGGGAAGGTCCGGCAAATGCAGAGATCATGTTCATTGGCGAGGGGCCGGGTTTTCATGAAAATGAGCAGGGTCGTCCTTTTGTTGGCCCAGCAGGTCAATTTTTAGATGAATTGTTAGACCAGATTGGTATGCGACGGGAGCAGGTTTTCATTGGCAATGTGGTGAAATGCCGACCGCCAGGCAATCGCGACCCTCATCTAGAAGAGCTAAGTACGTGTGATTTTTATTTGGAGCAACAGATACAGGCCATCAATCCAAAAGTGATCGTGACGCTGGGGCGTTACTCGATGGGAAAGTTCATTCCGAATGCCAAGATCAGCGAAGTTCACGGGCGGGCAATGCGTTTAAAGGGGCGCTTGATCGTGCCCATGTATCACCCGGCCGCCGCGTTGCATCAACCTTCTTTGCGTTCCGTTCTGGTAAGCGATTTTGCGCGACTGCCTGCTTTGATCGCCTCGGCAGAGAGCGCCCCAGAATATGAAATCGAACCCACTGTTGAAAAATCGGACCCCAAACAACTCAGCATGTTTTGATGATCGTGTTCACTGAATAAACTCCTGAAAGAGGGGGCGGGGCGGCATACATGGGGGCGCGTGCGAAGCACGCGCCCCCATGTATGCCGCCCCGAATCCACTATTCGTTGTTTCTTCAGTGGACTCATGATTTAAATCAGGATGGGGAATTCGTGGATTTGTGGTTTAATGTACCATCTGTTTGCTTCTAACCTATTCTTGTACCTTAGAAATGAAATTCTTGCACACGTGTGCCTGCGCACAGTGCAGGCAAAAAACAAGAAAATTCACCGCGAAGACGCGAAGGGCGCGAAGTTTTTTATTAGGTTTTCTTTGCGCTCATGGCGTCTTTGCGGTTCAATATTCCCGGTTTGGCCTGTCCTGAGCACTGACGAAGGATTCCGGCCTGTCCTGAGCAAAGCCGAAGGGCTGAGCAAAGCCGAAGGGCTAGTCCGGGTTAGGAAAGAAGAATTATGAATACAAAAGATACCCTGTTAGAAAAGTTGCAAAACAAAACTGCCAGCGTTGCAGTACTTGGTTTGGGTTATGTCGGTTTGCCATTTGCCACGGTCTTTGCCGAAGCTGGGTTCGAGGTGATTGGTATTGACCCCGATTCGAGAAAGATCGAAAAACTGAATCAAGGCGTAAGCTATATCCAGGATGTGCCCACGGAAGTGGTTGCGCGCCTGGCCGAAGCCGGGAAGTTGAAAGCGACCACCGACTTTTCGGTATTGGTGGATGTGGATGCGGTCAGCATTTGTGTGCCGACCCCCTTGCGGAAGACTGGCGACCCGGATTTATCGTTCATCCTATCCGTCACTCGCGAGTTGGCGAAGTACATGCACCCCGGCATGGTCGTGGTACTCGAGTCGACCACCTACCCCGGCACGACGCGGGAAATCCTGCTGCCCCAATTGGGCGAGGAGAACGATCTCATCGTGGGCGAAGATTACTTCCTGGCGTTTTCCCCCGAGCGCGTTGACCCCGGGCGAGAAGATTGGACCACGATCAACACACCCAAGGTGATTGGCGGAATCACAGAAGCCTGCTCGGAGGTAGCCTCCACCTGGTATCGCGGCGCCCTCCAAACTGTCGTTCCTGTCTCCTCCGCTGAGGTGGCGGAAATGGCTAAATTGCTCGAGAACACTTTTCGGATGATCAATATCGGCCTGGTCAACGAAATGGCTGTAATGTGTGATCGCCTGGGAATCGATGTTTGGGAAGTGATAGATGCCGCGGCGACCAAACCCTTCGGTTTCATGAAGTTCACCCCCGGCCCAGGTTTGGGCGGGCATTGTATTCCCATTGACCCGCTTTATCTGTCATGGAAACTCCGTTCGTTGGATTACACAGCCCGCTTCATCGAACTGGCTTCGGAGATCAACCTGGGGATGCCTCGCTATGTCGTCCGCAAAGTGCAGGATACCTTGAACGAGCTAGGCAAGCCCTTGAAAGGCAGCCGAATTCTGGTGTTGGGCGCCGCATACAAACCGGATATTGACGATTTGCGCGAATCACCGGCTCTGGATGTGATTGGTCTCTTGGAACAAAGTGGTTCCAAGGTAAGTTACCACGATCCTTATGTCGCGAAAATAACGGAAGAAGAGCTCGAGTTGCAGAGTGTCACGGATTTGATGGCCGCGGTTCGAGATGCAGATTGTGTTGTGATCATCACGAATCACAGCAACTATGACTACGCCGCCATTCTGGATGCGGCGGCTTGCATTGTAGATACGCGCAATGCTCTAGGAGAGATGGGGCGAAAGAACCCCAAAGTTGCGCGGCTATAGTCATTGACCACTGATATCCGACCGCCGACCGCAGCCCATGAATGTTTTCTGGCTTTTCCGCGGTCGGCGGTCTGCCATCCACAGTCAAGTATATCGAAGGACGAGCGAATTATGGCTAATTACCTGGTTAGCGGGGTCGCTGGATTCATCGCTGCCCGGGTAGCTGAAATGCTGCTCGACACGGGGCATACCGTTGTGGGTCTGGACAACATCAACGACGCCTACGATGTGCGCATGAAGGAATACCGATTGAGAAACTTACGCGATCGGGATGGATTCGAGTTCTATCGCCTCGATATCTCTGATCGAGATTTTCTCCAGGCGTTCGAGCGTTCGAACGCGTCAACGTTGAACGCCGTGATCAACCTGGCCGCTCGCGCGGGGGTTCGCGCCAGCGTGGAAAACCCCTGGGTTTATGTGGATACGAATATCACAGGCACGCTTAATCTCCTGGAGCTGTGTCAACGACAGGGCATTTCGAAGTTCATTTTGGCATCTACTTCGAGTATCTACGGCGCCGACGCCCCTTTGCCAACGCCAGAGACCGCCGATAGTGCCCGGCCTTTGCAGGCTTACGCCGCCAGCAAAAAGGGCGCAGAGGCCATCGCCCATGCCTATCATTATCTTTATGATATTGATGTCAGCATCGCACGCTTTTTTACAGTCTACGGGCCGGCAGGCCGCCCGGATATGTCTGTTTTTCGCTTCATCCGTTGGATCACCGAAGGTGAAACTTTACATCTCAATGGGGATGGCAGCCAGTCGCGTGGATATACTTATATCGATGATATTGCTCGCGGCGTGATCTTGGGGTTGAAGGATGTCGGCTTCGAGATTTTCAACTTAGGAGGGCATGAGTCTATCACGATGAATGATTTGATCGGCATTATCGAGGAACATGTTGGCCGAAAGGCGGTGATCCAATACCATCCTTTCGCCAGGGCTGATATGAAAGCCAATCTGGCGGATGTTTCCAAGGCCGGTGAACTTCTGGGTTGGAAGCCCGCTGTAGGATTGGAAGAAGGGATCAGCCGAACGATCGAATGGTACAACGCCAATCGTACCTGGGCAAAGGAATTGAAGATCATTTGATTTACAAGCGCATCCTCGAAAATGAGCTTCTTCGCCGCATCGTCACCAATGCCAGTTATTTACTGAGCGCAACTGGTCTGGCGGCGGGGATGAGTGTGTTTCAGAGTATTTTAGCTGGCCGACTCCTCGGGCCGGCCAATTTCGGCATTCTAGGCTCTATCACCCAATTTACCAGTGTGGTCAACCGCTTCGCCTCCTTCCGAATGAACGAATTAGTGGTGCGCTATGTCGGTCACTATCAGGAAGCAGGTGATCATCCGCGCGCTGCAGCAGTGTTCAAGATGGCCGGTTTGCTGGAGATCGGCGGATCGCTTGTGGCATTGGCCTTGATTTGGGGGTTGGCCCCCCTTGGCGCGCAATACTTCGCCCAGGATGCCGGGCTGGCGTTTTGGTTTCAGATTTATGGTTGTATCGTCCTGGCCAATGTGATATACGAGAGCGCCAGCGGCTTGCTGCAAATTCTCGATCGTTTCCGGGTCATCGCTACCGCTACGGCAGCTCAGAGCGCCATGATCCTGGCCTTGACCGTGATCATCTTCTTTGCGAAAGGCGGGTTGACAGCCATCGTTCTGGCGTACATGATCGGCAAGATCGTATATTCGCTCTCTGTCACCATCGCCGCGTTGATCGAAGCCCGGCGCGCCTGGGGCGCGGGCTGGTGGCGGACGCCGCTCAGCCTCTTGAAAGATGAACGCCGCGACTTGCTGGCCTTTGCCTTCAGCACCAATCTCAGCAGCACCATCAGCCTGGTTGCTAAGGATAGCGAGGTGCTATGGGTTTCCGCTTTCATCGGCCCTATCCAGGCTGGCTACTATAAGACAGCCCTGGCCATCACCAATCTTTTACAATTGCCGGTAAGCCCCTTGCCGACTGCCACCTTCCCGGAACTGACTCGCGAGATCGCCCGTCGCAACTGGGATAACGTGCGGTATGTGCTGCGCCAGGGGTCGCGGCTGGCAGCAATCTATTCTGTGCCGGTCACTTTGGTATTGATCATTTTTGGCAAGTGGCTGATTGGAGTCAGCTACGGCCCAGAATATCTGCCAGCCTATGCGCCCCTGGTCATCCTGCTCATCGGCTACACCTTTGTCAATATCTTCTACTGGAATCGGGTGGCGCTGTTATCCCTGGGGAGGGCGGTGTTTCCTACCATCATCAATTTCTGCGGGATGGCGCTCAAGGTGTCGGCGATCTTTCTCCTTGTACCTCGCTATGGCTATCTGGCTTTCGCGGGTTTACTGGCCGGCTATTATTTCTTCACCGTTGGGGCAGCCGTCATCCGCGTCCTATTGGATGTCCGAGGCCAGGCGCAAGTTGAGCCTGAAACATGAAGATCTGCCTGATTGCCCCGACCTATCTCCCCGCACGCCGCGCCAATACCATCCAGGTGATGAAAATGGCGCAGGCGATGACTGTCTTGGGACATGAGGTATTCGTGACTTCACCTTTACCCCCCCGGCCCCCCTCTCCCTGTTGGGAGAGGGGGGAGTCCGCCAGAGCGGGGGGTGAGGGTGAACCCTGGGACGAGCTCGCGCGCCACTACGGTTTGCAACATCAATTTCAAGTGGAATGGCTGCCCGCTCGCTCCTGGATGCGCCGTTATGATTATGGCTACCGGGCGGTGCGTTATGCCCGGCAGCGGGGCGCCGATTTGATCTACACCCGCCTGCCCCAGTCCGCCGCGCTGTCCAGTTGGTTGGGAATTTCGACGATTTATGAGATTCACGATTTCCCGAAGGGGCGCGGCGCAGCGATGTTGTTGAATCTGTTTTCGAAGGGGCGCGGCGCGCGCCGGTTGGTGTTGATCACGCGCGCCCTGAGAGATGATTTGGCTCGAAGGTTTTCTCCCCTGCCGGCGCCCCCCTTTACGCTCATCGCCCCTGATGGGGTGGACCTGGAGCGTTACGTCAATCTCCCTGCCCCAGCCGATGCTCGCGCTGCGCTCTCGCTTCCTGAACGCTTCACCCTCGGATATACCGGCCATCTCTATCCCGGTCGCGGCGTCGAACTGCTGCTCCCCCTGGCAAATCGCCAACCTGATGTGACGTTCATGCTCGTCGGCGGCGAACCGGATGACGTAGCCAGAATGCGCGCCGAAATCGAGAAGGCGGGCATCGTGAATGTCATCCTGACAGGATTCGTGTCGAACGCCGAACTGCCGCGGTACCAGGCGGCCAGTGATGTCCTGCTGATGCCTTATCAAGAGCGGGTGGCGGCCTCTTCTGGCGGCGACATTGCCCGCTATCTCAGCCCGATGAAGATGTTCGAATACCTGGCCTGTGGGCGGCCAGTGATTTCAAGTGATCTGCCGGTATTGCGAGAAACGTTGACTTCCGAGAATGCCATCCTGTTGCCCCCGGATGACCTCGATGCCTGGGTGACGGCGATTCAGGAGTTACGAACAAACCCCTCGCGCCGGGAAGCGCTGGCTCGTCAGGCGCGCCTCGATGCTCGAAAATATTCTTGGGAAGCCCGGGCCGAAAAGATCCTCGAGGGTTTGTAGGACTTCATGCAAAAGCGAATTGCTGTTGTTTCTATCGGATTGCTTCTTCTTTCGCTCGGGTTGGCCTGGATCTCTTCGGGTTTCGCATCCCTTCAGGGATGGGGGGCCTTCTTCGCAGCATCCCTCCTGGGGGCAGGACTCCTCTTTGGGAGTCTGCGAGCCACCCAAAAGGAGTCCGTTCCCCGCTGGTTGATCTGGTTATTGCTTGGGGCTGCGGCTTTCCGTCTGGCCCTGGGTGCATTCTGGTTCATCGCGCTTCCCCTTTGGGGATATCACTCTGACGCTGAAGTCGCCGGGTACGTCATGGCCGACGCCTACGAACGCGACACGGCAGCCTGGGAACTGGCGCAATCGAACCGGCCTCTCTCGGAAGCCTTCGATGCTTATCTCGCAGTGGATCAATATGGGGGACTCTTGTTTTTGAGCGCCTTGATTTATCGTTATCTTGGGGGAGGAGTGCATCAACCGCTCATCATGGTCGTCCTGACTGCTGCGGTTTCGTCGTTGGCGATTTTGTTCACCTGGGCCTTCGTGCGACGATTGTGGGGAGAGGGCGCGGCCAAAGTAGCCGCCTGGTTTTTTGCGTTCTATCCTGATGCTGCGCTGCTGGGAAGTTCGCAAATGCGCGAAGCATTCACGATGACCTTAGCCGCCGCAGCGATGTATGGGATTGTGCTTGCATTGCGTCAGCGCGCCTGGCCGGGCGGCTTGTGGCTGATAGGCGCTTTGCTTGCATCGCTGCCTCTCTCTCCAGCATTTACGATGTTGCTGGTGGTTGCGTTGGGATTGACCGCGCTCTGCATGCTCGACCTGCGGTGGCTGCGAGATTGGCGTGCGTGGACAACTGCGGTGATATTGTTGATCCTGGGGTTTGCCGGTCTGTTGTTCTTCGGCGCGCAACACTCGCAAGGAGAGATGACCAACCCAATCGCCATTTTTGGGTATTGGGTCGAGCGGTCGGGGATCTGGCAAACCATCCTCAGTCAGCGGGCTTCGGGGTGGCTAACCAAGCTTTTTGCCAATGCACCCGCCGAATTGTTCAAATGGATCGTTTTGGTTTACGGCGTCGTACAACCTTTTCTCCCCGCGGCGCTGATCGCCAGCGGCAATTGGCTTTGGCGGTTGATCGCCATCTGGCGCGCCCTGGGGTGGACATTGCTGCTGCCGATGCTGATCTATGCGCCGCTGCACGCCCTGCGGAGGCCGCGCCAGCGGCTTATTTTGGGGATCAATCTGGCTATCTGGATCGTGATTTTTTCGGCCTCTTTCCGGAGCGGCGGCGATCAATGGGACAATCCCCGTTATCGGGCGACCTTTGCGTGTTTGCAAATTGCCGTGGCGGCCTGGGTTTGGATTGACCAACAGAGATCGCCCGACCCGTGGTTGCGCAGGATGCTGGTCAGCGCAGGCCTGGTG